>CALXVN010000023.1 GCA_944392085.1 uncultured Clostridia bacterium | reverse complement strand
ACAAATGCAAGTGATTATGCAACATTTCCAATAAGTGATACAGTAGAACCAAAAATAACAGAAATAAAAGAAATAGAAGTAACAGAAACTACAATAAAAGTACAAGTGGTAGCTACAGATAATGAGAGTGGAATTGCAAAAATAGAGTATAGCAGTAATGATGGAGCAGATTATGCTACAGGAACAAGTGCAATAGCAGCAGAATATGAATTTACAGAATTAGAAGAATCAACAGAGTATACAATAAAAGTAAGAGTAACAGATGGAGCAGGAAATTCAGTAGAACTAAGCAAAAAAATAGAAACAGATGGGGAAAAGTTCTCCGATATATATGCAGAGACAACTAAATATACAGATAGTGAAGGAAATATAGCATGGATACCAGGTGGATTTGCTGTAGGAGTAACAAATAGTATTAACAAGGTAAGTGAAGGATTAGTAATAACAGATAAAATAGATGAAAATCATAAAAGTATTGGAAATGAATTTGTATGGATACCAGTAGCAGATTATACAACAATGTATACAGAAGTAGCAGAACCAATTAAATTATATGGAGTTACAACTACAACAAGTGTATATAGTAAATTAAGACAAGCAACAGGAGAAGTTGGCTATTACACTATAGATAAGCCAGGAAGTCGATATTCAGCAAGAGAGCCAGATATAGATTTTTATGCAGCAGATTATTATACTACATGGGGATATAATAGTTTACAAGATATGGCTGAAAAAATGGTAGAAGAATTTACAGCGACATATAAAAGCACAAAAGAATATAAAGGATTTTATATAGGAAGATACGAATTAACCGGAACTGTAGAAAACCCAACTGTACAAAAAGGGACAGTATTAGCAAATCAATATTGGCATAATTTAAAGAAAGCATGTTCTAATATAGTAAGTACTGATTATGCACAAACAACTATGATATATGGAAATCAGTGGGACGGAGTTTGTAGCTGGTTAAAGACAAAAGGATATAATACAGACACAAATTCAAATAGTTGGGGAAACTACCATTCGAGCACAGGAGCAGCAGATATAGAAGGACACGGAATGCTACAAATAACAGGATTTAGTAAAGCATGGAGTGCACAAAATATATACGATTTAGCAGGAAATTTCGCTGAAGCCACACAAGAAACATTTTATAAAGATCGTGCCGTTCGTGGAGGGAACTGTGATGTGGCTAATGGTGGATACAATCCAGTTATGCGTCGTGTTGAATGGGACCCTAGAACTCAAATAGGATATAGTGGAACTTCTCGCCCAACATTGTACATTAGGTAAAAATTGCGATTGATTCGATGGAGCTAGTAATTTTCATAACAAGATTAATGGGAATGTGTAAAGACATGGCAAAGCTATGTCTTTTACTATGCAGAAAAGACACGTATGAAAACTTCAACATATCGATGTTAGACTCAGCTTCTTTATTTACAGGACTAAAAATTATGGGACAAGGAGAAAAATACACATCAAAAAAAGGAACTTATCCATGTATATATCTTACGCTAAAAGATTAGTAGAATAAAATTTGGTTCATATAGCATATTGATTTATAAACTGATATGTAGTAAAATAAAATTATACATTATTGGATACAATAACAAAGGAGGAATTTAAAAATGAATTTAAAAAATAATAAAGGCTCAATGGCAGTATATGTATCAATAGTACTAATTACAATGTTATTTATTTTACTAGCTATATTTTTAATATCAAATGCAATTAGAAAAAGTCAATTATCAACTGTTGTAAAAGTAAAAGAAAGCTATGAAAAGGATAATAATAGAGCAGATGAAATATATGAATATTTAATAAATAAATAATATGAAAAAATACAAATCAAAAAATTGATTTGTATTTTTTTCCAATAAAACATTGCCTTTTGCCTATTTTTCGTATATAATAATATTGTTTATAATTATGCATTTTTATTGAAGAGCAAAAATAAAAAATTGCTTTAAAATTACAAGGAGGAAAATATATGGGAGAAGTTATAGTAATAACATCCGGAAAAGGTGGAGTAGGAAAAACAACTACAACAGCTAATCTTGGTGCAGCTTTAGCTTTAAGAGGTAAAAAAGTTGCATTAGTAGATACTGATATCGGATTAAGAAATCTAGATGTTGTAATGGGATTAGAAAACAGAATAGTATATGACATAGTTGATGTTGTAGAAGAAAAATGCAAATTAAGACAAGCTCTTATAAAAGATAAAAGATTTAATGAATTATTCTTACTACCAGCTGCTCAAACAAGAGATAAAAGTGCAATTAATGAAGAACAAATGAAAGAACTAATAGGGAAACTAAAAGAAGAATTTGATTACATATTAATAGATTGCCCAGCAGGAATTGAGCAAGGTTTTAAAAATGCTATTGCTGGAGCAAACCGTGCAATTGTTGTAACAACAGCAGAAATTTCAGCAATAAGAGATGCAGATAGAATTATTGGATTACTAGAGGCATCTGAAATAAAGAATCCTGAACTAGTAATAAATAGAATAAGACCTAATATGGTTAAAAAAGGCGAAATGATGGATGTTGAGGACATTGTGGATTTATTATCAATAGACTTAATAGGTGTTGTGCCAGATGATGAATTTATAATAACTCAAACAAATAAAGGAGAACCAGTTGTTACAAAAGAAAAAGCACCTTCAGGAAAGGCATATACAGAAATAGCAAGAAGAATATTAGGAGAAAATATTGATGTAACTATTCCTGGAAGAAAAGAAGGTCTTTTTAGTAAAATGAGAGGTTTTTTCGCAAAAAGTAAACACTAATACTATTGGAGGGAAAAAATGTTTAAAACCATAACAAGATTTTTAGAAAGATTTAAAAAAAGCGAAAAAGAAGAATCTAAAAGTACTGCTAAAGAAAGGTTACATTTAGTTTTGGCTCAAGATAGAGCAAATATTTCAGCAGATTTTTTAGAAATGATGAAACAAGAGATTTTAGAAGTGATAAAGAAATATATAGATATAGATGAAAAAGCTATAGATGTTAGGTTAACTAATAAAGAGGGAGAAGATGGAAAAGTAGGAGCACCAGCTTTATATGCAAATATTCCAATAATAACTATTAAAAATGAAGCTAGAAAACTAGAAGGAACTATAAAAAAAGATTCAAATGAAGAACAAGAGAAAGAAGAAAATGATGTAAATAAAGAAAAGAATGGAACTGATAGCGAAGATATAAATAATGAAGATATAGAAAAAAGCGAGGAAGTGCAAGAAGTAGAAAATCTGCAAGAAAATGAAGAGAAAAAAGCAGAGCCAATTAACCAAGAATCAGAAAATAATGTAGATGAGGTTGATAATGAAGAGAAAGATTCTTAAAAACTTACAATGGGGTATATTAATTTCTACTATTATCTTAGTTATAATAGGTTTAGTAGCTTTAACATCTGCTACACAAAATTCAAATTATGAAGAATTAAAAAAACAAATAATGTGGGTTATAATAAGTATTCCAATAATGATAATTGTAATATTTATTGATTATGAATTATTAGTAAAAGTATCACCAATATTATATGGAATAATAATTGTTCTACTAATAGGAGTAATGTTTACAGAGCCAATTAACGGAGCAACAAGCTGGTTTAATATAGGACCATTTTCATTTCAGCCAGCGGAATTTGCAAAAATTATTTGTATATTAATGCTAGCATTTATAATAGTTAAAATACAAAAAAATGGAAAAGATGAAATAAGTAGAATTTCAAAACTTTTAATAGTTTTGCTTGTATTTGCTGTTCCTACTTTGCTTATAATAAAACAACCAGATTACGGAACAGCATTTGCATTTGTTATGGCATTGGTATTTATGCTATTTGTGGCAGGAATAAAAAAGAGGTATATAATAGTATCTATTTTGTTAGTAATTATTGCAGTTCCTCTATTATATTTATTTGTTTTGCCAGAACATGCAAAAACAAGAATTGATGTATTTTTAAATCCAGATTTAGATCCAAGAGGAGCAGGATATAATATAATTCAATCAAAACTAGCAATAGGAGCAGGAGAGCTATTTGGAATGGGATTATTTAAAGGAAATCAAACTCAATTAGGTTTCCTATATCCTAAAACAACTGACTTTATTTTTGCATTAATTGCAGAAGAAATGGGATTTATAATAGCAGCAGGGGTAATAATTCTGTATGTTATATTAATTACAAAATCGATTTATGTTGCTAAAACTGCAAAAGACGATTTAGGAGCATATATAGCAATAGGAATAGCACGGTGTATTTTTCTTTCACATGTTAGAAAATATTGGTATGACAATGGGACTTCTTCCTATAACAGGAATACCACTTCCTTTTGTAAGTTATGGAGGTAGTTCACTTTTAAGTAATTTTATAATGATAGGAATTTTATTAAATATTTCTGGAAGAAGGCAAAAAGCAATTTTTATAGATTAAGGCGACATTGTATTGCTCATTTGTCAAAGTATATATAAATAATATATGAAAGGACTAAAAACTAAATGTATTTGAAAAAACTAAAAATAGGAAATGTAGAATTAAGAAATAATATACTTTTAGCTCCAATGGCAGGAATCACAGACCTGCCATTTCGCTTAATATGCGAAAAATATGGAGCAGGCCTCACTTGTACAGAGATGGTTAGCAGTAAAGGAATATATTATAATGATGCAAAAACAAAACTTTTGTTAAGAGTAGAAGGAGAGAAAAGACCAGTTGCAGCCCAAATTTTTGGAAGTGATGTAGATGCAATGAAATATGCAGCAGAAAATGTAAGTGATTTGGTGGATATTATAGATATAAATATGGGATGTCCTGCTCCTAAAATAGTAAAAAATGGTGATGGAAGTAAATTGCTTTTAAATTTAGAATTAGCGCAAAAGATAGCAGAAGAAGTAGTAAAAGTATCAAAAGTACCAGTTACTGCTAAGATTAGAAAAGGATGGGATAGTGAAACTATAGTTGCAGTAGAAACAGCCCAAATGCTAGAACACTCAGGAGTTTCAGCGATTACTATACACGGAAGGACAAGGGCAGAATATTACTCACGGAAAAGCAGATTGGGAGATTATTAGAAAAGTAAAAGAATCAGTGAACATTCCTGTAATAGGAAATGGAGATGTTGCCTCAAAAGAAGATGCTTTAGAAATGTTTAAACAAACTAATGTGGACGGAATTATGATAGGAAGGGGTTCTATTGGAAATCCTTGGATTTTTGAAGAAATAGTTAATTTTTTAGAAGGAAAAGAACAAAGAGAGGTTACAAATAAAGAAAAATTACAAACTATTATAGAACATATTAATTTAGAAGTAGAAGAAAAAGGAGAAGTAGTTGGAATTAAAGAAATGAGAAAACACTTAGCCCATTATGTAAGAAATACTAAAGAAGCAAGTATAATAAGGCAAAAGATAAATAGTATAGATACGAAAAAAGAATTAATAGATTGTCTAGATGAATACTTTAAAAAAATATAAAATAAAATGAAAGTAGATTAGTAAATTAATCTACTTTTTTATTGTATGGGAGTTTTTCCGAAATTCCTATTAGATAAAAAGGTTATATTTGCTATTGTCCTTGAGATTTTTTCCTTTTATTCGGAAACTCAAATCGGTAAGAACAAAGGGTAATCAAGTTCGCTTTGTTCTAAGGTTATAGGTAAACCGAATTAAAAACCTAAATATATTATATAAGGAATGAATAAGAAATGCTACAAAAAATTAATAAAAAAATTATATTTTTAGTATTGGTTATTATATTAATTATTTTTTTTATAATAATTTTTATTAAAAATGATTATAAAAATTTTGATACTGGCAATAATAATATCAAAAGTATTGAGGAAATTGAAGAATATATTTTAAATTTAAGCTCTTATGAGGCAAAAGTTTCAGTAACAGTAGAAAGTAATAAAAATACAAATAAATATGAATTATTACAAACATATCAAGTTCCAAATATATCAAAACAAGTAGTATTAGAACCAAGCAATATACAAGGCTTAGAAATTACTTATGATGGGTCTAATCTTAGCATAAATAATACAAAATTAAATTTAAGTTCAGTATATGAAAATTATAACTATTTAGCAAGTAATTGCTTTTGTTTAGAGTCATTTATATCAGATTATATAGAAAATAACGGCAAGATATATGAAGAAAATGAAAAAATTATTTTGGAAACAAAAACAAGCAATGGAAATAAGTACATTTATAACAAAAAACTATATGTTAATAAAAAAGATGGAAAACCAATTGAATTAATAATAGAAGATATTAACGAAAAAAAACTAGTTTACATATTATATAATGAGATAGAGATAAATAATCTAAAAAATGTAGATATACTTGCATTTAAAAGAATTGAAACACAAGCAGAATTATATTAATTAAATTATATCTCAAGCTAAAATTAAAATATATCAGCAAATAAAACCTTAAATATACAAAAATTAGGAGTGAAGAATATGGTAATAAAAAGAGGAGATATGTTTTATGCAGATTTGAGCCCAGTTGTCGGATCAGAACAAGGAGGAATTAGACCTGTTTTAATTATACAAAATGATGTTGGCAACAAGCATAGTCCAACTGTTATAGCAGCAGCAATTACATCTCAAACAGGAAAAAATAAATTACCAACACATATAGAAATAGGTTCACAAAATAATGGATTAAAAGCTGATTCAGTAGTTTTAACAGAGCAAATACGAACAATAGATAAAAGTAGATTAAAAGAAAAAATAGGACATATAGATGATGAAAATATAATTTCTAGAGTGAACAATGCTCTAGGAGTAAGTTTTGGACTAGAGTAAAAATTAGTTAAGAGATGCGTTTGGGAATAAGGCAAAAATATGCATTTTGACTTGTTCCCAAATGCGTCTCTCGCTAGATTAATAGTTAAATTTCTAATTTTTTTATTATTTTAATTTCTTTATATAATCTATCAACTCTTTCACTTCTAAACTGTAAAGCGTTTTTATAATCTTCAAAAACTTGTATATAGTTATCAAAGTTTTCATCTGCTTGGAATAAAAGTTTCATTCCCTCTTTATAATAGCTTTTCTTTTTATCAGTCTTTGCTTCATTCATTTTATTTGCATATTTACAAATAAGATCTAATCTTTTGATATTTTCTTTTAAATAGTCTAAATATTCATATAAACAACTAATTTCATATAAAATATCATCAATAACAACCTTAAACAAAACTTTTAAAACGCGTTTATTTATTTTTCCTACTTTAGAGTTTTGAGATAAATAATCTAAAGCTACAAATTTTGGATCAGGCTTTGCATCTTTTATTAAATCTTTTAATGTTTCAGAAATATTAACGTGAGTAGTATACTGCCTTTTTGTTACTATTGCATCATATTCATCTGCAACACGAATTATTTGTGCTTCCATGGGAATTTTAGTCGTTCCACTTGGATAACCGAGAACCGTTTAAAGCTTCATGATGATACAATGCTCCTATTGCATAGGGTCTTAGCTCCAAATCTTTCATGCACATCTCATAACCTTTGGTGGTGTGAGTTTTCATTATTTCAAATTCTTCATCAGTAAGTATATCAGGCTTATTTAATATATTAGAAGGTATAAATAATTTTCCTATATCATGTAAATAAGCACAAATAGTGCAATAAATGGTAAATTTTTTATTAAAATGAAAATATTCACAAATTCTACATACTAAATTAGCAACATTTTCACTATGTCTACGTGTAAAAAAATCTAAATTTCCTAAAATATCAAGCTGATAACGCATGGTTTTATCTAAGTTATATGATTTTAAATTAATTGGACTATAAAAATCAAATTTTTCGTTTTTCATAAGTTTCTCCTAAGTTCTTCTAATACTTATTATAATTCATTTCTAAAATAAAAACATATTATCTTGTCTAACAAAAACTAAAGCTATGAATTGTAATATATATGTATATAATACTATAAAATAGTTTAATTATCAATACAAAAAATTTAAAATAAAATGTATAATAAAAAAATATTTGTAAATAATAATAACATAAGATTGATATTAGTTGAAATAAGAGTAATGCGAGATGTAATTAAACGTTTTTCATTATTCGAGCAAAGATGTATGGTAGTGTAATAACCTTATATTATTATATGTCGGAGATGAGAGTATATCATTTGTGGTATAGCTGTACGACAATTATTTCTACTTATATTTAATATTTATAGTTATAATTAATATGTATGGTTAAAACATAGGTGCTATATTCGAAGTTAAGATTATTCTTGGATTTTATAGTGGTTGTTATTAGTCCCATGGGGATGAATATGGCTACTATGAGTGCATTTGTAGTCGAGCAACTGATTAATATATTTGGTGATTAGCTTATTTGTATAGCAATATGCATTAGGTTATAAATTAGGTATATTAGTTTTAGCTTGAAGATTAATATCAGTTTTATAGGAAATGTCGCTATAGAGGTATGTCTATAGCGACATTTTAAGATACAAATATAAAAATCTTAACATTGAAAACTGTATTGTATTATTTTAGTAAATATGATAAATTATTAATGAAACTATTAAATAAAGATAGGAGAGAGGCAGTATGTTAATAAAAAATGGAAAAGTTATCATATTTGAAGAAAATGATGTTAAAGTAAAAGAATCAGATATAGAAGTAGAGAATAATATAATAAAAAAAATAGCAAAATCAATAGAACCAGACATAAATGAAAAAATTATAGATGCTACTGGCAAAGTTGTAATGCCCGGACTTATAAATACACATGCTCATATTGCAATGAGTATATTTAGAGGAACATTTGAAGGATGTAATTTATACACATGGCTAAATGAAAAAATATGGCCCATAGAAGCAAAACTTACTAAAGAAGATGTATATAATGCAAGTATGCTTTCAATTTTAGAAATGATATCTACTGGTACTACTTGTGTAAATGACCATTATTTTATGAGTGAGGAAATTAGAAAAGCATTAGAAGAATCAAAACTAAGGGCAATGATTACAAGAGTGTTAATGGATACAGATGGAGAAGAAGCATCTAAAAAAAGAATAGAAGAATTTGTAGATTTATATGAAAGTAGAGATGAAACGAATGAATTAATTACATACTCAGTTTCACCACATGGATTATATACTTGCTCAGGTAAATTACTAAAAGAAGCAAGAGAACTTGCAATAAAATATAATTTGCCAATACACACTCACTTTTTAGAAAGTATTGATGAAATAGAAGATATAAAAAGGATGCATGGAGAAGAAGCTTCAAAAGTATTAAAGAAGTACTTTTCTGAAATTCATACAATATTAGCGCATGGAGTAAAATTAAATGATGAAGACGTCGAAATATTAAAAACAATGAATTGTTCTATAGCACATAATCCAATATCTAACTTTAGATTAGGATGCAAAATTGCAGATGTTACTAAATATTTACAAAATGGAATAAATGTAGCTCTAGGAACAGATGGACAAGGATCTGGAAATAATTTAGATATGTTTGAAACTATGAAAATTGCAGCTTTAGCACAAGGGGGAATTCACGAAAATGAAGCAAGGATAGATTCAAAAGAGGTAATAAAAATGGCAACAATAAATGGTGCTAAATTATTAGGAATTGATAAAAAAGTAGGAAGTATAGAAGAAGGTAAAAATGCAGATATAATAATAGTTGATATTTCAAAAAAATTAGATAACATAAAAATGATTCCAAACAATGATATAATTTCTAATTTAGTATATAATACTGAAGGTAGAAATGTTGATACAACTATTGTCAATGGAGAAATACTAATGGAAAATAGAGAAATAAAATTTATAAAAATAGAAGAAATATTAAAAAGATTTAGCTAAATAAAGGTAATTAAGCTAAACAAAACAAAATATAAACGTATAAAATACGCACGAAATTCGTTTTATATAATTAAAACCTTTGCTATCATATAAATATATTTTTTATTAAGGGGTGGAATATGAAGAAAGCAAAGGTAATAAAAATTGGAAAAAATATTCAAGCAATTAGAAAAAGTCATGGATATACGCAAGAAAAATTAGCTGAAGCAATTGAGTGTTCACCTAGGTATATAGGAGATGTAGAGCAGGATAGGTCTAAACCATCTTATGAAGTATTAGTAAAGCTATGTAACTTGTTTAAAATAGGGATGGATGAAATTTTCAGCGAATATTTGGATATTAAAGGAAAAAGAGAAATAAATGGTGCACTATTTGGATTCGACAAACTAAATTCAAAAAATCAAGATACAATAGTTCACATGATTGAGTATTTTAACAAAAGCAATGTATCTTAGAAGATAAAATGGTGGTGGTGTTATTTTGATAAAAATAGCTCAGCCACCATTGATTTGTATAGTATGATGTAGTAAAATAGTATAAATGATAAATTAAGTATAGTACAAAACAAGTAGGTGTAACAGATGTATTTAAAAAGAATGGAATTACAAGGATTTAAATCCTTTGCAGATAAAACGGTTTTAGAATTTAAGAGTGGTATTACTTCAGTTATAGGACCAAATGGCTCAGGGAAAAGTAATATTTCTGATGCCATAAGATGGGTACTTGGAGAGCAAAGTATGAAGTCTTTAAGAGGGTCAAAGTCTGAAGATATAATATTTGCAGGAACTCAAGCGAGAAAATCGCTTGGGTTTGCTGAAGTATCTATGGTAATTGATAATACTGATGGAAAGCTTCCAATAGAATATTCAGAAGTAACTGTTACAAGAAAAATTTTTAGAAGTGGCGAAACAGGTTACTTCATAAATAAAGTTCCTTGCAGATTAAAAGATGTACTAGAACTTTTTATGGATACAGGTATTGGAAAAGATGGATACAGTATAATAGGACAAGGTAAGATTGATGAAATATTAAGCAACAAATCAGAAGATAGAAGAAAGATTTTTGAAGAGGCTGCTGGAATTGTAAAATATAGAACAAGAAAGATGGAATCTGAGAAAAAATTAGAACAAACTAAATTAAATTTACTTAGAATTAATGATATCTTATCAGAAATTGAAGCTAATATTGAACCTTTAAAATTACAATCTGAAAAAGCTAAAAAATATTTGGATTTACGTGAAGAATTAAAAAATATTGAAGTAGGACTATTTTTATATAATATATCTGAATATAAAGAAAAATTAGAAAAAATAGTGGAAGACATAAAAATAGTAGAAAATCAAAATACAGAAGAAAATGAAAAAATGGAGAATTTGCAAAAAGCAAAAGAAGAATTGAAAATAGAAATAGACGAGATTACTTCAAAAATAGAAGAAATGCAAAATTTAGGGTTTGAAAGTACAAACAAAATAGAAAAGATAAATTCTGAAATAGGTATTTCTAAGGAAAGAATACAAAATAACGGGGAAAATAAAGAAAGATTAGAAAAAGAAATAGAAGAATTAAAGACAAGAATAAAAGAATTAGAAGAAGAACAAGAACAGAAGTTAAGTAAGAAAGAAAACTTATCTTTAAATAGGGAAAAGTTCCAAAAAGAATTGGATGAAAAACAAAAAGAACTAGAGGAACTTACTAAAAAATTATCTGATAAAGAATTAGAAATTGAGAATAAGAAGCAAACCATAGAACAAAACACAGATAAAAAATATGAAATTGTATCTTTAATTAGTACATTAGATGCTAATTTAGAAAACTTAGAAAAAAGAGAAAAAACAGCAAAAGCAGAAGTTCAAAGTTTAACATCTGAAATAGATTTTGCAAGAAATGATAAACAAGAAAAATCAAAAGCTTTCTATGACATAGAATACAAGAAAAATGAGTTAGCAAAAACTTTGCAAGAAAAGCAAGTTAAAAAAGAAGAAAGCATGAAAAAAATTAAAGAATTTGATGCTAATTTAAATAATTTAAACTATGAATTGAGAATGAAAGATTCAAGATTAAAGTTCTTAATAGAAACAGAAAAAGAAAAAGAAGGATACACAAGAAGTGTAAAATCATTACTTGTAGATTGCGAAAAAGATACTAGCTTAAATAAAGGAATGAATGGAGTTTTAGCAAATTTAATTTCAGTTGATAAAAAATATGAAACTGCAATAGAAATGTGCTTGGGTCAAGCTCTTCAAAATGTGGTTACAGACACTGAAGAAAATGCTAAAAAATTAGTAGAACATTTAAGAAAAAATAAATTAGGTAGAGCTTCGTTTTTACCTGTATCTTCAATAAGAGGAAAGAAGTTAGATAGAATTATAAAAAATAGCACAGAAGGTGTTATTGGTGCAGCATCTGATTTAGTTAAATGTGATAAAAAATATGAGCAAATTGTGCTAAATTTACTTGGAAGAACTCTAATTGTAGAAAATATGGATACTGCAATACAAATTGCAAAATTAAATTCATATTCATTTAGAATTGTAACTTTGGAAGGAGATATAGTAAGTAATACAGGAGCTATAACAGGTGGATCTGTTCAAACTAAAACTGTAAATATACTAGGCAGAAGTAGAGAAATTGAGAGTTTAGAAAAAGAATTAAAAGAAATAAATAAGAAAATAGAAAAATTAACAAAGGAAAAACAAGAATATACTGAATCTGTAACAGATGTAATTGAAGAAGTTACAAGGCTTGAAAAAGAACTTCAAGATATTGAAATAGTGTATGCTGCAGAAAACCAAAAGATTTTAAATATAGAAGAAGGAATTACTAAGCTAGAGGCTAGAAGAGAAAAGATAAAGCAAGAATTAGAAGAACTTGCAAAGGAAAAAATTGATAATAGAGCAGAAAAAGAAAATAAAGAAGAAGAAATTAATAGCTTAACAAACCAAATAGAGAACCTAAGTAAAATTGTAGAAGAGTTTGCTATTAATAATAAAGATAATCAAAAATATATAGATGATTTGAATTTTGATATTACAAACTTAAAAATATCAGTATCTTCATTTGATGAAAGTGGAAGTTCTATAGATGAAATGGTAGATAGAATAAAACAAGATATAGATAATAATAAAAAATCTATAGAAAATAAAGAACAAAATATAAATGAAGTTATAAAAGAAAATGAAGAACTAAACAAAAAAATAATTGAATTGGAAAGTGAAATAGAAAAAATTAAATCAGATGTAGAAAATAGCTCTAATATAGTAGAGAAATTAAAAAATGACAGAATAGAAAAAAGTGAAAAACTAAAAACATCAGAGGCAAAAATTAATGATGAATTTAATATTATAGAAGAACTAAAAGGTGAGCTTGTAAAACTAGATGTAAAGAAAACAAAGTTAGAACAAGACTTAGAGCAAGTTATAAATAATTTGTGGGTAGAATATGAACTTACACCAAATAATAGTGGGGCTTACGAAAAGCCACAAAATGTACAAAAAGCAGCAAGAGATGTAAATATTCTTAGAACACAGATTAAAGAATTAGGTAGTATAAATGTTGATTCAATAGAGGAATATAAAAAGACAAAAGAAAGATATGACTTTATGTGTGAACAAAGATTAGACCTTGAAAATACAGCCGCTAAGTTAAGAAAAATAATAGCAGATATGACAGAAACGATGAAAGAACAATTTATAGAAAAGTTCAAACAAATAAATAAAAACTTTAATGAAGTATTTGTTGAATTATTTGGTGGAGGAAAAGCTGAATTAAAGCTTGAAGATGAAAATAATGTATTAGAATGTGGAATTGATATACAAGTACAACCAACAGGAAAGAAGCTCCAAAATATGATGCTTCTATCTGGTGGAGAAAAAGCATTTACAGCTATAGCACTATTATTTGCAATACTAAAAATAAATCCAGCACCATTCTGTGTATTAGATGAAATAGAAGCAGCACTTGATGATGTAAATGTATATAGATTTGCAGAATACTTAAAGAAATTTAGTAAAGAAACACAATTTTTAGTAATAACACATAGAAAAGGAACAATGGAAGCAGCAAATACTGTATACGGAGTAACCATGGAAGAAAATGGAGTAAGTAAATTGCTATCAATGAAATTGACAAATTAATAAAAATATATTAAAATAGTATATATATTTTTTTGGAGGGTATCTTTAATGCGGAAAATAACTATAACCAATAATGGAGACTGCTATTTAGAATCTACACTTTTAGGAAAGGCAAAAATATATTACAATGGAACTTTGACTATAAAAGGTGAAAAAAATGAAATAATAGCTACAAGGGGTAGTATAGATAAGAATGGAAATTTTATTCCTTTTTGTACAAAAACAAATTGTAATAAATGCAAATCACGAAAAAAGCCAGGATGTAGATATGGTATAAGATATGGAGAAGGATATTTTATAAATTAATTCTACATTAAAGAGAGATATGCAACAAATTTTTTGTATAATCTAATGACTTAGAAGCAGTAAAACTAGATTTATATTATTGCAAAAAACAGAGGAGTTTAATCTCCTCTGTTTTTGTGAAATCAAATTAAACCTTCGTCATTAAAATATGGGCAAAGTTCTTGAGAAACATTATCAATACTATATTCTCCTGGGCATAAAATATAGCCACACATTTTACAGTCACTATCACATATAGCATAAAAAAGCAAAGCAGAGAAAAATAGTAGTTAAATTTCTCTGCTTTACCTAATAAAAATTATTCTTATAAAAATCGACAAATTCAAATAGAATCAATGTCATGCTTTAATCTCTCTTCAACAAATTTAAGAATTTCTTCAGAACCAGAAATATTTTTTACCAGTATTCCAACTGCTTCTGTAAAACTTATAGCATCAACACCTGGAGATAAAGAACGAATTTTTTTGCCCGAAACTGAAGAATGTCTAATAAATTTTTCTATTTTTTTACAGGCTTCTAATAAGTCAGCTTGTGAAATAGATTTCTGTTCTAAATTTGATTTATATTCTAAATTTGTCACTTGAGATACCTCCAATTTTTGAAAGTTTAATATAGAATATATTTTTATGCAATAATTATATCATAAAATATAGTAAAATAAAAGAAAAATAGTAATAAAATAAAAAAACAAGCATATATATTAATATACCCAAAAACAAAGGAGAGTTGATATATATGTGGCAGTCTTTTAATATTGATCAAGTTGTGAGAAAATTTAGGACAAACATTGGCGTAGGATTAAGTAGTGAAGAAGTAGAAAATAGAAGAAATAAGCATGGACCTAATAAACTAGAAGAAAAGAAAAAAGAAAGTCTACTCATTAGATTTATAAAACAATTTCAAGATTTTATGATAATTATACTTCTTGTTGCAGCAGTAGTATCAGCAGGAATATCATATTTTCAAGGAGAAAACGATTACATAGATTCTATAATAATAGTAGCAATTGTTGTGCTAAATGCAATCATGGGACTAATTCAGGAGGCAAAGGCAGAAAAATCACTAGAAGCATTAAAAAATATGTCTGCACCAGTAGCTAAAGTTAGGAGAAACGGAAAAATAGTAACTATAAGAACAGAAGAAGTTGTACCTGGAGATATAGTATTGTTAGAAGCGGGTAACTATGTACCAGCAGATTGTAGATTAATAAATAGCTATAATCTAAAAGTAGAAGAATCAAGTCTAACAGGTGAAACAGTTCCAGTAGAAAAAAATGCAGAAGTTTTATTAGATGAAAAAACGCCAATAGGGGATACTTTAAATATGGCTTTTGCCACAACAATAGTGGTAAACGGACATGCAGAAGCGATAGTTACAGATACGGGTATGAATACTAAAGTAGGACAAATAGCTAAAATGATAATAACAAATGAATCTCCAGAAACTCCACTTCAAAAAAAGCTTGGAGAAGTTGGAAAAACATTGGGAATGGGTTGTCTTGCAATTTGTGCGTTTATATTTGTAATAGGACTACTTAAAAAGATTGAACCTATAGAAATGTTTATGACATCTGTAGGGTTAGCTGTTGCAGCTATACCAGAAGGATTGCCAGCAATAGTAACAATTATGCTTTCAATAGGTGTAACTAAAATGGCAAAGAAAAATAGTATAGTAAGAAAGTTACCAGCAGTTGAAACTTTAGGAAGTAGTAGTGTAATATGTTCAGATAAAACAGGAACATTAACACAAAATAAAATGCAAGTTACTAAGGTAATGGATATAAAAGGAGAGAGTTTAGATTTTCAAAAAAACTTTATTTTAGAACTTGGAACAATGTGTACAGATGTGGAAGAAGGTGTAGGAGAAGCAACTGAACTCGCTATTGTAAATGCAGCAAAACAACAAGGAAAGTACAAAGAAAGGCTATATCAAAAATTTAATAGAATTAATGACATACCATTTGACTCAAATAGAAAAATGATGAGTACAATACATAAATTGAATAATATTACTTTGGAAGGAGAAAATAGTAGTGCAATAAGCCAAATTTTAAAAAATGAAGGTGGTAAATTTTTAGTAATCACAAAGGGAGCTCCAGATGTTTTACTAAAACATTGCAAGAAATATTTTCATAATGGAGAGACATATACATTAAATGATATAATATTGCAAAAAATAGAAAAAATAAATTCATCTATGGCAGAAAATGCTTTAAGAGTAATAGCAGTAGCATATAGTATAATTCCGAAATTACCAGTTAGCATTGACAGTATTAATGTAGAGCAAAACCTAACTTTTGTAGGATTATTAGGAATGATAGATCCACCACGTGAAGGTGTGGAAGAAGCAGTTATGACTTGCAGAAAAGCTGGGATTAAGACTGTTATGATAACAGGAGACCATATAGTTACAGCAAAAGCAATAGCAAAAGATTTAGGAATACTAAAGAAAAATGATTTAGCAATAACAGGTAAGGAATTAGATGAAATCTCCCAAAAAGAATTAGAAAGAAATATTTCAAAATATTCTGTATTTGCAAGAGTATCGCCAGAACATAAAGTACGTATAGTGGAGGCATTTCAAAAAACAGGCGCAGTAGTTGCAATGACTGGTGATGGAGTAAATGATGCACCAGCATTAAAAAAGGCAGATATAGGAATTGCAATGGGTAAAAATGGTACAGATGTTGCTAAAAATGCATCTGATATGATACTTACGGATGACAATTTTGTTACAATTGTAGAAGCAGTAAAGCAAGGAAGAAGTATTTTTGAGAACATTAAAAAAGCAGTACATTTTCTGCTTGCAACAAATATAGGGGAAATTGTAACTATATTTATGGGATTATTATTAGGAATGAAGTCGCCACTTTTAGCAATACAACTACTATGGATAAATTTAGTTACAGATTCACTTCCAGCAATAGCGATTGGATTAGAACCGCCAGATAAAGACATAATGAATAGAAGACCGAGAGAAGCTAAAAAGAGTATTTTTGCAGATGGCTTATGGGGAAAAATATTTGTAGAGGGTACAATGCTTGGAATGTTAACACTATTGGCATTTAGCATAGGAAACAATTTGTATGGAGTAGAAGTTGGAAGAAGCATGGCTTTTGTGGCTTTAGGAATGCTTGAATTAGTACATAGTTTTAATATAAAAAGTGATGAATCCATATTTAAAGTTGGACTTTTTGAAAATAAATATTTGATAGGTGCATTTATATTAGGTACACTTCTTCAAGTAGCAGTTGTAATGATACCAACATTTGCAGAAATTTTCAAACTAGTACCATTAAATCAAACACAATGGATATACACAATAGGAATTTCAATATTGCCAATTATAATAATGGAATCACAAAAGAAATTAAATGAAATAAAAATAGGAAAAAAAATTTACGCATGTGATAATTGACTTATCCTTCAAGAAGGAGCAGTGATGTGTTCAGGGACGGAGTAAAAATGTATATTTTTTAATATGCATTTTTACTCCGTTCCTAAACACATTCTTACTACTATGACTTGAGTTTTGTCAATAAAAGAAAAACAAAGAAAAAACGAGAAAAATAAAGAAAAATAAAGTAAACTATATAATAATTTAAATTTTAAAATGTATAAAATGTCTAGAAAAAGCAAAAAATGTATGATAAATGAATATATAATTTGAAATTGTATAGAATATATGGTATAATTAATTTTATCACGTTTGAAAAAGGAGTGTGAAAATTTATTTTAAACAGGAAAATTAAATACTACACAAAAGAAATGATAAGGCTTATAAATATAGTAGCAATTGCACTGTTTATAATGATAATTATTATATTATTCAAATTCAATTTAGTATGTGAAGTAAAAATTGGAGAAGAAACTGTAGGTTATATTTCAGATAAAAATGAATTTGAAACAAAAGTAAATGAGATAATAAATAAAAAAGAAGAAGCAAAATTATATACAATAATAGAAAATATGCCAGAATATAAATTGACATTAGTTAATAAAGATGCTCAAACAAATGAAGATGTGATATTAGCTAAATTAGAAGAAAATTCTGAAACAACATATAAACTATATGCTGTGACATTAGACGGTGAAGAAAAAGCCGTCTTAGCAAGCTTAGAAGAAGCTGAAAAAATAGTTGATGAAATGACTGAAAAATATGAAGATGATATTGAATTAGATATAGGTATTACAGATATAATAACAACTGATAAAAAAGATGAAAGCACAGTAAAAGTTGCTAAAGCAGATGTAAGTGAAGAAATAGAGAATAAAGTGGAAGAATTGGAAAAAGAAATAGAAGAGCAAAAAGAAATTGAATCTCATACTGTGAAAGGAGTTTATCTAGAAGTCACACCAGTTTCCGGCATAATAACATCCAGATTTGGTAATAGAGAAAGTATAAGAACAAGTGGACATACAGGACTTGATATAGCTGCACCAGCAGGAACTCCAATAAAAGCTGCAGCAGATGGAAAAGTAATATTTTCTGGTTACAGTGGTGGATATGGATATGTAGTAAAATTAGACAATGGAAATGGTGTTCAAACATATTATGGTCACTGTAGTAAATTGTATGTTTCATCAGGGGAAAAAGTAGAAGCTGGAGATGTTATTGCAGCAGTTGGATCAACAGGTAACTCAACAGGTAACCACTTGCATTTTGAAGTAAGAGTAAATGGAATTGAAGTAAACCCTCAAAAGTATTTATATAATTAAAAAAAAGATGTAGCTAAAAATGAAATGAAGTGAACCCAAATTGTTAGACAAAAAAGTTTAACAAGGAGGGTTCATTTTTTATGAGTAAATATTCAAGTGAAT
>CALXVN010000022.1 GCA_944392085.1 uncultured Clostridia bacterium | reverse complement strand
GATTCGAACCTTGGACCTACCGGTTATGAGCCGGTTGCTCTAACCAACTGAGCTAAGGGCGCATCTCAAACGCAATTTAAAGTATAAACTATTTTAATGAATATGTCAATAGTTTTGTTAAAAAATTAATATAAAAAGTTATTTTTTTATATTTATATATAAAAAGCTTTAATTATGATGGAAAAAACGGTTATTTTTAGTATAAATATATTTTTAATTAATGTTTTTTTGACAGAAATTTTATATTTTTGAATAAAATTTTTATTACTGAGTATACTATTATTAAAAATGCTAGGAAAGGAATGATTTTCATGAAGATTATTGATAAAATAGCATTAGCATTAATAATAATAGGTGCTATTAACTTGGGATTAGTTGGATTATTTAATTTCAATTTAGTAGATACTATATTTGGTGCAATGTCTATAATTAGTAGAATAATATATGTATTAGTTGGTATATCTGGATTATGGGCTATAAGATTATTATTTGTTGATAACGATTAAACTTTAAAAAGTCTGATAACTATATATTAATTATCAGACTTTTTTCTATTCTCCTCTACCTTCTGGTAAAGCATTTGGCACTTCTATTACAACTTTAATTTTCATTATATATTTAATAGCTTTAACTACTTTGCTATTTTTTATACGTTGCCATAATGAAGGTTTAACTTCAATTCTTGTTTGTTCAAAATATTGTTTATTTTCTTCTTCTTGTATTGTATTTACTTCTTCTTGTACTGTTTCTTCAATATCTTCTTCAACAATAGGTTCTAAAGTTTCTTCTGGAGCAGGAATTAATTTTAATGCATCCGCAATTTCTATTCCTATATAGCTTAATGCTTTTGATCTATCTTCTATTCTTTCCATATCTATTTCAATATGTAAGTTAGTTTCTAAATTTCCTATTCTTGCATTAATTAGCTTTATTGCATCTTGATAATTTTGAGAAGTCTCAGACTTGCATCTTCCTATAACTCCTAAAGTTTCTATTATGTCTTCTGAAAAGTCATTAGATATTTCCTTTATAGCATCTTTCCAATCTTCTGATTTGTTTTCTACTGCATATAAAACATCTTTTAAACTTGCTGCTAATGAAATATTTTTTTCTCTTTGTCTAATTAACCCTTCTATTTTTTTAGTATTTTCTTCAAATTGATTTGTTGCATATTCAACTAATCCATAAGCTGCTTTATATACACTTGCTGGAAAGTTTTTCTTTTTTGGATATTCAATTAAATATGTTTTTATTGATTCTATTAAATCTTTAAAATAAGCATCATCTTCTAATTGAATGATTTGCTTTTTATTATTTGGATTTATTAGTTTTTGTACTTTATCAATATTTGATAAAATCTTTTCTTCCGTGATTACCATTCTCACGTTTACTATGCCAGATTTAGACATTGTAAACCTTCCCTCCTTTATCCTGTGTAGTTCTTATTTCCGTAGGTGTTTTTCACTATAGGATTTTTTTGTTCTTTTAATTTCAATATAATTTTATTACAAGTTTTCTATTAAGTCAATACTTTTTTTGTAATTATTTGTCTTTTTTTCTTACGGATTTTTGCTTTTCATATTATTGCTTTTTAATCTCTTCAAATCTCTTTATTTTCATTGTTGTTGTTTTTACAAAATCATCATGTTTTATTTCTAATTTCTTTATTGCTTTATATGATGTTAGTCCTTTATTTACTTCTTTAATTTTGTCCCAAATTATTTTATATATCTTATCTTCATCTAAATCTTTTCCATATTTTTCTTCTATTTCTTCATAATTTGGAATTACCCTTGCTGTTATTGTTAATTCCTTTTCTCCTTCTACTTCTTTTCCATAAACCATACACTCTTTTATTTCGTTATATTTTCCAAGTAAAAGTTCTATTTCTTCTGGATATATGTTCTTTCCATTTTGTGTTACTATAACGTTTTTACTTCTTCCTGTTATGTATAAAAATCCTTCGTCATCCATATATCCTACATCTCCAGAATGGAACCATCTTTCTCCATTTTCTTCAAATATAGCTTCTTTGGTTGCTTCTTCATCTTCATAATATCCAAGCATTAGAGTTTTACTTTTTATTAGTACTTCACCTTCTCCATTTTCATTTGGATTATCTATTTTAAGTTCTGCACAAATAACTGCTTTTCCTGCTGAACCAACTTTAGTGTCAAAGTCAGGTGTTAATGCTGCTATTGGAGCTGTTTCTGTAAGTCCATATCCTTGTAAAAATAATATTCCTATATCTTCTATCCATTTTCCTATTTTAGCATCTATAGGAGCTGCAGCTGAAACTATTATTCTTATTCTTCCACCTAGGTTTTCATATATTTCATTAAATACTTTTCTTTTTATATCAACTCCTACTGCTTTTAGTGCATTAGTTAAGTGAATCATTGAATTTACTAGACCATCTTTTTTACTTTTTTTGATATTAGCATTTATTTTTCTATATAAGTTTTCTACAAGTAAAGGAACAGTTAAAAGTGCTGTTGGTTTTGTTTCTTTTAAATCTGAAACTATATGTTTTAGTCCTTGACATACACTAATAGAGCATCCTACCGCATAAGGTAATAAAAAACCAATTGATGACTCATAAGTATGATGAAGTGGAAGTATTGACATTAATCTGTCTTCTGGTGTTAGTTTTACATAAGCAGTAGCTGCATTAACATTTTGTGCTAAATTTCTATTGCAAAGCATTACTCCTTTTGCATTTGAAGTAGTTCCAGATGTAAAAATTAAAACTTTAAATTCTTCTGAATCTATTTCGATATTCATAAAACTATTATCTCCGCCTTTTACTAACGCCTTTCCTTCTTCAATCAAATAATCTAAACCTATAAATCTTCCATTTAATTCATTACTAGAATTCATTTGAATAAAATATTTTACATCTGGTAAATTCTCAGATACTTTTTTTATTACATCTGCTTTCTTAGTTGAAAATATGACAGCACTAGCTTTTGCTCTTCTTATAACATTTTCTATTTCGTTTTCAGGAAGTTCTTTATCTACTGGAACTGCAACACCTACTCCACAAAGCATTGTCATATATGATACATACCAATGATGTGTATTTTCTCCTATTATAACTATTTTAGAATCTTTTAAATTTAGCTTTCTTGTTAATGCTGTTCCAAAACCTATTACTTCATTTTTAAATTGATTATATGTAATTTCTGTCCAATCATCTTTTGGATTAAATTTTTCTAATAAAAATGTCTTATCTGCATATTCTTTAGATGAATTTATAAATATTTCTTTGATTGTAGAAAAATTTGTTCCTTCATAATTCTTTTTATCTTTTTTGTTTTGATTTTCCTCTGCTTTTTTTACTTTATCATAATCAACATTTACTTCATCAATTTCTGATAAACCTTTCATTTTAAATTTTGGAAATTTAAAATCTGGTACCTTAAAATCTTTTAATATTCTCATTTTTTATTCCTTCCTTTCTCCTTTTAATTTCTTCAAAAACAAATTATCAATTTCACTAAAAAGCTCTTGAACATTAACTTCTTCATGTCTCATTTTATATATAAAACTTGAACATGTAAATCCAAATATTCCTGAAGCTATGACATTTGCATCCTTATTTACAATTTCTTTTTTGACTATTCCTTCTTTTACTATATCTTCTATCATTTGTATATATTCAAATACATATTTTTTACACAATTTGCTTCTTTCATCATTTCCCCAAATTTTACTAAGTATAATTGTCATAAAATTTTCATATTTAAAAAGTATTTTTATCTGTATTAAAACAATTGCTCTTACTTTATCTAGTGAATTAGTCATTTTATCTGTTTTTATACTTATACTATTTTTTAGTAATTTAACTCCTTCATCTACTAAAAAATTAAATATTTCTTCTTTACTTGAAAAATGATAATATAAAGTTCCTTTTGCTACTCCTACAGTAGCAGTTATTTCTTCTATACTTGTAGCATCATATCCTTTATCTGCAAATAATTGCATTGAAGTTTCAAAAATTTTTCTTTTTGTTTTATTCATATACTTCACCTTTATTTTTCAAACTATGATAATTATATAATTTATTATTAAATTATGCAAGTATTTATCAGTATTTTCACTTATTATACTTGTATCTATTGATTTTATTTCAATTTTGTGCTATTATAATTTTATACTATTTTATAAGGAGTGTTCTTATGGATATTAAAGACTATCTTCCTGAATATTTCTTTGTCTCAAAGGAATTATTGGATAGAGAACCTGACTCTGTAGGATGCCGTCAAATGTTGGTCGAATTGGATGAAATGACTTTCAACATAATCATTGGGCCCAATAATGAGGTAAATCTAATTTTTGTTTATACGTCTTCTCCAAACTTTGATGTAAATTTTTTTAGAAACTTCAGTTCAGTAGATGCGCATTTTGTTCCAGATGAATCAGGAGGTGGCACAATATACCTTAAGAAACGCAAAGACGGGGATTAATTTCCCCGTTTTTTATTGTATCGGAAAAACCGATAGATTTTAACGCCTAAACAAAATCAATTTTCTTTAGGCCTTACATATTTTCGAAGCAAAATCCTTCATTTTCTTCTATCTAATGAGTCTAAATTATCTAATGCTTTTCCAGTTCCTAATGCTACACAAGAAACAGCTTCTTGTGCAATCATAACATTTATTCCAGTTTTTGCTTGTAATAATTTATCTAGACCATCTATCAAACAACCACCACCTGTCATATATATTCCTCTATCACTTATATCTGCTGCAAGCTCTGGTGGAGTTTTTTCTAAAACTGAATGAACACTATCTATAATCATCATAGCTGGCTCTATTAGTGCCTCTAGCATTTCACTTGAGTGTATTGTAATATTTTTAGGAAGTCCTGTCATTAAATCCCTTCCTCTTATTTCCATCTCTGTATCTTGAATTTTAGGATATACACATCCAATATTTATTTTTAAATCTTCAGCTGTTCTTTCGCCTATCATGATGTTATGTTTTCTTTTTATATATTTAACTATTGCTTCATCAAATTTATCTCCAGCAACTTTTAAAGATTCGCTAACTACTGAACCTCCTAAAGAAATAACTGCTATATCTGTCGTTCCTCCTCCAATATCAACTACCATATTTCCACATGGCTTAGAAATATCTATTCCTGCTCCAATTGCTGCTGCTATTGGCTCTTCTATTAAAAATACTTTTCTTGCTCCAGCTTGAGAAGCTGCATCAATAACTGCTTTTTTCTCAACTTCTGTTACTTGTGATGGAATACAAATCATTATACGTGGAGCAAATATGAATTTACCACAAATTTTATTTATAAAATATTTAAGCATTTTTTCTGTAACAGTATAACTGGATATGACACCTTCTCTTAGAGGTCTAGTTGCTACTATATTTCCAGGAGTTCTACCGAAGCATTCTTCTTGCCTCTTTGCCTACTGCTAATACTTCTCCTGTATTATTATCTACTGCAACTACTGATGGCTCTCTTAAAACTATTCCTTTACCTTTAACATATGCAATAACTGTTGCAGTTCCTAAATCTATTCCTATATCTTGTCCCCACTTAAACATTTGTAATCTTTCCTTTCTAAATAAAAATATTTCATTTTTATTACAATTGTGTTACAATTATATTACATTTATCACAAAATTTCAAATACTTTTATAAATTTTATAAAATTTTCTAAGAAACATATTATTTCTAAATTTACTATCTTCCATTTTTTTAACCAAGCATTATAATAAAATAATGAAAGCTAACTAAATAAATATTATAAAAACCTTATAGTATATTTATATTATACTATAAGGTTTCCTATTTATACATTATTATTTAATTTTATTCAATAACAGTTGCAATAAATCTATCTACATTATTTCTTTTAAATTTTAGTTCATAAGTTTTAGTCTCTCCTGCTTGTATATTTCCTATATCTAAATATTCTTCTCCTATGTTTTCATTATTTTCATTGAATAATATAAAACATATCTTTTTATTACTTATATCAGTGTCTGTTTCGTTTTTTACTTCTCCCTTTATATATCCATTTACATTTGTAGCTTTTGCTTCATTTACTGTAATAGTTGGAATAGTTTCTTGTATTTCATAAATTTTGATATCATGATACATTGTTTTTATAGCCATTATACTTCCAACAGTTACAAATGCAAATAATAATATAAACCAAATGAGCCATCTTCTTAAGTTAGTTGTTTGTACTCTAGTATCTATAAACCAGAAATCATCATAACTCATTTATTTCATTCCCTTCTTATTTTATTTACATTTTTCTAAATACACCTATAACCTTACCTAGTATTGTACAATCTGGTACTATTATCGGATCCATAGTACTATTTTCTGGTTGCAGTCTTATATAATCTTTTTCTTTATAAAATGTTTTTACTGTTGCTTCATCATCTATTAAAGCTACTATTATTTGGCCATTTTCAGCTACATTTTGCCTTCTTACTAAAATCATGTCTCCATCTAGTATTCCAGCTTCTATCATGCTTTCTCCTCTAACTACAAGCATAAAACTTTGACTGTTGCCCACAAAATCAAGTGGAATAGGAATAGTATCTGTAACATTTTCAACTGCAAGTATAGGAGCTCCTGCAGTTATTTTTCCTACTACAGGTACATCCACCATTTCTTTTTTATAAAAATATGGTTTTGATGGTTCTTTTCCGATTTTTTTTGGATTATATAAATCATCTTCTTTTTTTAATATTCTTAAAGTTCTACCTTTTTGATTTTCTTTTCTAATATAACCTAATTCTTCTAACCTTTTTAAATAAGTGTGTACTGTAGCAGTTGAGCTCAATCCAACTGCTTTACCAATTTCTCTAACAGATGGAGCATACCCATTTTCTGATATTTGTTTTGTTATATATCTTAAGATTTGTTTTTGTCTAACTGTTAGTGATTCCGTGTTTCTCTTCCTTCCTCTTCTCTTTTTTTCTTCTGGCATTTATGCACCCCTCCACATTCATTTTAATACTTTAATAATAGTAACATAAACAAACAAAAAAGTCAAACAAATTTTTGTATTTTGTTTGACTTTTTTAAATTGAACTAAGTATATAATTAATTTTATACACTGCAATTATTATTTTATACTACTTCATAATTAATTTCATTATAAATTAATTATAAAGTCAACATTTCAACTTCCTTTTTAGTTAAATATCTCCATTCTCCCAATTTCAAATCTTTAACATCTATATTTTCTATCCTACTTCTGTGTAGTGCTAAAACTTTCTTTCCTATACTTGCACACATTTTTCTTACTTCTCTATTCTTTCCTTCATGTATTGTTATTTCAATTCTTGAAATATCTTTTTCTTTATCAATTTTTAATATTCTTACCTTTGCCTTCCCAGAAATATAATCTTCAATTTTTACACCTTTTTCAAGCATTTTTATTTCTTCTTCTGTAATAATCCCTTTTACTGTTACATTGTATGTTTTTTCTATTTCATATTTTGGATGCGTAACTTTGTATATAAATTCTCCATCATTCGTAAGTATGATTGCTCCTGATGTATACATATCTAATCTTCCTACTGGTAACACTTTTTCTTTTACTTTTACCAAGTCTAAAACTGTATCTCTATTAAATTGATCTTTAGTTGTTGTTACATATCCTATTGGTTTATTAAGTAAAATATATACTTTCTTATCTGCTCTTTTTATTTCTTCTCCCTTAAAAATCACTTCATCTTTTTTGGGATTTATTTTGGTTCCTAACTCTGTAACCACTTTTCCATTTACTTTAACAAATCCTTCTAGTATATATTCTTCTGCTTTTCTTCTTGAGCAAAGTCCTTGATTTGCTAAATACTTTTGCAGTCTAACTTCATTTTCCATTTTATTCTACTTTCTCCCTTCTTTCTTCCTTTTGTCGCGTCAGGGACAGGCCTTTTCGCGCCAAATACCTTTCAATTTTGTCGCGAAAAGGCCTGTCCCTGACGCGACAAAATCTCTTTGAAATAATCTGGCAAGTCCGCTTCTAAATGCATTTCTTTCCCCGTAATAGGATGTTTAAAGTCTAGACTTTTTGCATGTAACATCTGCCCTTCTACTCCAAATTCATTTTTTCCATTTGAATATACCATATCTCCAACTACTGGATGTCCTATTTCTGCTAAATGTACTCTTATTTGATGTGTTCTACCTGTATCTATTTTTACTTGAAGCAATGTATACTTGTCATATCTTTCTAATACTTTAAAATGTGTAATTGCTTCTTTCCCATCTTTTCTTACAGCCATTTTCTTTCTATCATTTTGACTTCTCCCTATTGGCATATTTATTGTAGCTTCATTTTCTTCTATTATTCCTCTTACTAGTGCAATATATATTTTTTTTACTTCTCTATTTTTTATTTGATTACTCATATTAATATGTGCTGTATCATTTTTCGCTATAATTAGCAAACCTGATGTATCTTTATCCAATCTATGTACTATTCCAGGCCTTATTTCTCCGCCTATTCCAGACAGGCTATCTTTACAAATTGCCATAATAGCATTTACTAAAGTTCCATCTGGATTTCCATTTGCAGGATGAACCACCATTCCCTTTGGTTTATTTACCACTATAATATCACTATCTTCATATACAATATCTATTGGTATATTTTCAGCCTTTACACCTATTTCTTTTGGTTCTGGAATATTAACTTCTATAACATCTCCTATTTGAACTTTATATGAAATTTTTTTTGCCTCTCCATTAACTAAAATATTTTCTTGTTCTATTAATTTTTGAATCATAGCTCTTGATAAATCTTTATATTTATTTACTAAATATGTATCTAAACGCATATTTTCTAATTCTACAACTATTTTTTCCACTATTTATACTCCCTTATTTTTTTATTATAACATACATTCTTCATTTTTATTTAGTAATACACTTTTTTGATGTACCTTAAAACTTTTATAAAAAGGAGGATAGCTCCTCCTTTTTATATACTACTTCTTTCATATATTACAAAGTTGTCATCACTATAAATTTTATTATAATTATCATCTCTTGATATAAACATATTAAGCTTAGATTTTTTTGTCATAACAACATGTGTGATTCCATACTCTTCAAATTTATTTTCGTAATATGTGGTTAAACCGGATATATTGATATAATCAGTAAATATATTCCTTCCTTCATATTTTCCTTCTTCATTTTTAGTACCATTAAATTCAGGAGTATATAAATCTGCTCTTGAATCAATAAATACTGGTATTCCTCTATAAAGAATATAACTTCCGTAATTGTATTCATTATATATTTTTATATTTTCTACATCTAAGTTTTCTAGAATATAGTCACAAGCTGCTACTGGATATGAGTTTTCGTTTACTATTGGATTATTAATTTTTCCTCTATATATTGTAAAACTTACTAATATAGCTAAAAGAATAGTTATAATTTTTCCCCATATTGTACAAATGGCTTTTATCGCTTGCTCAGTTCCTTCTTTATCATATTTATCTATTAAACCTACTAATAATTTAGCAAAAATAAATCCTCCTATTATTGAAAATAAAGAAACTTGTCTTCTAGACATAAATGCCATTAATATTAATCCTGCAAGCATAAATAAATCTCTTAATTTAATTTTCACATCAGTAAAAATTAAAATTGCTAAGAACATTACAAGTACAACCATTGTTTTAGTATCTTGTATAAGTGTTAACGGTAAATGCTCACTTATATTATTCATTGTATTTCCTTCTAATGTTTTTGGAAGATATGTAAATGGTGTAGTCCCTAATGGTGTTAAAAATCCTGTAAAAATACAAATTATCATTACAATTATTAAATATTTTACTGCTGACTCTTTTCTAAAGATTATTTTATATGGATTTTTTCTTCTTTCTTCTCTTCTTGCATTTGCTTCTTCTATTTTATTTTGTTTTTGCTCAATTAACTTTGTTAATTTTTCTATTTTCTCTGTTTTATTCTTTAGAGTTAGTCTTTTTAATCTGCTTTTATTCCATTTAATATATATTTTGCTTAATATATTTGATTCTGAAATTACTGCTAATACATATTCTACAATATATGGCAAATATAATACAAAATAAAATGGCCATACAGCGCAATGCACATTGGCAATAATAATTGGTATTATTATAAGTCCTAATATATATCTTTTTTTCTTAGTTTCTATAAATTTTTCTATAAATAGGACCGTAAGAACAAACAAAATATAAGTTACAAGTTGAGCTCTCGCACAAATAAAACTTTTTAATAAATACATTACTCCTAGTGCAATAAAAAAAGCAACTAGCTGATTTTTACACACTTTACTTAGTGCAAAATATAGTACTATTCCTAAAGTAATTGATAGAATAACTGTTGCAATATATATTGCATTAAATCCACCTATACCTACATTTTCTCCAAATTGATATACTAAATATGTTCCTACATCATAAGCCCAATGAGGATATGTATATGGTAAATCCTCATGCCATGAAAATGGATCTTTCATATCTATTCCATTTTCTAATATATGCTCTCCTATCGCTATTGTATAATATGTATCATTTTGTAATGTTCTTGGTGTTAATGCAAAAGAAAATAATATTATTACAAATATTGCTAATATGGTAAATTTCATTTTTATTTTTTTGTCCATTTGTTTCAATCCCTTCTAAAAATATTTTCCATATTATATCAAAAAAGAGCTTTAAAATAAAGCCCTTTTTTAAATTTATCCCTTAATTTGTTTTGCAACTTCTTCGGCAAAGTTTTCTTCTCTTTTTTCTAGTCCTTCACCTTTTTCAAATCTTGCAAATCTAATAATTTTTGCACCTTTGCTTTCAACTAATTTTCCAACTTTTATATCTGCATCTTTAACAAATTCTTGCTCTACTAAGCAAATTTCACTGTAGAATTTTCCAAGTCTTCCTTGTACAATTTTTTCAGCTATAGCTTCTGGTTTTCCTTCATTTATAGCTTGAGCTTTTAATATTTCCATTTCTTTTGCAAGTCTTTCTGCTGGAACAGAATCTCTATCTAAATATTCTGGTCTTGCAGCTGCTATTTGCATACAAATATCTTTTGCTAAATCATGTGTTCCATTTTCAATTTCTACTAAAACAGCAATTTTTCCGTCTCCATGGATATAGCTTTCTATTAGATTATTTGTTTCAAATCTTTCAAATCTTCTTATTGACATATTTTCGCCTATTGTAGCTATTTTACCTGTTAATACTTCTCCTACTGTTTTGTCACTTTCAGCTATTGACTTTTGATTTAATAAAGCTTCTACATTTTCTGGGTTTTCTGTAGCTACTTGTTTTGCAACATCTGCTACAAAATTTCTAAATTCTTCATTTTTAGCAACGAAATCTGTTTCTGCATTAACTTCAACAACACTTCCAACTTTTCCATCTTCTGAAATATATGTTGCAACTAAACCTTCTGCTGCAATTCTATCAGATTTTTTAGCTGCTTTTGCAATTCCTCTTTCACGTAAAAGTTCAATTGCTTTTTCTTCATCTCCATTTGTTTCTGTTAAAACTTTTTTGCAGTCCATCATACCTGCACCTGTTTTTTCTCTTAATTCTTTAACTTGGCTTGCTGTAATCATCTTAAAATATCCTCCTTTATATAAATATTTTTAATTAAAAAATTTTAGTAAATTAGTAATTAATTTCTTTATTTAAGTATTTTACTTTGAAGACTAATTGCACATAAAAAGGAGATAGAGCAGATAAAAGCTCTCCTCCTTTTACTAATATCTTTAATTATTCTTCTTCAGAAGCTACTATTTCTTCCATGCTTTCTGGTTCTGTTTCTTCTACTTCTTCTGTCATTTCATTTTCTACAGTTTCCATAGATTCACCTTGTCTACCTTCAATAACTGCATTAGCCATAGTATCTGCAATTAATCCTACAGCTCTTATAGCATCATCATTTCCTGGTATAGCATAATCTACATCTTCTGGATTACAGTTTGTATCTATAAGACCAATAACTGGAATACCTAATTTTCTAGCTTCTAATATTCCTATTCTTTCTTTTTTAGGATCAACTATAAACATTACTCCTGGAAGTTCTTTCATTTCTTTAATTCCACCAAGATTTTTTTCTAGTTTTTCCATTTCTTTCTTTAATAGAATAACTTCTTTTTTAGGTAGAACATCAAAAGTTCCATCTTCTTGCATTCTTTCTAATTCTTCTAATCTTTCAATTCTTTTTCTGATTGTTTTAAAGTTTGTTAAAGTTCCACCTAACCATCTTTGATTAACATAGAACATACCGCTTTTTTCAGCTGCTTCTTTAACACATTCTTGTGCTTGTTTTTTTGTTCCTACAAAAAGAACTGTTTTTCCTTCTTCTGCTTGCTCTTTTAAGAAAGCATAAGCTTCATCTAATTTTTTAGATGTTTTTTGTAAATCGATGATGTGAATTCCATTTCTAGCTTGAAATATGTATTCAGCCATTTTAGGATCCCATCTTCTTGTTTGATGTCCAAAATGAACACCTGCTTCTAGTAATTGTTTCATTGCAACTACTGCCATTTCAAATTCCTCCTTTTTTGTTTTACCTCCACTAAGCATTAAACATTAAAAAAGACTTGTTTAGACAAGCACTCCTCTTTTAACTAGCTTGTGTGTGTATTTTTAACATATAATATTATATCATGTATTTTATGCAATTGCAATGATTTTTTTAAAAAAATCGAACAATACTTGCCTTCTGTTCTATTGTTCAAGTTTTTTTATTTTTTTGTTTCTTTTTGTAAATATTTGTGATAAAATATCATTATCAAATTTAAAATATTTGAAAGGGTGAGTTATATGCAATTTAATAGATGTAATAGATGTGGTGCTTTTTTTGTTAATTCTGGAGATGTTTGTCCTAATTGTCAACCAAAAGATAATTTAGAAATAAACAAGTTGAAAAATTTTTTAGAGAATTCTGATGTTAATTGTTCTATGGAAACAATTTCTTATGATACAGGAATTAGTATGAAAAATCTAAATAGATATTTTTCTAAAGATAATTTTATAGATTATAAACCTAACACTGATTTATAGTTATTTAACTAAATGTCTGTATAACTTTTTTCTATAATTAGCCCTTCTATTTAATAGTAGCTTTTTCCATTTTCTATTAAATAAAAGGGCTAATTCTGAAGGTTAGCATTTAATTAATTTGATATATTTCACTTAATCTTTCTACCGCTTCTTTTGCTTTTTCCTCATTATTTGCATGTATATATGCCATTATTTCTTCTTTTTCTACTTTATCTCCTATCTTTTTGTTTAGAATAATTCCAACTTCTTTTTCTATTTTGTCTTCCTTTTTTATTCTGCCAGCTCCTAGAAAGACTGATAACTTTCCTATTTGTTCTGCATTTAATTCTTTTACTTTTCCTTGCACCTTACTTATTACGGGTAATATAAATTTTGCTTTCTTAAATTTATTTGTATCTTCTATATAAGATACATCTCCCCCTTGATTTGCAACTAACTCTTTAAATTTCTCCAATGCTCTTCCATTTTTTATATTTTCGAGCATTCTGTTTTTGTTTTCTTCTAAGTTATTTCCTTTTCCTGCAAGTTTAAGCATATTACTTCCTAGTTCTAATACTACATCTTTTACATCTTCTTTAATATTGCCCTTTAATGCTTCTATTGCCTCTATTACTTCTAAAGCATTTCCTACACTTTTTCCTAAAGGTTGTTCCATAGGTGTAAGTACTGCTACTGTTTCTCTATTTGCTAATTTCCCTATCCTTACCATTGTATCTGCTAATTCTTGTGCTTTTTCCTTAGTTTTCATAAATGCTCCGCTTCCATAAGTTACATCAAGTACTATTTTATTTGCACCTGCTGCAATCTTTTTGCTCATTATACTAGATGCAATAAGTGGTATGCTTTCTGTTGTACTAGTTGCATCCCTTAAAGCATATATTTTTTTATCTGCTGGTGCTAAATTTAAAGTTTGTCCTATTAAACTAATCCCTATCTTTTTTACATTTTCTTTAAATTTTTCTTCTGATATATTAACATTATATCCAGGTATAGTTTCTAATTTATCTATTGTGCCTCCTGTATATCCTAACCCTCTCCCAGACATTTTGGCTACTGGTAAACCTAATGATGAAATTATTGGAGTTAAAATTAGTGTAACTTTATCACCTACTCCACCTGTACTATGTTTATCTACAACATTTCCTAATTCTGAAAGGTCAAGTATATCTCCTGAATTTGTCATTGAAATAGTTAAATTAGTAGTCTCTTCTTCATCCATTCCATTGATATAAATAGCCATAATTAGTGCTGCTGCCTGATAATCAGTAATATTTCCATTTGTATAATTAGTAACAAAAAATTCTATTTCTTCTTTATTTAATTTACTTTTATCTCTTTTTTTAGCAATTATCTCCTGTACATTCAAAATTTATTCCTTCTTTCTTTAATAATTCTTCTAAATTATCATCAAAATCGCATTTTATACTGTTAAATTTAAGTTTATTATCAAGTTCTGTATTTTTTATCATCAATATAAATAGTTTCACTTGGTATTAAATTATATTTTTTACAAAACTACGTCTATGCAAAGGGCAAAGTCCATATTCTTTTATTGCATTAATATGCATTGCAGTTCCATAGCCTTTATGTTTTTCAAATCCATATACGGGATAAACTTCATTCCACTGCCTCATTATTCTATCCCTTGTTACCTTTGCTATTATTGAAGCTGCTGCTATTGAATAGCTTTTTGCATCTCCTTTTATTATTGATCTATATGATATACCATCTGTATCAATTTTTGTTAATGCATCTACTAATATTATTTCTGGCTTTTCGAAATTTTTTTTTCTTTCTTTTAAATTTTTTTCCATCTCTTTTATAGCCAAGGTTAGCCCTTCTTTAGTTGCATTTAATATATTAATTCTATCTATTTCCTCTTGAGATATTATTCCTACTCCATAAGCAATAGCTTCTTTAGTAATTTCTTCATATAGTTTTTCTCTTTTCTTTTCTGATACCTTTTTTGAATCATTTACTCCCTCTATCATAGATTCTTTAGGCATTATAATGCAAGCTACGACTACTGGTCCTGCTAATGGTCCACGTCCTGCTTCATCTATTCCTGCTATACTTTTTATTCCTTTTTCATATAAGTCATTTTCTATTTTTTTAATTTCTTTAAGCCTTTCTAGTTCTTTTTCCTTCATAATTTTACTCATTCCTTCTCGAGGCACAAATCTGGTTGGATAAGAATTATTTTTCAACCTTACACCCTATTCCATATCTGAAAGTTTATATATAATATTACCCTCTTTATTTTCTATTCCTTCTATATAGATTACATCAATTTTTTTATAATCTACAACATAGTAGTCATCTACCATTATATTCTCTAATCCTAAGTCTCTTAAGTTTTCATTATTTATACAGTAATAATTGCTATCTTTTGAATATATATCAATTACTTTGTTATTAATCAAATTTTGTACTTTTGCATCATTTTCTTTTTCTTCTATTTTTGTTCCTATATACTTAGCATCTTTTTCTTTTATTTCAACCTTTTGAGCTACAGTTTCAATTTTATTTTGTATAAGTAACATATTCGTTTTTATATCTTCATATTCTTCTTTATCATATTCTTTCCACAAAAATTTTATTGTGCCATATGTTAATCCACATATTATCAATATTGCTAATATAATTTTTATATATGTTATAAATAAATTTTTCCTCATTTTCCTGCTCCTTGTTTGATTTTATACGCTACATTATATATTTTTTTAGTATTTTTTTCAAGATTTATTTTTAATTGTTAAAATTTTATTTATTTTTTTTATTAAATTTATCCATATTTTCATATTATTTTCTAATCTATTCTTTGATATATATTTGCTTATTGTTTAAAGTGTAATAATATAATCTTTGAGCTATATTTTACAAAGAATATTAAATTTATGTAATACTACTTTTTCTGTACACAAAAAACTCTTTATTAAACTGTTTTTGTCTAATAGTTTTTGAGCACTTCTTTTTTATTTAATCATCTACACACCATATTTTAACATTTTTTATAGTTACAATCATCAAACTAGCCTGTATTCTTAGATACAGGCTAGTTTAATGTATTTCTCTAATGGTAGCGAGAAATGGATTCGAACCATCGACCCACTGGGTATGAATCTGTTTAAGTAGTTCTTATAGCTGTTTATAAATTGTTATAAAGTATTATATTTTCAAGCTTTTTGAACATTTTTTTGTTATAAATTTTTATATGTTTTTATAACTTATTATAACTTCCGTCACTTTTTCGTCACCAATTGTAACAATAATAAACTTGCTTAATGTATCAGATTGTTTTTAATTATATATTATTGAAAAAAAGCCTTTATTTTAAGGCTTTTTATAACTCATTAAACAGTAACTCATAACTACTATTTTATTTAAATTATATAATGATTTCCATGATTTTTTTGTTATTATATAATATTATACGTTTATATAAAATATTATTGTAACCATTATTATTGTACAATATATATTAATATCTATTATAACTTTTATTTCAATGGTTTATCTTCATGTTCTTCTAACCAATATTGATAATACGGATTCTCCCACTTTGAACCATCATAATATGTAACTTCTTTAACACATGAAATTACCTTAGACATTTTATCTTGTTCATAAATAATGCTATAATATTCATCTTCTCCATGTGTTTGTTTAGGTTGAATGTTAGCAGATTTAGAATTTCCTTCTTCTATATTACTGTTATAATTGATTTTTAGTGGATAACCATTCTTATCATATGCTAACATTCCTACAGTATAGTCCTTCACAACTTTATTTGTATTATTTTTAACAATTACCTGTATACCAGATAAACTGTCTGAATACCACTCTTTATGTGTTTTTGCCGAAATTACACTTACTTCTTGATTTTGTTCTAAACTCTCTATTTGCTTATCCTTATAAATTTCTATTTTTGCTTGTACTTCTGTATCATCATTTAAAATATTTTTTAATTTTTCGAGTTCACTTATTTTATCTTCATAATTTGCATTCTTGTCCTGTTCTATCTGAGATAATATACTATCTTTGTATTGAGTAACCAATGTTTCCAATTGTTTTTGTGCATCCTTATAATTTGAATCTTTCTCCACTACCTCATAAAAACTAATGATAGCATGGTAATAGTCTTCCGATTTAACATATTCTAAAGCTTTATTATATGAAATTTTAGAATTATTTAATATTTCTAGTGTTTCAATGAATTCTTCCACTTTATTTGAAAGCATATTTGTTTTTTCCACTGTACTTAATATATTATTTGCTTCTTCATATCCAATTTCATTTTTGTTAAATTTTTCTATTGTACTTTCTATTAAGCTTTCTGTTTCTTTCTTTGTTTCTTCTGTTTTCTTAAAGTCGCCTTTTACCTTACTATTAAATACTTCTATTGCTTTATCATAATTTCCTTTTTTTATTTCTCCTATAAACGAATAAGAATTAAATATAACAAACATGACAATTAGCAACACAATAATTATTACAATACTTATTATTATTTTTTTATTTTCTAATATAAATTTAATATATTTGTTATTCATAGCTTACTCCTCCTTATCTTCATTTACTTGTTCTGAATTGTTTAAATTGCTTTTTTGATTCACTGCTTCAATATTATTTACTTTTAATTTTCCGTTATCACTAATTATATTTATATTTACTTCAGATTCAACACATTGTAATGTATTGTCTTCGAGCTTGTCTTTTACATATTTTTTTATTTGTTCACTATCCACATCAAATTTCGCTGATATTCCACCACTTTCTTCTTCTGTATTTGAAATACCTAAATTATCTAAATATATGTATGGATAATTTGGAATTTTAATTTTTGCTTTTACAATATATGAATTATCTATTTTTGCAATATCTATAAATTCAAAATAATTATCTTTCTCTACAAATTGATTATTAATAATATTAATAACATCATTTTCTTCTTCATTTGATTCAATTTTTATATTTGATGTAACTATTTCTTTTAAATCTTCTTTATTATCTTCTAACCAGTATTTATAATACATTTTTGCTAAGTTAATTGCTTCTTCTTTTTTATAATTTTGCATAAAAAAATATACTAATGTTCCTACACATAAAATTAATAGAACAATTACAATTACCTTTTTCATTTAATATTACTTCCTTTCTATAATTTATTTATTATTTCAATTAATAGAACAATAAGCATCTGAATATCCATTCTTTGTTAAAGTCAAAGTAACATAAAAATATTCTCTTACAACTGCCCCAAAACTATTTTGCGCATCTACATATCCCGTTACTTTGTATTTGTTATTACCTAAATCTGTTACTCTAGCTTCATCAAATCCACAAAAATCAGCTGTTGATGGTGCCTTTAAATGACTTTCTACTACATCTATTGCACATACATATGCTTCTGTATCCCTTGATTTTTCTTCCCCAGATAAGGATAAATAGGAAAATCCTTTAAATACAATTACTAAAAAAAAGATACTACCTATTATAATTAATAAACTACTCTTAATTGATACATCACTTTGCATATAAAACCTCCTTCTATTTTTTATAAACTATTACAGTTTTAGATATATTATCACAGTTTTAGTTTTATTTCAACAGTTATAGTTTATTTTAATAATTTTGTACTGATATTATCATAATAATAATGAGGTGTTTTGAATGCAAGATATAAATTATAGAGAAATAGGAAAAAGAATCCAAGAAAAAAGATTATCTTTAAAATTAACTCAAGAGAAATTATCTGAAATGATAGATGTAAGCCCTTCTTATATTAGCGAAATTGAAAGAGGTACTAGTATTTGTAGCTTAGCAGTATTAGTAAATATTGCTGAAGTTTTGGAACTAAATCTTGATAACTTAGTAAAAGGTATTAATGAAAATAATATTGACTCATCATTCTCTGAAATTTTAAAAGATATTCCTAAAAAAAATCAAAAACTTTATATTGATATTTGTAAAAATATTGCACATAGCTTAAAATAAGGACAAAATCTGTCCTTATTTTTTAGTTAGTAATATGTATCTCTAAAAGTTGGTCTAGCTTTATTACAATATTATTTTCTTTATCTAAAATAATTTTTGAAATTTGATGTTTGTTAATTTCCAAAACTTTTTTCTCTTTATTTATTATCCATATATTATCTTTATCTTCTACCGCTTCTATTTTATTTAATATTATTTCAAAATTAATTATTCCTTTTATTTTTATATTAACTTTATCTTTTGTTTTCATCTCTTTTAAAAAATCTTTAATATTCATTTTCTAACTCCTATCCATAAATTTTTATTTTTCTTTGCCTAATTCTTGTTGCATCTCCAAATTTTCTCCACCTTGCCATTTCGTCATTTGTTATTTCTGGTACTTTACTATAATCTACACAAATTTTAGAAATTCCGTTACAATTACCAGATTTATAGTAAAAGCAATTACAACAACTTTCTTTATTTTTTAGATTAATTATTTGTAAGATATTATATTCTAATTTCATATTTTTCAACTCCTATCTCTATAAATGAATAATTATCTCTCGATATCTTCATTTATCTTAATATTTTATTTTTATATTAATTAATT
>CALXVN010000021.1 GCA_944392085.1 uncultured Clostridia bacterium | reverse complement strand
AGCAGGTAGCGGGAATCGAACCCGCATAGCCAGCTTGGAAGGCTGGAATTCTACCATTGAACTACACCTGCATTTTATATTTATCTGTTCAACGATTAATATTATAAACTTTTAATACAATTTTGTCAATACATTTTTTCACTTTTTTCATATTTTTTTTATCTCTATTGAAACAAAAGGGTAAATCCCCTTTGTCTCAATAATCCTCTTTATTTAATTCAGGAAATTCAAATTTTATGCTATTATCTGATAAATATCCATCTTCTAAGTGATTAGTAAAAAAAGTTGTACTACCCTTAAGAAAGTTCTTGTATTTTGTTTCATTACTCAATGTTCCATTTCCTATTATTACTGGATCATCCCATGTAACATCTACTGCATACCATTTTCCATTTAGTTCTACATAATTCCAAGCGTGAGATTCTGTTTCCCCACTTGAATTTGTACCTTCTCCACTTACCAATACACATGGAATTTCAAGTTCATCCATGATATATTTAAAAGTTCTTGCATATCCCTCACACACTGCTTTTCCCTCAGTTAATGGTCCTAAAATTGAATATGGCTCTTCTGCTACAAGATTTACATCATATTCTACATTTTGAATTAACCAATCATGCACTTGTTTTATTTTTTCGAAATTACTATATCCTTCTAGTTGCCTTTTAATTTCTTTTCTCATTTCATCTACATAATTCAATTTTTCTTCTATTATTGACCTTGGGCTAAAATTATTTTTTAAATATGAGGCATGACTTCCATTTGATAATTCAACTGTATGACTTTCAAAACTTGCTATACTAGTTGTTTTTGTAATTAATGTTAGTTTTTCCACATCAATATAAAACACATCCATATTATCGTATGTATAAGCATTCCAAGCTGATTGAAATGCTATATTAAGTCTTTCTGCACCGCCATCTGATTTTAGTAAATCATTAAAATCCTTATTAAAATCTATAACATATGTTCCTGATTTCATATTTTCTTTATTATTTTCAAAACCATCATAAATAATTTTTCCATATTCATCTAATTGATTGTAGTAATATTTGTAACTTGATAATTCTTGATTAAATCCGCAAATTATTATTATCTATTATTGGTTCTACTATTGCTATATTTTCATTATCTTTATTTGTATAACTTGTATTAATTTTATTTGTTCTATTTTGCTCTTCAGAAACAAAAGTTTCTTCATTTATGTCAAATATATCTACATAAAATACTTCATATCCTAGAAAAGCTATCAATATTAAAATTAATATAGTTAATATAAATGATATAATTGATATTCCTTTATTATTTTTCATTTTAATTTCCATTCCTTTCTCGCTTCGCTTGGAAGGCACGCATAGGTATGAAAAATATTTCTTTCAAACTAACTTACCTCACGCATTTGTTTTATCATTAAATCTGCAAATACAGCATATCCTGTCTTTGAGTCATTTACAAGTACATGTGTTACAGCTCCAATAAATTTTCCATTTTGAATAATTGGTGCTCCACTCATTCCTTGTATTATTCCTCCTGTTTTTCCTATAAGTCTTTCATCAGTTACTTTTATTAGCATGCTTTTGTTGTTTTGATTATTTTCCTTAAAAATTTTTTGAATTTCTATTTCATATTTTTCAATTTTTCCATTTTCAAGTTCACACATAATTTCAGCTTTTCCAGTATTTATTTCACTTCTATTTGCTACTTCTATTTCTTGAGAATTTCCTAAATTTAATTTACTTACATTAGATATCTGACCATAAACACCAAAGCTTGTATTCTTGGTTATATTTCCTAAAGTTGTTCCATTATCTATACTTCCTCTTATCTCACCTGGAGTTCCATCTACACCCTTTACTATATCTATTATATTTGTAGTTACTAATTCTCCATTTGCAATATTTATTAGCTCTAATGTATCTACATCATTTATTCCGTGTCCTAAAGATGCAAAATTTCCAGTTGAAGGTTCATAAAAAGTAAGTGTTCCTACTCCTGCTGCTGCATCTCTCACCCATAATCCTAATTTATACTCATTATTTGATGTTTTAGCAGGCTCCATACTTACTACTTTTTCTTGTTCATCACTAATATACTTTACTTCTACAGTCGTGCCTTTGCTATTATTAACACATTCAATCAAATCATCTGTACTATTTATTTTGGTATTATTTATTTCAACTATTGTATCTCCAGCCTCTATTCCTGAATTTTCATAAGGTTTTTTTCCTTCTATCTCAGACATTCCTACAACTAATACCCCTTCAGTATACATTTTCATTCCTATTGCTTTTCCTAAAGGCACTACAGTAGTTTTAGGGATAACATTTATAGTTACGTCTTTAACTGAAAATAAGTCAAATAAATTTAAACTTAAATCTAATTTTCCTGTTTCTTCTACAACTTTTTGATTTAAATTACTTGAAGCTTGCAATGTTTCTGATGATTTTATATTTATTCCAAATATAGTATTTAAATCTAGTAATTCTCCTTGCATTAATACTATGCTATCAGGAAACATACATATATTACAAATATATGTATATAATATTATTAAAACAAAAACTATTAAAATTTTTTTATATATTTTCATGGTTACCTTCTTTCTAATAATATGATAACCATTAATGAAAATTTTAATCTTATTTTTTATAGCTAAACTATATGTATATTTCTTAAATTTTAAAAATATACATATAGTTAGCTTTTTTTAATAATTTAACCTAAATTTGATAAATCAAAATTTGATTTATATAAATCATAACGTTCACGTGCTAATGCTGTTAAATATGCTGTTCTAACTGCTTTATAAGCTTGGCTATTACTTAATTTATATGAGACTGTTCCATCTCCACCATTTTCAATCTTATTTTCAAAATCTATTAAATTATTTCCCGAGATTATATCATCCACATCATAATCTGCTGTTGCATTAACTATACAATTATAGCAACCAGTTAAAACTTTTTTATCATTAACTATGCCATTGCTATCTTCAACACCTCTTGATTGATAATAAAAATGTATGTCATCTTCACTATTTTCTGAAACTCTAATACTTTGCCTTTGGAAACTTGCTGTTGGATATGCCCCTACGATAGTAAGTTTCCCTTCTTCTATTCCTTTTAAAAGTTCCTTACACCCAGGTTGATGATACTCTAAATTCCCATTTTTATCTTCAGCAACAACATATATATTCTCTGTTTTTACTACCTCTTTATTTACATTATTTGTTACTATTGCGTAATTACTATAATATCTAAAACCTATTGTCATTCCTTGCATAAATGTAGTAAGAGAAACATTATTTAATATCTTGTACCAGTCATCATCAGTCATAACAGGCATTGCATAATCATATAGTGTTGTTGTATGATAATTCGAAATTACCATATTTAAACTTGTTTCAATTGTTTTTCTAATAATTGCTAATCTATGATTATTAAATATTGAATCTGAAACTAACGGATCATTATCATTTTTAGTAGTATCAAATATAGGTGCATTTCCTGTATTTTCTGATAAATATTCTGTATCATCTCCTATTGTTGTAACACCATCTTCATTTTTTATTGTATCTGATTCTTTAATATTTCCTAAATATTTTATTACCCAATTTAGGCTAAAATCCCATGCTTCATAATAATAATCAAAAGCCCTTGTACTCATTATAGTTTTTCCATCATCACTATATTTTTTTGTAGATTCTAAATAAGCTTTTATATCTGGATCATTTACAACTGTTTTCATATAATTATCATACCAAAAATATTCAATTTCACTTGTATCTCCTACATTTTGATATATTTTTTTATTTTGATAAAAAATATAATTATAATCTCCTGCAGTCGCTCTTCCATTCTCATCTAAAGTAATTAAATGTTCTGTTAATTTTTCTGGTTTTATTGTTACTTTGTTATTTTCTTTTTCTCCATATTTTAATGTTTTAGCATCTTTATCTATATCAGTAACATAATTGGGATTAATTAAATAACCTGATTTTGTAATATATCCATCGCCAAAATCACCATATATTGTAATCTCATTATCTAAAGTATAATTTACAACTATTATATTTCCATTTTGTAATTTATATTTAGCTGAATAATATACATAAGGCTTTAAACCATTTTGATAATTATTTACATCTAAAGTGATTTTTAATTCTTCTCCTTCATTTACTTTAGGATACACATTGTCATAAGAAGTATATATATAATATCCATCATATAGAGTAAAAAGCATTGCAGGAATATAACCTTCTAAATCTTTTGCAGCTTGTGCATATTCTACCATCGAATTGTTAAGTGAATTATAAAATGTATTTACTGATGCTTCAATATCTCTTATCTTAGAATCACTTATACTTGAATATTTATTATTTGTTGTATTTAATTGAAATGCTAAAACAGCATCATAAGTTGCAGTTATTAAGTTTTTATCATAAGCTGTTTGAAGTGTAATTGCATCAATTTGATTTTGTATATATGATGCCATTACCAATGAAATTGGCATAATTATTATAACAAATATTACTGCTATATATTGTATTTTCATACGCTTGTACCTTTCCTATTTTAATATCTTAATCTATTCTCTATTTCAAATCCGTTCCATCTTGCTGGCAATTGGACATTTTCTTTCTCCATGTATTCAAAAGAAAAGTGCAATTGCCATGTGGAACTACTTAGCAAACAATAAAATGTAGTGTTTTTTAATTTATACAAATGTCCAACATGTAGCAAGATGGAACGGACGTTAATCGCATATTTTAAGATTATATTATCAAAATAGGAGTAGAAATTATATAAACTCTACCCCTACATATAATTTGATTGTAGAGACAGATTTAATATCTGCCCAACAACTTAAATTTAATTTTTACTTGTACTACCATTAACAGATACAACACCTGAATGTTGTCCAACTATTTGATATGAATCATTTCCAGAAATCATATAGAAAAAGTTTCTTAACATTTGAGAAATTGTTTGATTTGTATTTTTAGCTGTAACTGTAACTAAGTCTCCTTCTTTTAAAGTAATTCTTCCTTTTGAATATAATTGTTCTTCTACTTGTGTAGTATACATATTATAATACAAATTTTCTCCTATTTTTGTAGCCTCTGCTTGTGTAGTCTTCATCCCTGGATTTTCATCTAATTGTTGTATAAGTACTTCAATATCAAAAGTATTACCTGTTGAAGAAATATCACTTAAATATTGTTCATAATCATCTAATGTCATTTTCCCTGTAGTTCTAACATCATCAACAAATTCTGTAGTAGCTGTCTGAACTGCTAATGATGATATATCATCAGTTCTTTCAGCTAAAGACATTAGAGGAAATATAAACATTAATATTGCTGCTAAAAAAATTGCTACAACTGTTATTAAACTATCTCCCATTTCTTATACCTTCCCTTTCTATATTTAACTTTAATAAGCTATATTTACATATTAAATTATGTTGACATTAAAGTATATATAATAACTCTTTTCTTTTTTGCTTTTACATTTGTTAATCCAGAAGTTGTACCATCATCTGTATCTTCGATTTTATTGTAGGTATATTCCCCTAAACTTTCTCTAAACTTTTTATCTTTATATTGTTCTATAAATCCTTTTGTTCCACTCCAACCATTTATCTTAGAATAATCATAATTCATTCCATTTAAGCTTGGAGCAACAAAAGTTCCTCCTGATAAGAACTTATCTAAATTTTGTTTATAATAATTCATATTTCCTGTCCATGGTTCGTGTCTGCTGGTTTCTTCATCTACATCAAATGAACATACTTTTTTTAAATCAATTGAACTAGCATAATATTTATTAGTGTAGCTCGTACTCCATAACTCAGGATTAGTTTGAGTAGTATATAGTGTCATTGGAGTCCCATCATTATTTCTAAATATTACAGTATAATTTTCTTTATAATATTTATATAAAGTAGGTATAATTGTTTCTAGCCCTACAATTCTGTCATTATTAATCATAGCACTACTATCTGCTATATCTTCTAATTCTGTATATTCCATATATTCTGTGACATCTGACGCTTGTAATACAAGGTCAGATGTTGTTTTTGCCATAGTAAACATATACATTGTAACTGATAAAGCAATTACAAATATAAATACTGCAAATGCTATTTTTAAAGCATCAACTGCATTTTCCATATTTTAACTTCCTAATACTTTAAATTATTTTTTTTCTACTATGCTTATTGTAGTTACAAGTCCAGAACTTTTGTCATATCCAAGTGTTACAGTATAAGTTTTTCCTGATAATAAACTACTATCTATAGTATTTATTTCTGTTGTTGTTGTTCCTGTTGCTCCATCTTTTGTTGGAGCTGGACAATTTTCAGGATCGCTTATATCAGTTGTTTGAAGTATTATTTTTTCAGATGGATCTTGTGCATTTAAATTATGTGTTCTTACTGTTTTACATAATTGTTTAGCTTTTGTACCTCTAACATCTCCTTCATACATTGTAAAATCACCATTATATGTATCTATTTGTTCTTGTGACATACCTGATGAACTTGTTATAAGTCCACTAACATTTTGAAATACAAACATACCTACACCTATAATTGCTATTGATAATAATATAGCACCTGCTATAATTAATGCTTTTGAAGCGTTTTCCATAAAAAATTCCTCCTTATAATTTGTTTTTTATCTATATGTTTTTTAATATTAAAATCTTAATCATCTGTTTCTATAAAAGTTAAATCTTTTACATTTTTTGTTTTTTCATGATAACTTATACTTTCACATTTAAAACTTGCTGCTGCATAAGATTTTATAAAATTTTCAACTCCATTATTTAAAATTTTTTCCATTTCTATTATTTCATAGTCTTCTTTATATTTAAGTTTAATATATATTTTTATAGAATTAATATTATTATCTATATATAAACCTTCTTCATCTTTTCCTATCTCATTTTTTTCGTTTATATCTGCTGTTTTATTTAATATACTCACAAGCTCTGTTCCAAGCATTTGCATCTTATAATAAGCTTTATATTCGTTATTTATTTTTTGTGCTTGCAATGCATTTTTTCTGTAATTATAAACAAAATATATTGAAATGGACAAAATTATTAAAAATATAATTAATATAAGTAAAATTTTATTTTTCATACCTTACTCTTTCATTATAATATTTTATTTGAGTTTATGCAAGAGTTTTATTTAAATTTCTACAAATTTCATGTAATTCACTCTTTTGGTAATATTGCTAATTTTTGGTTCTTCTTTACAATAGAAATATTTTGGAATTGGCTCTCCATTTATATCTTCTGTAATATCATTATTTTTTATTAAGTTTAATAAATCTTCTTGAGGCCATGACTCTAAATTTTTTTTATCTTTTCCCAAATCTATTTGTACATAAATATTAGGATAATTCTCATAATCAGTTATTTTTTGTACAGTTGTAAATCCACTTTCTTCATTGATTTTCCTTGCTAAATTCGCTAAATCAATTATATCGTGAATTGTACATTTTATAAATTCTTGTTCTATTTTATCTCCTTTTTGCGTTGATACAGTTCCATAATATTTTAGAAATTGATTATTAAATTGTGCAATTTGTGCATCTTCCATTTTCTTTGCTGTTTCTGCACTATAATTTCCAAGTGTATTAAATAAATATACTCCAATAGAAATTATCATAATTCCTATTAATATTTCTGCACCCATTATTAACGCTTTTGAAGCATTCTCCATACTTTTACCCTTTCATCTATATTTCAACAAAAGTCATTTTCTTTATCCTGCCATTAAACTCATTATACTCTACTTTTTCACAGTAAAATCTTTTTCCAGTCCTAAATTGATTATATACTGTATTTTTTAAATTATCATAAGTGTCTATATCTATCATTAATTGCTTAGTTTTACTATTAGTATTTAAAAATTCTGAAATTAGATCATTACCCCAATCACTTGGTATATCATCTTCTAATCCAAATTCTTTTGCAATTTCTCTATAACTTTTTTTAGAATAATATCTAACACTTTTATTATTATATTTTGAATTTGGTTCTTCATAATTTTCAATTTTAGCTAATACACTATTTATTTTTTCCAATATTTCTGAAATGTTATATGTTTTACCAGCCTCTAAATATCCTTCTAAATTCTTTGTTATCGTAACATATATTTCAATTTTATCATATCCTACATCTGCTCTAGCATCTGATAAATTATAGTCTTCTTGTAAATTTGCAAGAGATAATAGTTCACTTCCGTATAAAGGATTTTTTTCTCCTCTATTGAATTGTTCAAATCTTGCCATATATTCTGCCAACTTATCAACATAATCCGAGTTTTCTTTGGTTTGCTCCAAATCTGACATTTGTCTATATCCAAATACTAACAAACCTATAACCATTATTGCTAGCAAAACAGAACCTGCCATAATCAAAGCCTTTGATGCATTCTCCATGATTTACTTCATTCCTTTCCTACTGCGCAATTCTTTTTAGCTTATTTTTTAATAACTTGTAGAAAGACCATTCATAGAATCACTCATACTCATCAAACCTATAAATACTAATGGTATAATTAGATATCCTACAAATATTACAACCATTGGTGCAAATCCTATTCCTCTACCTATCATACCTTTCTTAGAAATTAATCTTTCATTTGATTCTTTTCTCTTTGCTTGATAGTAATCTCTTTCTGTATCTAACTCATCAAATGCATCTGCTATTGGTATTTTTTCTACAGCTGCTTGTAAGCTTTCAACTATACGTATAAATTGTTGATATGAAACATCTTCTTTTAATTGCTCCAAAGCTTCCCAAGGACCACTTTCATAATTGTTAACACATTTGCTTATTGGTTCTTTAAAAATATTAGCATATCTTTCTAACCATTCTAGTATAATTTCAACATTTACTCTTTCTATTCTCATAAGCATTAAGATAATTGTTTGGAATTGCATTACTTCATCTTCCATTTCAAGTTGTCTCATCTTTGCTTGGAATTTTAACATCCAAATTGGTGTATTATATGCAATTACTGCAAAAACCATACTTAAAAGAACTTCAAACCATTGCATATTTTCACTATTTACCAACTTAATTTTTCCTAAAACTCTTTCTGCTGCTTCGTTAATTTCTTCGCTACTACTTTGAATATAATCTTTGTTTATTCTTCCCTTTTCCATTGCTTTTGCAATATCTGCTTGTGTTACTGACGAATCTCCTTTAAAGTATAATATGTAATCATTATCAGACTCAGTAAGTTCCATAGCGCTTTTCATGTCTTTATCCGACATCTGACCAATAACATCATAATTTGCGGTTGGATCTGTATAAACATTTTGAATAACTATATTATGCAAATACATTATAACTAATATTGAGATTATAAAAGTTACAATACATAGCAATATTCTATTTATATATATCCATTCTATTTTATCTTTAGATGCTGCATCTTTCATTGTTTGTTGTAATTTTCTATATTCTTTAGTTCCTTGTTTTGGTATAAATAAGTCTACAAATTTTTTTATAACTGGATTTTTATATAATTTAGACTGCCAAGGATTTTCTGTATTCTTGGTATTCATATTCACAGAACCATTATCTTTTAATTTTCTAGTTAGCAAATAACATATAAAGGTTAATACAAGTATTAAAATTTGCATTATCATTCCAGCTTTACCATTATAAAATGATGATGTAAAGCTAAACATTGATACTGCCCAATTTTTTATTGGTTCCATAAATAGAATTGGCACTATTGAAATCAAAGACAAACTTTGAAATACATAATCTAGTTTATCTCTTTTTAATATTTCAAGTTGCATTTCTTGAGTAATATTATTTAAATTTTTTAAATATAATGAAGCACCATTAACTTTTCTATCACCAAATTCTTTGGTAAGATATGAAACTCCTGCAAATTCCTTAAGATATGCATTTGGTGCAATATCATAATATTTTTCAAGTTCTCCTTCTGGATCATTTGAAATAAGAACTTCATATATCTTTTCTGCTTGTCTTGACATTTCTACTTGTTCATCATCTTGTGCTACTTGGTATATTGCTTCTTCTACCATGTTAAATTCATGGTAAGCATGTCTTATTTCTGAGAAAAAGTTTATTTGCTGTTTTAATAATTTATTATCAATTTTATCAACCATTCCGTTAATTATAGTATCTGCTAAAAACACTTCAAATACAAGTAAAAATATCATAAGCAATGTATTTTGATTTGTTATAGCAATTATTGCTAAGGTTAATGGAACAATAATTAATATTGAATTAGTTAATATTTTTGAAGCTTGTCCTCTTGTTAAATATTCATCATCTATGTTTATTATTTCAAGCCTTCTTCTTATTTTAAGTAAATATCTTTTTATAAAAGGTGTTTTTAAATATATTACATATAATTTCTGATATAAAATCTCTGCTGTAAATTTCTTTTCTTCAGTTCCCGCTCTTAGCTTTTGTATTTCTCTTATTCCAGAAGATTTCATCTTTTTCATAAGCATTAAATAGGCAAGAACAATTATCGCAAAAAGTGCGATTACCACTATTAGTAAATATTTTAATATATCATTAGACATAAAGTTTCTCTCGCACCTCCTTGCTACTCTTTTACTGTTTTTGGTTTTCTTCCTCTTTTAACTTTTACTTCTTCTTTATTTTCTTCTGTTTTATCTTCCTCATCATCAAAAGATTTTAATTTTATTCCCCAATTTCTATATATGAATTTTTCAAATTCTGCTATATCTGTATCATCCATGTTGTTCCTCATTTCAATTAAGTTCTTTTCTGAAATTGGATTTGTAAGCACATAAACTCCATCATGATATTCTAATATATTTCTATATTTATATAATTCTCTGTTTGTACTTTTTGTAAAATATATGGTTGCATTATCCATAAATTTATTTAATTTTCCTTCTATTGTCTTTTCATTTCTGTGGTCATATGTATATTCATTTTTTTCTTCAACTGGTATACATTCTGTTATTCTTTCTATGTATCTTCTTCCTCTAAAGTCTTTTACTAAGTGAATATCAAAGTTCAAAACTTGTACAACTTGTTCTTCTGCTGTTTTTTCATTTTTGAAAACACCTGCTCTTAACATTGAGTTACGAAGTGCTGTTACTAAGTCTGGGAATGTTTTAGCGTGGTGAGTAAATAATGTAAACTTAGAAGCAACCTGTGCAGATTGTATCATCCAAGATGCTACGGGGTCTGTTGCAACCTCTCCGGATTATATTAACAGAACCATCAGTCTTTTTCTGAACGTCCAAACAATCTTGTCCAGATACTGTTTCTGTTTCACGCATTGATAAAATATTTCTTGTTGGATATATTTTTCTTAAGTGAAGCTCGAATGCGGTTTCTGTAATACGAAGGTTCATGGTCTCGTATATATTTTCTATCATAGCCATAAGCATTGTTGTTTTTCCGGCAACCTTGCTCACCAGTAAGTGAAATAATTCTTGCTCCTTTTACTAAATATTTTAGTAAATCTATAGCTTCTTCTTTTCCAGGGAAACGAACAATTTGTTCTAGAGTTGCACGTTTTACGTCGAACTTTCTTACGAAAAATGCCCATGTTTCTGACATTGATGGTCTTACAACAACAACACGAGAGCCATCTTTCATTTCATTAATTTTATAACCATTTGTATCTGATAACTGCCCAGGGTTATTATATTTATAAATATTTTGACATACTCTTTTTAATTCTGCTTCTGAACCAAAAGATAAAAATGCAAGCCTTATTGATTTACCAGAAAACATTATCCAAATACTATCACAAGCACGTGGTACTTTGTGTTCTGCAATCTGGCTTAAATAATCTCCATCTGTTTGTGCAACCTGACTTAAGAAAGATTCTGGAAGTCCTGATACACCACCTGAGATACCATCTATATTCATATCTCTAATTTCATCTATACTGCTATAGCCCTTATATTTTTGGTATATTCTTTGTACTACTACATTTATCTTATCTTCTAAGGTTAGTACAAAATTTTCTTTTTCATATATAGAATTAATTTCATCTTCAGTTATAACATAAGATGGTTTAGATTCTCCTTCTAAGTACTTAAGCTGTGCCAAATCATATTTTTTTATTATTTCTGATAAAGCCTCATAACCAAACTCGTTTTTGTACATATATAGTATGATGTCAAATTTGTCCTGAGCTGTTAAAAGTGAAGGCACGTCAAATGGAATTGCCTTAGACACATTTGTTTCATCTACACCATATTCTCTATATAATAAGTCATATATTAATTCTTTAATATATTTCTTATCATTTACGTCTCCATATGTACATCCTTTTAAAGCTTTTTTTAGTTCATATTTTTTGTTTTTTCTTCTTTTTAATTCTTCCTCTGAAAGTCCTATATCATAAAGGTTAATTTTTGTAATTTCATCAAGTCTTTTCTTTACAAATTCAATCATTTTATCTAATGTATATGTTTTATCATCAACCTCTAATATATCTTCTTTTTCTTCATTTTTTCTTTTCTTTATAAAATTAAATAGCAATGCTACTGCAACAAGTATAACAATTACTATTAATAATATATTTAGCATATTTGTTCTCCTTTCTTTTAAGGATTAAATCTTCATTTGCAATTCTTGTAATTTATATAATATACTATTATTAGTTTTAGTTACTTCACTTACAAAAAAGTGATTTCTATCATTTTCATCAATATTTTTTAATCTTAGAAAATAATCTATTACTTTTCCCTCTGAACATGCTTCAAAATATAATGTATTGTATGGTATTGCTAAAATATCTTTTTTTTCTTTCATATATCTTGTAACATTTTTAACATTATATTTTGAATGTGCATCATATCTTCCTAATAAAAGCATAACATTTTTTCTTCTATAAAACTCATCATTTTCCTTTAGTTCTATAAAATCATTTATATTTTTTAGTCTTTGAGTTATATTGTATATAATTACATCTGATAAATTTACTATATCTTGAGCTAATTCTTCTTTCATTCTACTACTTAAATCAACAAATACTAAATCATAACTTCTATTTGCTACTTTTAAAATTTCTGTATAATTACTACATATTTGCGAATATTCCTGATAATCTTGAGTTTTTGGTGATAATAAAATATCTAGTCTATCTCTTAGGACTGTTCTTGAATAGTTTTTAACAATTTCTGTACTAGTTTTATTACTTACTAATACTTTTATTAATCCTTCTACTCCCGAGTCAACTCCTACTTCTGCATGTCCTGATTTAGTTATGACTGGTTTATTTAATTTATCTAATTCCCAAAAACAACTTTCTACTGTTTGATCTTTAAAATTTGTAGATAAGATTAATATCTTATAACTATGTTCTATCGCCATCTGTGTTGCAGCTGCAACTAAAGATAAAGTTTGACCTGTTTCTTTTAGTTCATTACTTTTAAAAGTTATTATTGCCATTTAATTTTTTCTTCCTTTCCTTAAACTCCTCTTTCTAACTGTTTAAAAATCTTCTTCATTTTAGCATATTCATCCTGATTTAAGATTTGTTCTACTATGTATATAAGTGCTTCTTTATATTGCTCACTTAATTTTTTAAATTTTATTTTTGATACTCTCTGATTTTCATTTATAACACTCTGATCTCCCACTTCGAATGGAAAATATATTATTTCTTCATTCCAAGTTATCTTGTATCCTAATGCTAGAAAATTTAGATAATCATCTTCTTCTCTACTTGCATTTTTTGAAAATAGCACTTTGGTTAAATTTAGAACACTTGTAAGCCCACTTAATATTTCTAAGCCTTTTTTTAATGAATATAGGTCAAAACCTGTAACAAAATAATTTCTATCTTCATTATTAATACTAAAATTAGTTACTCCTTCATAAGAATCTATATCTAATATAGCTATATCATAAGGTAATTCTGCATGTATTGGCATTCCTAAATATTCTTTTATTTCATTAAAGTTATTAAAACCTACTGCTACATCTATTTTTTCAAATTCAGTAACATAAGCTTTAGTAGGTTTTATAACTGGTACTATATATTTTGCCTTTTGATTAATTGTACTATCTACTACTAATACTCTTTTATCCATTGCTACTAAAATTCTAGCAATATATAATATTAAATCTATTTTGTCATAACAACCTATAAAGCTTATCTTTCTCATTTATTCCTCCTAAAATTATTCACTTAATGATTCTATATATGTTTCCCTTTCTTCTTTAAGACTTGTAATCTCTTCTTCTGTTTTATCTATAACATTATCAGATGCATCTTCATTGTTTACTGCACTGTCTATTCCTGGTCTTATTGTATCTTTATTTTCATTATATCTTGTTACTAATTCATTTTTTGCTTCTTGAACTATGTTTGGATTATTATGTATTAATGATATTGTGGCATTGTTTGGTTGATATGTTGGAATTGCTGCTTCTTGTATTCCTGGTTCTATATATTTTGTTGAATACAATTTACCACCATTCATTTGATATGATTCAACAATTGCACAACTAAGCATTAATGTTTCTTCTTCTGATAAATTCATCCATATACAATTTGCTGTTTCTATATCTAGTATTGTTGGTATAGTTACCTCTTTGTGAGATATAACAATCAAATCCCTTCCATCAGGAGTTCTTAATCTTACATCAATATAATCTCCTGTTGTTAATTGACTTTGTGGTAAAATAACATTGTATTCTTGTCTTCTCACATCAGAAGCTAATGCTTCTCCTTCATATAATAAATCATTTGTAAGAATTGTTCCTGGATTTAAATCAACTTTTGCTTTTTGAGTATATACAGTATTTATATCCCCTGTAGCTGAATCTTCTACATCTTGTGTTTCTAAATATGTAACCATATTGCTTGTATCAACTGTTCCTAAAGTTGTTTCAACAAATTGTAATTTATCTTCAGTTACAGTTTCTCCAGATTTTATGGTGTCTGCTACAACATAAACTTTAACCTTTTTTGCTTCTTCACTTTGCAATTCTTTATTTAGTTTAGATACTTGTATTATTAAAAGTGCTATTATAATACCTGTTATTAATAACGTTATTAAAATTCCTAATAAAAATGAGTTATTTGCCTTTCTTTGCATTGGATTCATTGCCATAATATATTCCTCCTTATTTTTGACAAAATAGTATTTCATATTCTATTTTACAACATAATAAAAAAAAATACAATAACATTAAGCATCTTGTAACAAAAACTTAATATTATTGTAACATAATTGTAATATTTCTATAATTTTATCTTCTTCTGCAACAACAATTATTTCTTAAAGTTTGATTTTGTCTTTGATTTGTTAAGAATAGAACTGGATTTGCTTGATTAGTTGTTAAAGTAAAACGAGCTTGATTATTATTTACATTAGTAGATGAATTATTTGTGCAACTACTCTCATTATTACAAATGCAATTATTTCTTGCACATCCTATTCTTCCTTCATTTTGACTATTACAGCATCTACTAATTTTTTCTATTAAATTACATATTACTCTAGTAAGAGTAGCTGTAATATATGCGATTATTGTATATGCTATTGCAAATATAAGTAAATTAGAATCTATTACATAAGTTATAATTAAAAATATTGCAAAAAATGTGCCAGCCACTAATATTGGACATTTTAATATCTTTTGTAAAACTATTGAAAGTATTATTGTTGATAGTGGCAAAACAAAAAATAATAATATGTTATTCATAAAATATTCTCCTTTGCATATTAGTTTTTAGTATATTTTATGTATACATATCATTATTTGTTACTATTTATTTTCTAACTATACTCTACTCTCAATAGCATAAGTCCATGTGGAGGAAGTGTTTTACCTGCCTTCGTTCTATCTTTTGATTCTATTATTTTTGGTATATCTTCTGCTTTTATTTTACCAAGTCCTACATCTACTAAAGTTCCTGCTATTATTCTTACCATATTATACAAAAAGCCATTTCCTGTTAAATCTATTCCTATACTTGTTCCTTCTGTTACTATATTAGCAGTATAAATAGTTCTTACACTACTTTTGCTACTTGTTCCGCTTGATTTAAATGCTTTAAAATCATGTTCTCCTTCAAAATATTTTATAGCTTTTTTCATTTTTTTTACATCCAGTGGAATTGGCATATGATATGCAATATTTCTATAAATTGCACTTCCATATTTAGAATTATCTATTACATATCTATATGTTTTTTTCTTACAATTATATCTGCTATGAAAATTCTCATCTACTTCTTCTGCATTTTGTATTCTTATTGAATTTTTAACTTGTGAGTTTATAGCTATTGGTATTTTTTCGATTGCTATATTAGAATTAGTTTTAAAATTTGCAACTTGTCCGAACTGCATGTACACCTGCATCTGTTCTACCTGATGCAATAAGATTTACTTTTTCTCCTGTTATATTTTCTATTGCTCTTTCTATTTCTCCTTGTATATTCAGTTTATTAGGTTGTTTTTGCCACCCATTAAAGTCTTTTCCGTCATATTCAATTGTTAGTTTAATATTTCTCATACTTATTATTTCACCCTTATTATATATTTTTTTATCTAATAAAAACAGGTACGATGTATCTAAATGTATAAATCGCCCTGCCTATATAATTAATCTTTTTTTATTCTTTTTATAAATTTAGGAGTATGTATTTTTCTTTCCTTTTCACTTCTATAATCTCTTGCTATTAGATTTTTTATCAAAATATTTTTTAAAGCTTCTTCTTTTAAATCTACTATAAGATTACCATCTTTAGCAATTGAAATTTTGCCTGTTTCCTCTGATATAACAACTGCTATAGCATCTGTTTCTGTAGAAATTCCTAATGCTGCTCTGTGTCTAGTTCCCAATCCTTTATTTATTTTTTTGTCATCAGATAGTGGAAGTATGCAAGCCGCAGCTGCTATCTTATTTTCACTAATTATTATTGCTCCATCATGTAAAGGAGTCTTAGGCACAAAAAGATTTACTATTAATTGTGGTGATACATCTGCTCCAATTTTAACACCTGATTCTATTATATCATTTAACTGTATATCTCTTTCTACTACAATTAATCCACCAGTTTTCGTATTAGACATTTCCTTTGCTGCAATAACTATTTTGTATATATCTTCTTTCATTTTTATTTCAGCATCTTTTTCAAGACCTATTCCAAAAAATTTAGTAAATTTATTTGTTCCCAATTGTTCTAGCATTCTTCTTAATTCTGGCTGAAATATAACAATAAGTGCAATTACTCCATAAGTCATAAATATAGTTAAAAACCAATTTAGTATTCTAAATTTGAACAAACCACTTAATATAGTTATAAATATTATTAAAACTATTCCTTTTAGTAATTGCCAAACTCTAGAATTTCTGGCTGACTTTATAAATTTATATCCTACATACCCTACAATTAATATATCTAATATAAATATTATTAACTTAAATGGGTTGTTTGAAATATCTTCTATATATCCAGTTATACTACTCCATAACTTTCCATCAATATTTAATGAAAAAACATCCATATCAAATTCCTCTTCTACTATTTTTTCTTATGCTGCAATTAAATAATATATAAGTGTAGCAGCTACTGCAAGTATCATAAATAATGCAAGTATTGCTGCAATTATCTTTGTTGCAATTTTTCCTATATCTCTTTTATTTTTTTCTTTCTTATCCATTTTTTATTCACTTTTCCTTCCTACTAAGCATAAATCTAGTTAAAAAAGAATGAAATTTTTTTAACCCAAAATTGTAATTTTTCAAGCTTTCTTGCTATTATATATCTAGATTTAATTTTTTAATAATTTATATTTAAATAGTTAATAACCTAAATACTGACTTGCAAATAATGAGCTTATATCAAATGGTTCTATTGTTTCAGGAATCCCATAATCTACTCCATAAGTTTCAACAGTAACACTTGTAATTACTGGTTGCTCTTTTGGTGTATCTGATGCTATTTCATTTCCATCTTCATCCTTTGGTGCTTTGAAATCCTCATCCACTTCAGTATCTCTATAATATACCTCAACATTTGAAATCTTTTTTACGACATCCATTCCTTCTATAACTTTTCCAAAAGCTGCATATACTCCATCTAATTGACTATTATCTTCTGTCATTATAAAGAACTGGCACCCTGCTGAATTATATCCTTCTTCAGTGTAACCATAATAACTATAATCACTTCTAGCCATAGAAATTACACCTTTTTCGTGTTTTAAATTATTATTTTCATATCCATTTGCTATAAATTCACCTTTTATATTATAAGCCTTATCTGTTTCTACATTATCCATTATATCACTAAGCATTGGTGATGCAGAAGCATCTCCATCTTTAGCTCCCCCTTGTATAACAAAATTTGGCATTGTTCTATGATAAGTAGTTCCATTATAAAAACCTCTATTAGCCAATCTAATAAAATTTGCTACTGTATTTGGAGCCTTATCTGGATATAATTCTATCTTTATTGTTCCATATCCTTCGACTTCCATTGTTGCTACTGGATTTGGTATATTTAAAGTAAATTTTTTATAAATTCCATAACTTACAAATATAATACCTGCTATTGCTAATAATATTCCTAATATTAATAATATTCTTGTTATAATCTTTTTCATTTTTCTTATTTCCTTTCTAATTTATTATTTGTACTTTTCTTATTTTATCATAATTATTTTTTTAGTACAATATTATACTATAATATTATCAAATACAAATTGTTCTTGCATTCTTTTTAATGATTGTCTTATTGTTTTTGCTCTAACTTCTCCAATTCCATCAACTTCGTCTAGTCTTTGAGTATCTGCAACTAAAATATGCTGGAATGATTTGAAAGATTTTACTAGATTTTCTACTATATTACTTGGCATTCTTGGAATTTTACTTAATATTCTATATCCTTTTGTATATACACCAACCTCATCATAATTATCAAAAGCTTCATATCCTAAAAGATTTGCAATTATATCTGGTTTAAGTAATTTTTCATATTCAGTTTTCCTTAATTCTTCAATTAATTTTTCTGCTGTCCTTTTTCTGCCTAACACCATATAATCTTTTACTATAAGCAATTCTTCTTTTTCCAAATCTCCAACAGTTTCATCTAATTGCATTTCTAAAAGTCTTCCTTCTTCACCTAATTCATCAATTGCTCTATTTACTTCCTCTGCAATCTTCATAACCATTTCTGCTCTTTGTATAGCTGTAATAACATTTTCTAAAGTTACTATATCATTAAATTCATATTCATTTAGCATATTTATCTTATTATCAAATACTTTCTTATATTTTTCAACAATTTGCAATGCTTGATTTGCTTTTGAAATAACATCAGCAGAATTTTTAAGTACATATCTTGAATTACCTTTAAACAAAGTTATAATTCCTCTTCTTTGTGAAATACTAATTACTGATGCACCAGTTTGTTTAGCTGTACGTTCTGCTGTTCTGTGCCTTGTACCGTGTTTCAGAAGTGTATATTTCTGGAGATGGTATTAGTTGAGTATTCGCATATAAAATCTTTTTAAAATCTGAACTTAAAATAATTGCCCCATCCATTTTAGCAAGCTCATATAGCTTAGCAGGGCTAAAATCGACATCAAGCTTAAAACCGCCATCGACCAACTTCAAAACATCATCATTATCTGCTATCGCAATTAAAGCTCCTGTTTTAGCATTCAAAATATTTTCCAAACCATTACGAATTTGCGTACCTGGCGCAATTTGTTTTAAAACATCTTCAATTTCATCCGCCATTTT
>CALXVN010000020.1 GCA_944392085.1 uncultured Clostridia bacterium | reverse complement strand
ATAACAAAATATTTCTATATTGCACAGAAAAAATACTACTTTTATTATTAAATTTAAAAATATAATTTTGAAATTGTATAAACAAGATATTGAAAATAATTAAATATTTGGTATAATAAATTTATCAGTTGATTTAATCAATCTTGGGAGTATATTTTTTCGCATACGTGTATAGTTAAGGCTCCAATAAGTAAAATTGTCGCACCATGGCGATATATTGATAAATTAACTGAAAAGGTTAATCTTTTTGTCGACTTTGACTTGGAGAAGTAAGGATGATTAGGTATGATTAGAATTGTAAAAAAAGAAAAACAAAATAAGAGAAGAATTACTCTCTATTTTTAAAATTTACTGTAGAATTAGGAATAGAAGTTATAATAAAATCACTTATGGTACTTTAACAGAAAAATATTATATTCAAGATTATTTAAAACTAGAAAGTTTTGACGAAAGTACTAATGCAAATTTCACAACTAATTTAATTGAAAGCATTAATAAAAATGTATAGTTATACGATATATGAAAGTTTTATTATATGAAGATAAATTTAAAGAATTTGAGGACTTATTCAATAAAAAATCTTACAAAATAAAAGAAATATTTATGAGTGTTTTCTAAGCTTTAAGTCATTCAATAATAGTCTAGAATCTTAAATGACTCTAGACTAATTTTTTTATTCAACAATTTCTCCATTGCTATTATAGTGTATTGTTTGAGTTTTTACTAATTCACCATGTTGATAAAAGTCTAATTTTATTTGCCTTCTTTTGACATCTAAATCATAAAAAATTCCTAAAGAATATCTACATATATATGGTGGTAATTCATCAAATAATATTTCTCCTATATAACTATCACTAGTCATAATTTCAAGCCTTTTTATATCTTTTAATCGATCTTTTCTATTCTCTTTTTTCTTCATCTCTATAGCTAAAAGATTATCTTGTTCTAAACTTTCTCCTCTACTATGAATAATTAAATCACAAAAGATATCAAAATATTCCATTTTTTCATTTATAATACATTTAGTAAAATATTTATTTTTATTATAGTTTATATCAGAATAATAATTGTATATTTTCATTTCTTTTAAACTATCTTTAAAAGCTTGTGCAAAATCTCCTTGTAAAGTTACTTCAGATACTCCTAATTCTATATTTCGTATATTATCTTTTATAAATAATTTATTAGCATTATAAAAAACTTTAATTGCTAGTTTTGCTTTTTTATCAGCTTGGACTGAATATTTATTAAGTCTTTCTTGCAGTACAGCTTTAGTATCTTTTAATTTTTCTAAACCATTATTAGATATCTGATATACTCCCCTATCTATTCTTTTTATTAAATTTTGTTTTGTTAACCTTGTTAATGCAAAACTTACCCAAATTTTTAAACGTTTGACTGGTATTTTTTCTATTTTATGTCTTTCCTCTAGTTGTTTCTCTATTTCAATTCTTGTGTATGATTTTTTATTTCTCATATAATATAAAATTTCAATTCCTATTTTGTCTACTTTATCCATAATCTTTCCTCCATTTATTTAGTTTTCGATTTTGTGTAATTTTAACATAGCCTTTAGTAAATTACAATGTTGAAAAATGTTAAATATAATTTTTTAATTAATTTATATTTATAAAAGAAAAGATAGTTGTAAAAAAGTATTGCACAGAATAGAAATTTATGGTAAAATACTATATGTAAATTACCTTATACTTGGTTTTAGGTTTATCACACCACTTTAACTAGGTTTTAGGCAAATCAAATAATATTTAGGAGGTGTAATTATGACAGCAGAAAGAAAACAAGAAATAATCAAAACATATAGAAGAGATGAAAAGGATACTGGTTCTCCAGAAGTTCAAATAGCTCTTTTAACAGAAAGAATTAATGAATTAACAGAACATTTAAAAGTTCACAAAAAAGATAATCATTCAAGAAGAGGACTTTTAAAAATGGTTGGTTCAAGAAGAAGCTTACTTAACTATTTAAGTAAAAAGGATGTTCAAAGATATAGAGATATCGTTGAAAAATTAGGATTAAGAAAATAATTTTGCTAGTGGACGTTTTGCTTTTGCTTAACGTCCATTTATGAAGGAAGCTAGCAATAATTAAAATGTATTATTAAATAAATTATATGGTACAAAATTTTAGTGAGTAGCTTGTATAATATACTTTATTACAAAAGCATATTATAGAGGTTACAACTAATTTTGTACTGTTAACAAGAAAATAAATTAAAAAAATAAGTTAATTTATTTAGTAAAAGATAAAAAATATATGGAAAGGAGTAGTATGACAAAACGTCATACACATAAAAAAATGTTTAAAAGTTATAGTACAAAATTAGCAGGAAGAGAACTAACAATAGAAACAGGAAAAATTGCAGGACTTGCAAATGGAAGTGTAGTAGTAAAATATGGAGATACAGTTGTAATGGTAAACGTTACAGCTGCAAAAGAACCAAAAGAAGGAATAGATTTCTTTCCACTTTCAGTAGATTATGAAGAAAAATTATATGCAGTAGGAAAAATACCAGGAAGTTTTACAAAAAGAGAAGGAAAACCAACAGATAAGGCAATACTTACATCAAGAGCAATAGATAGACCTTTAAGACCATTATTTCCAAAAGATTTTAGAAACGATGTATGTGTTACAGCAACCGTTTTATCTGTAGAACAAGATAATAGCCCAGAATTTTGTGCAATGATTGGTGCTTCTTGTGCTTTATCTATTTCAGATATACCATTTGGAGGACCAACAGCAGCAGTTGCAATAGGTTGGGTTGATGGAGAAATAGTTATAAATCCAACAGTAGCCCAAAGAGAAAAAAGCAGATTAACTGCAACAGTTGCAGGAACATTAGAAAAAATCACGATGATAGAAGCAGGAGCAGATGAAATACCTAATGAAACAATGTTAGAAGCAATAAAAAAGGCTCATGAAGAAATTAAAAATATTTGTAATTTTATAAAAGATATAAAAGAAGAAATAGGAAAGCAAAAATTTGAATATAAATCATTTGGAGTAGATTCAGAATTTTATCAAGATATAGTAGCTAATTTCAAAGATAGAATGTACCAAGATGTACAAGCTCAAGATAAAGAAGTAAGAGACGCAAATATTGATAAAATTACAGAAGATATTACAGCTTATGTAGTGCAAAAATATGGAGAAGAAGCAGAAGAAGAAAGAAAAATGGATATAGCAGATAGTGTTCATGACCTAGAAAAGGCATGCGTTAGAGAAATGATATTAGAGGAACACAAACGTCCAGATGGAAGAAAAATAGATGAAATACGTCCACTTTCCTGTGAAGTAGGAGTATTACCAAGAGTACATGGTAGCGCAATATTTACAAGAGGACAAACACAAGTTATGTCTGTTGTAACATTAGGAATGAAGAGCGAAGAACAAATATTAGATGGTATAGATGAAGAAACAGGAAAAAGATATATGCATCAATATAATTTCCCTTCATATTCAGTAGGTGAAGCAAGACCATCTAGAGGACCAGGAAGAAGAGAAGTAGGACATGGTGCTTTAGCAGAAAAAGCATTAGTTCCAGTACTTCCATCAGAAGACGAATTTCCTTATGCAATAAGAGTTGTATCTGAAGTACTTTCTTCAAATGGATCAACATCACAAGCAAGTATTTGTGGAAGCACTTTAGCACTTATGGATGCAGGTGTTCCAATAAGAAAACCAGTTGCTGGTATTTCTACAGGATTAGTTACAGATAAAAATAATCCAAATAGATATATAATGCTTACAGATATACAAGGAATAGAAGATTTCTTTGGAGATATGGATTTTAAAGTAGGTGGTACAAAAGATGGTATCACAGCAATACAAGTGGATATTAAAATAGATGGATTAACTTATGACATTATAAAAGAAGCATTTGAAAGAACAAAAGTAGCAAGAGATTATATTTTAGATAATATAATGCTTCCAGTTATAGATAAACCAAGAGCAGATATATCTAAATATGCTCCTAGAATATTTACAATGCAAATTAATCCAGATAAAATAAAAGATGTAATAGGAACTGGTGGAAAAGTAATAAATAAAATAATTGATGAAACTGGTGTTAAAATAGATATTGAAGAGGATGGAAGAGTTTGTGTATATTCAAATGATAATGAAAGTGGAGAAAGAGCAATAGAAATAATAGAAAATATCACAAGAGAAATAGAAGTAGGTGGAATATATAATGGAATTATTACAAAAATAATGTCATTTGGAGCTTTTGTAGACCTAGGTGGAGGAAAAGAAGGATTACTTCACATATCTAAAATTTCTAGCAAAAGAGTAGAAAAAGTAGAAGATGTTCTTTCAGTTGGAGACGAAGTTACTGTAAAGGTAAGTGATATAGACAATCAAGGAAGAATTAATTTAAGCATGAAAGATTTAGAAGCAGGAAATAAAGAAGAAGAGTAGTTTATTAATAAAAAATAAGGTTTTAACATTAATTGTAGAGGCAGAAAACTAAAAATTCTGCCTCGAATAAATATAATACATAAATTATAATGTTAGAGTAAAATATGTATAAAATCATTAAAATTAAGTATCATGCGGGTATAATTTAGTGGTAGAATGCCATGCTTCCGACCTGGTCGCGCGAGTTCGATTCTCGCTACCCGCTCCAAATGAGACAGCTTACAAACTGTAAAGGTTTGTAGGTTGTTTTTTGAATGAACATTGAATAGGATAATTTTACAAGTTTTAAATTTTATGTTAATTATTTACTTTATGAAAAAAATGTTGTATAATATTAATGTAGCACAAAATATTACAAATGTAGGAATGAAATACTTTTCATGACTTTGAAATCATTTTAAGGAGGACACTATTATGAAAGTAAAAGAAGTCTATGTAACTCGGGAAAATCCAGCTGAAATTTTTTCAATAATCGAACGGCAATTATCAATTAGACCCAATACACAAGTCTTTATTGATTATAAGATTTATGAAGAATTGAAAAGAAACGGCTCAGTCTATTATGTTTGTCAAAATAATTATCTGAAAGGTTATCATTACTATCATAACGATGACAATTTTGGAGGCGAAGAATGGTTGACTTTGTACGAAGAAGGTCATTTTGACAAAAAAATTGCAATAGGTAGTTTTATAAGTAATTCTAAAGAATATATGCAGTTAGTAAATTTTGATTCTTCAAAAGTCAAGGATTATACGCACTATTTGGCGGGGTTTAAGCAACTGTTACTTATCTTGTTTAAACCAGAATAATATGAAGGTTTGTAAAAATGGAATCATAATAAAATGGTTCCATTTTTACTGTATATGAATTTCCATTTCTTGAATTTATTCATTTAATTCGAAATATTTAATCTTCATCATATACATTTGAATTTTTTTTAATATTGATGTGTTATATTTATTTCTAAGTCAAGTATATTAAATTGAATACCTAAAACCATTAGATGATTCTAGCTACTTTTTAAAAAGATATGGAAATTATCAACTTTCCTAAAAAAATTTTCCAAAACTGTTGTAAAAAATCCAAATAATTGATATACTAATAATATCAGTTAAGACAATAAATAAATGCTTTAAATAATATATTTAAGGAGGTAATATTATGGAAGAAAATAAAGAAATAAATGAGGTAGTAAAGGAAGAAAATCAAGCAGAAGTAGCATTAGAAAATAATTCAAATATAAAAATTGCAGATGATGTTATAGCTGTTATAGCAGGAGCTGCTGCATCAGAAGTACCAGGAGTTGCTTCAATGGCAGGCGGATTTGCAGGAGGTATTTCAGAAGTATTTAGTGGAAAGAAAAATTTTGCAAAAGGTATTAAAGTAGAAGCAGGAGAAAAGGAAACAAGAATTGATGTAAACATTATTGTTGAATATGGAGTAAGAATACCAGATGTAGCTTTTGAAATACAAAATAGAGTGAAAAAGGCTGTAGAGGGAATGACAGGTTTAAAAGTTATAGACGTAAATGTACATGTACAAGGTGTTAATACTGACGCAAATAATGTAGAAGAAGAAAAAGAAGAAGACTCTAATAAAACAGAATAATAAAGTATAAGGCACTTTAGAAATATTATTTTAAAGTGCCTTATATAAGTTAAAAGATAGTTTAAATATCTATAATTAAAATAAAAAGAGTTATAAAAATATTTGTTTGTAAAGAAAGGATTGAAATAATTATGAAAACAATTGAAAAAATATCATTAGTACTTTTTTCTAGCCTAATGCTTATAATATCTGTAGTATTATGTTTAGCAATATTTGGATGGGTGGAATTAGAACTTTTAGGAAATATAATAAGAGTAGCTATAACAGATGATATTACATCAAAAGTATTATTAGGATTATCAATAATATTTATATTACTTGCAATAAGATGTATATTTTTTGATTCTAGCTCAAAAGAAAAAGAAGATTATAAAAACGGAATATTATTAGAGAATGCAAATGGAAAACTTTTAATTACAAAAGAAACTATTGAAAATTTAGTAAATGGTGTTGTTAAAGGTTTTGATAGTGCAGAAGATGTAACAACAAAAATAGAACTAGATAATGAAAATAATGTAAAAGTATTTGTAAATTTAACAGTTAAAGAAAATGCAGTAATAAAAGAATTATCTACAAATTTACAAAACAAAATAAAAGAAACAATAAAAAAATCTTCAGATTTAGAAGTTAAAGAAGTAAATATTAAAGTAAAAAATATAGAACAAACAAGTAATAATATAATAGAAAACTAGATTTATGTATTGCGAAAGGAATGAAATTAATTATGGACGATTTTAAAAAGTTTATGTCAAACTATGGTGGCATGATTATAGGGATAATAGTAGCAGTTTTACTATTATTAACAAAGTTTTATGAATTAATAATTGCTATCATTTTAATAGTTGTGTGTGGATATGCTGGATTTTATATTCAACACAATAAAGATTCTGTAAAAGATAGAATAAAAAATTTTATAGATAGATTATAATAAAGGGGAATTTTATACAAAATGAGTAAATCAGATAATAGAAAAGTAGCATTTGAAATAATATATAGTTTAGAAGCTCAAAATATAAAATATGAAGACTACAAAGAAAATGTAGATACATTTTTAGAGATAAATGAAATCCACGGAAAAGCTACAATTAAATATATAAAAGATGTTGTATATGGAGCAAAAAGACATGGAAAACAGATAAAAAAGCAAATAGAAGAATGTTTATCTGAAAAATGGAGCTATGATAGAATTCCAAAAGTAGATATTGCAATTTTAAATCTTGCAATCTTTGAAATGTTATTTTTAAAAACACCATATAAAGTAATAATAAATGAAGCTGTTGAGCTTGCTAAGATTTATGCAGATGAAAAATCTCCTTCATTTATTAATGGCGTTTTAGCCAGTGTTGTAAAGAAAAACAATTTAGATGGAGGAGAAACTAAAGAATAATGGCAACATATAATCCAATTAGTGTAACAGATTTAAATAAATATATTAAAGAAAAAATAGCTGGAGATGAGATGCTTAATAATGTTTTAGTAAAAGGAGAAATTTCCAACTATAAGCACCATTATACAGGTCATTTGTATTTTACTTTAAAAGATGAGAATTCATTAATTAAATGTATAATGTTTAAAAGCTTTGCTGAAAAATTAAAATTTGAGCCAAAAGATGGAATGAAAGTAATGCTTTTAGGAACAGTATCAGTTTTTGAAAGAGATGGAGTATATCAAATATATGCAAAAGCTATGCAGGAAGATGGAATGGGAAGTTTATATAAAGCTTATGAAGAAATGAAGGCAAGGCTTGAAAAAGAAGGGTTATTTGATGTTTCACACAAAAAGAAGATTCCATTAATGCCAAAATGTATAGGTGTACTTACCTCAAATACAGGAGCTGTAATTAGAGATATAATAAATGTGTCAACAAGAAGAAATCCAAATGTATATATAAAATTACTTCCTGTACCAGTACAAGGAGAAGGTGCAGCTTTAAAAATAGCAGATGCAATAAAAACAATGAATGAGCAAAAATTAGCAGATGTCATTATTGTAGCAAGAGGTGGAGGTTCTTTAGAAGATTTATGGCCTTTTAATGAAGAGGTTGTAGCAAGAGCAATATATGATTCAGAACTTCCAATAATTTCAGCAGTTGGGCATGAAACAGATTTTACAATAGCAGATTTTGTTGCAGATTTAAGAGCACCAACACCATCAGCAGCAGCTGAACTTGCAGTGCCAAATATAGCAGATATAATGCTAAAGTTAGATTCATATAATAGTAGATATAAATTAGCTTTAAAGAAAAAAGTAGAATTTATGAGATTAAGATATGAAAAATGTATGAATAGTCGAGTATTTAAAGAACCAACACAAAAAATAAATGAAAAATATATGTTAATAGATATGAAAGTAAAATCAATGCAAAATAGTATTGAAAAGATATATAATGAAAAAAAGACAAACTTGGTAAAATATATAGCTAAAATAGATGCACTAAGCCCACTAAAAACACTTGTGAGAGGGTATTCAATAGTAGAGCTAGAAGGTAAAGTTATAAAAAGTGTGAACGATTTAAATAAAGATGATGAAATAGATATAAGATTAGTTGATGGAAAGACAAAAGCAAAAGTATTATAATATAAACGAACTTAATAGATGAAAAGTGTGCTTTTAAAATATATAAGAGCCAAGAGAATTTAACTTTGTTATTTAATAAAAAAATTATGAAAAAATAAAAACAAAATATTTTAAACTTTTAGTTTTAGCTAAAAAACATAAGAAAGGAAAGAATTAGAATATGAGTAAAGGAACTAAAAAAATATTAGGAATTGTAGTAATTGTCATATTAATTTTAGCAATAGTATGGCTAGTATATGAAAATATAAAACCTCAGCCAACTAGTATAAATACTACAAATGAACTTCCTGACGAAAATAAAGGATTAGATAATATAATAAACGATTTGTTTGAAAATGAGGAAACAAATGTAATTGTTAATGAAATAGTAAATGAAACTGTAAATGAAGAAGAGAAAACAGATGATGAAACAGTAAATAAAGAAGAAAATAATAGTACATCTGAAACAATTGAAGGGACAACTTTAAGTAGAGAAGAAAAAGCAGAAAAACTTGCTAAAGAATATTATGAAGAAGAACACGGAATTAATGATGATATTTATTTTAGATATGATTCAGTATATGGAGATGGAAGATATATTGTAGTTGCAAGAAATTCCAGTGGAGCTACTGTTGCATTTTTATTTGTTAATTTAGATACAGGAGTAGTTACAAAAAAATAATTTTTACTATGAAAGGAATAATTTAAAAAATGGAAGAAAATATAAGCTTTGAAGATAAAATGAAAAAATTAGAAGAAATAGCCATAGAGCTAGAAAAAGGAGATTTAGACTTAGATAGCTCAGTGACTAAATTTGAGGATGGAATGAAGCTTTCAAAAGAATGTAGTGAGATGCTTGAAAAAGCTGAAAAGAAAATAACAATGCTAATTAAAAGAGAAAACGGAGAATTAGCAGAAGAAAATTTTGTGCCAAATGAGGATTAAGAAAATGATGGAGATAATTTTAGAATATAAGTATTTAATAGTGCCATTTGCAACATGGTTTTTTATACAACTTTTTAAATTAATATATGATTTAGTAACAACAAAACAATTTAACTTTAAAAGAATATTAGGAGCAGGAGGAATGCCAAGTTCTCATTCAGCAGTAGTTGTATCTTTAGCAACAATGATTGGAAAAAGTCAAGGGATAGAATCTCCAATATTTGGTCTATCAATAATTTTCGCTTTTATTGTTATGTATGATGCAGCAGGAGTAAGAAGAGCAGCAGGAAAGCAAGCAAAATTATTAAATAAAATAGTTCAAACTCCAGGATTAACAGGAGTGGAGGTATCTGAAAAATTGCAAGAGGTTTTAGGTCATACACCAACGCAAGTATTTGTAGGAGCACTAATAGGAGTAATTGTTGGAATGATTTTTGGGTAATATTTGAAAAATAAATATAGAAAAATTATCTGTCGCATCTTAGTCGGCAATGGACATTTTCTTTATCTACGTATTCAAAGGAAAATTACATTGCTGTTCGTAGCGACTAGTTATAAATAATAATTAAAGAGGTGTTGTAAATGGAGGATGTTGAAATTGCAAGAAATACTAAACTAAAAAAAATTCAAGAAATTGCAGAAATGTTAGACATAAAGGAAGATGAGTTAGAACCTTATGGAAGATATAAGGCAAAAATATCTTCAAATGTAATTAAAAGATTAAAAAATAAAGAAGATGGAAAATTAGTTTTAGTAACTGCTATAAATCCTACTCCATTAGGAGAAGGAAAAACGACTATGGCTATTGGTTTGGCAGATGGTTTAAGAAAAATTGGAAAAAATGCTGTTTTAGCATTAAGAGAACCTTCGCTAGGACCAGTTTTTGGGATAAAAGGTGGAGCTACAGGTGGAGGACATTCACAAATTGCACCTATGGAGGATATAAACTTGCATTTCACAGGAGATATCCATGCAATAACTTCTGCAAATAATTTACTTTCTGCAATGATAGATAATCACATATATTTTGGAAATGAACTAGGCTTTGAAAAAGTTACATGGAAAAGATGTGTGGATTTAAATGATAGACAATTAAGAAAAGTAGAAACTGGTTTATCAGAAGAAAAAAATATAGTTCCAAGAGAAGATGGATTTGATATATCAGTTGCATCAGAAATAATGGCAATATTTTGTTTAGCAACTGACATAAACGATTTAAAAAGAAGAATTGGAAATATAATAGTAGGATATAATAAAGAAGGAAAGCCAATAACAGCAAAAGATTTAAAAGCAGATGGAGCACTTACTGTACTTTTAAAAGATGCACTAAATCCAAATTTAGTACAAACCTTAGAACATACACCAGCTATTGTGCATGGTGGACCATTTGCAAATATAGCACATGGATGTAACAGTATTATAGCAACTAAGCTTGCTTTAAAGTTAGGCGATTATGTTATAACAGAAGCAGGATTTGGAGCAGACTTAGGAGCAGAAAAATTTTTAGATATAAAATGTAGAAAAGCTGAAATTATGCCTGATGCTGTGGTATGTGTTGCAACAATAAAGGCATTAAAATATCATGGTGGAATGCCAAAAGAAGAAATAAAAAATGAGAGTATAGAAGCTTTAGAAAGAGGATTTAATAATCTTTTAAGACATGTAGACAATTTAAAAAATAAATATGGGCTAAATGTAATAGTAGCAATAAATAGATATACACATGATACTAAAAAAGAAATTGAATTTTTAAGAAATAAATTAAAAGAACATGGAATTGAACTTAGCTTAGTAGAAAGTTGGGAAAAAGGTGGAGAAGGAGCTTGTGATTTAGCAGAAAAAATAGTAAGTTTAACAAATAATCCTTCAAAATTAAATTACATGTATGATTTAGAAGATAGCATAAAAAATAAAATTAATGCAGTAGCAACAAAAGTTTATGGAGCAGAAGGAGTAGAATATACTGAAGAAGTAAACGAAAAAATAAGGCAAATAGAAAAACTAGGACTGGATAAATTACCAGTTTGTATAGCAAAAACACAATATTCATTTTCTGATAATCCTAAAAATTTAGAATGTACTGAAAGCTTTAAAATTCATGTTCAAGATATTATTTTAAAGTCAGGAGCAGAATTTATTGTAGCTATTACAGGAAAAATAATGACAATGCCAGGACTTCCAAGAATCCCAGCAGCAGAGCAAATTGATTTAGATGAAAACGGAAACATTGTGGGGATTTTCTAAGTAAATGTATAATAACACCATTTCTGGATAAAATAATTGTAAAATTATTTTTGAAGAAAGTGGTGTTTTTTAATGGCAATAAAAATAAAGAAAAATTTAAAAGCAATAATTGTAATATTTATAGTAAGCACAATGTTTATTTCATATAATGTATTTTTTAGAAATAATGAAGCTTTAGCTTTATCTAAATATGGCTCTAGAGGAGAAGAAGTAAAAACAATACAAACAAAATTAAAAAGATGGGGATATTACAACGGAAATATTGATGGAATATATGGAAGTCAAACACTAGCTGCAGTTAAATGGTTTCAACAAAAAAATGGATTAACTGTAGATGGAATAGCAGGAACAAAAACCTTGCAAGCTATGGGAATATTTAATTCATCAGGAAATTCTAGTTCAAATTCAAGTTCTTCTACAACTTCCAGTGATTTGAATTTGCTTAGTAGATTAGTATATGGAGAAGCAAGAGGAGAGCCGTATACAGGACAAGTTGCAGTAGCGGCTGTTGTATTAAATAGAGTAAAAAATAGCTCATTTCCCAATACTATATCAGGAGTAATTTATCAAAAAGGTGCATTTGATGTTGTAGCAGATGGACAAATTAATTTGACTCCAAATGATACTGCAAAAAAAGCAGCACAAGATGCATTAAATGGTTGGGACCCATCAAATGGAGCTATATATTATTTTAACCCAGCAACAGCAACTAATAAATGGATTTGGTCAAGACCAATGACTGTAACAATAGGCAAACATAGATTTTGTAAGTAAATTTTAATTATAAAAAATAGATTTATATTAAATAGTTCTACAATATTAATAATAAAAAAACATTAGATATTAATTCCAAATTTTAGAATTAATATCTAAAAAAAAGAAAAAGTAAGAAAAAATAAGATAAAAAGGCATAAATGATTTTTAAATAAAAATTTATGTCTTTTTTTGTTTAAAAAAGTATTGCAAATATTTAGTTTTATTGTTATGATATAGAAGTAAATTAGTATAGAAAATTAAATTTATAAATTTTGATGCATAAAATTTTTTAGCAAGTTAAAGAAAACAAAAGGAGTTAAAGAATGATTGAATTTAGAAATGTAAATAAAAAATATGATACAGGTACAGAGGCTGTTCATAATGCAAATTTTAAAATAGAAAAAGGCGAATTTGCGTTTTTAGTAGGTAGTTCTGGTTCAGGAAAATCTACTTTAATAAAATTAATACTAAAAGAAGAAGAACCAACATCAGGCCATATTATAATAAATGGCAAAGATACCACATTTATAAAGCCTAAAAGAGTTCCATTTTTAAGAAGAAGTATGGGAGTGGTTTTCCAAGATTTTAGATTACTTCCAGATAGAACAGTTTATGATAATGTTGCTTATGCAATGTACATAGTAAGGTCTACACCAAAACATATAAGAAGACAAGTTCCAATGGTATTATCTTTAGTAGGACTTAGCGACAAAGCTAAAGTTTATCCAAATGAATTATCAGGGGGAGAGCAACAAAGAGTAGCTTTAGCAAGAGCTTTGGTAAATAATCCATCTATGATAATTGCAGATGAGCCAACAGGTAACCTAGATCCAGAAACAGCATGGGAAATAATGACTCTTTTAAAAGACATAAATGCTAGAGGAACAACAGTAGTTGTTGCAACACACGCAAAAGATATTGTTGACAGAATGAAGAAAAGAGTTATCCAGATAGAAAAAGGCAATATAATAAGAGATGATAAAAAAGGTGGTTATGATAGTGAAGTATAGTATATTAGGATATTTAGTAGGGGAAGGTTTTAGAAACTTTTTTAAAAACAAGAAATCAACAATAGCATCAGTTATTATTATGTGTGCAACAATGTTTATATTTGGTATTTTCTTTCTTATAGGAGAAAATGTAAACTATATTATGAAACAAGTGCAATCAAAGCAAGCAATGCAAATATTTATTAATCCAGAAGCGACAAAAGAGCAAGAAGCAGAGCTAGAACAGAAAATAAAAAACATTCAATATGTAAATACAATAGAATATACATCAAAAGAACAGGCTTTAAATGATGTTAAGAGTTGGTCCTCAAGTGTGGAAATGATTTTAGGAGATTTAACATCAGATGGATATAATCCATTTAAAGCATCTTATGTAATTACTTTAACAGATTTAACTAAAGCAGAAGAAGTACAAAAACAAATTGAAACATTTGATAATGTTGCTAGTGTACAAACTGGTAACAAAACAATAAATAAATTAATACAAGTTGCAAATGGAATAAGAACAGCGACAGGAGTTATTTTAGTATTGTTAGTGCTTATCTCAATATTTATAATAGCAAATACAATAAAACTCACAGTTCATGCAAGAAGAAAAGAAATTTCTATAATGAAATATGTAGGGGCGACAAATGGTTTTATAAGATGGCCTTTTATGGTAGAAGGTATAATAATAGGAATTGTATCTGCAATAATTACAGTGGTTATACTTGGATTTACATATAATTTTGTAGTTGAAAACATAATGAATGGTGGTATGCCAGAAATTGTAGGAGGTATAAACCTATTAACATTTTCAGATATGTTATCAATGTTATTTGTAGTATATATAATAATTGGAATAGGAATAGGTGCTACTGGTAGTGCTATTTCAATGAAAAAATATTTACAAGTGTAATAAATAAGATAAAAAAGGAGAGAAAATCTTATGATAAAAAAAATTATATCAATTATTTTAATATTTATATTAATAAATATGTATTCAATTTCAGTAATAGCAGCTAGTGTATCCGAGTTAGAAGATAAAAAACAAGATTTAGAAAGTCAGCAACAAGAAGCTGAAGAGAAAAAAGAAGAAGTAACAGCACAAAAAAATGAAGTACTAGATGAAATAAGCGAGCTAAATGTGCAAATATCAAAATATGAAAGTGAAATAGAAGAATTAAATGAGAAAATAGACGAATTGGAAGATTCTATTTCAGAAAAAGAAGAAGAGATAGAAAAGTTAGAAGAAGAAACTAAACAAAGACAAGAACTATTAATAAATAGATTAGTTGCTATGTACGAAATGGGACAAACAAGTTATTTAGATGTACTTTTATCATCAGAAGATATGACATCATTTTTATCTAATTATTATAGGATACAAGAAATAGCAGAAGCAGATCAAGAAATAATTGATTCAATATTACAAAAACAAGAAGAAACAGAAAAAGCTAAACAAGAATTAGAAAAAAATAAAAAAGAAATAGATGAATCTAAAAAAGAAATAGAAGAAAAAAATGAAAGCTTGGAAATTGCAAAAGCATCAAAACAGACTAAAGTAAATAACTTATCAGCTGAGGAAAAAGAACTACAAACTACAATTGATGAATTTGAAGCTGCTATAAAAAATGCACAAAAAGAAATAGAAGAAGCAAGAAAAGAAGCAGAAAATTCTGGTGGAGGATATGAAGGAAGCTTTGAAGGAATGTTTTCTTGGCCAGTATCATCTAAATATAATATTGTAACATCTGTATTTGGACCAAGACCATCCCCAACTGCAGGCGCATCATCAAATCATGGGGCTATTGATATAGGTGTAAGATATGTTCCAGTTTATGCACCAGCAGCAGGAAAAGTAATTATAGCAAGATGGCTTTCAGGTTATGGTAATTATGTTATGATAGACCATGGAAATGGATATTATACAGGATTTGGACATTTATCTTCATTTAATGTAAGCCAAGGACAAACTGTATCAAGAGGACAACAAATTGCTACATCAGGAAATACAGGTATTTCAACAGGTCCGCATTTACATTATGAAGTATACATAGGTGGAACAGCAAATTCTTATAGAGTTGATCCATTACAATACACAAGTCATCCAAGTTTAGTTTACTATTAATAAGACGTGCACGTTTTGTTTTGCAAATACGTGAGGCTAAAGGAAACTTAATCTTGTTGTATATTAAACTATACAACAAGATTATAAAAATAAAGAATAAGGAGGCAGATATGAAAAGAAAAATATTGTGCATAATATTAATTATATTAATACTTCAGTATTTTTGTAATTTCGTATTTGCTGAGAATTCTGTAGCAAATAATATTACAAATGAAGTAACAAATGAAATCAATACAGAAACAGAAGAACTAGAAAATCAAAAACAAGAAGTAGAAAATAAAATAGAAGATACAAACATAAAATTAGAATATGTGCAAGAGGAATTATCAGCAACAATACTTAGAGTACAAGAAATAGAAGATAAGGTAGAAATATATCAAAGTGAAGTAAATGAGTTAGGACAAAAAATGCAAGAATTGCAAACTTCTATAAATGAGGCTACATTAAAATTGCAAATTGCATCACAAAATTATGAAGAGAAGAAAAATATACTAATAAATAGATTAGTTACAATGTATGAAGCAGGAGATATAGTATATTTAGATGTACTTCTTAATTCAAAAGATATTACAGATTTTATTTCAAGATACTATGTAATAGAAGAAATTACAGAATATGATAGTGTACTTATAAAACAGGTAGAAGAAGAAAAAGATAATATAGAAATAACTAAGCAAAAACTAGAAAATGAGCAGGCAGAAATAAAAATTATAAAAGCAAAAAGCGAGCAGACAACAATAGTTTTAAATAATATGAAAACTTTGCAAAAAAGTTATGCTGAAAAATTAACAGATGGCGAAAAAAAATTACAAGAACAAATTGCAGCATATAAAAAAGAACAAGCAGAAATTGAAGCAAAAATATTAGCAGCAACTAATAGTATTCAAGGAGAAATACAGTATACTGGTGGAGAAATGCTATGGCCAGTTGCTATTAGTGGAACAGCTATAACTTCTTATTTTGGTACTAGAGAGCATCCAATACAAGGAGTTGTAAAAGAACATACAGGTATAGATATAGGAAATGCTCCAACAGGCACTCCAGTAGTCGCAGCAGCAGATGGAATAGTATCTTATGCTGGTTGGCTTGGTGGATACGGAAACTGTGTTATGATAAATCATGGAGATGGAATAGTTACATTATATGGGCATGGAAATAAAGTATTAACATCAGTTGGAACAGAGGTTAAACAAGGTGATACAATAATGGAGGTTGGCTCAACAGGAAATTCAACAGGTCCACATTTACATTTTGAAGTAAGGGAAAATGGAACTTGTGTAAATCCGTTAAAATATGTAAAGGTACCGTGATACAAGCATTTATCTGTATAATAATTAAGTAAATACATATTATCATAATGAGATTGTCCGTATTGAGGGCAATCTCATATAAAAGGTTATACATACATATAATTTAAAGATATAAATAAAAATTTTATATAGGTTTATAGGCAAAACCAGTAAAAACCTAAATATATTTAATAAGGAATGATAATTTAAATGAATAATGGAAAAGCTCAAAAAATTTATAGAGTTATAATGCTTATTATAATAACATCTCTATTATCTTCTCTAATAACAGTAATAATAGTAGGTGAAAAATTTAATGCAACATTAAATTTAAAAAGTATTGCGTCAGGAGATGGAACTACAGGAATAGAAGCAGCACTCGCATCTATTAGATCAATTTTAGAAGAAAAATACATAGGTGAATTAGATGATGAAAAAATGCTAGAAATGGCAATAAAGGGCTATGTGGCAGGTGTTGGAGATGATTATACAGTTTATTATACAAAAGAAGAAATGGACCAGGAGTATGATACTGCAATGGGAAATTATGTAGGAATTGGAATCTATATGATTGTAAATTATGAAGAAGGAACTATTGAAGTAATAGAAGCAATGAAAGATTCACCAGCTGAAAAAGCAGGGTTACTTGCAGGAGATTTTATTATTTCAGTTGATGGAGAAGATGTAACACCAGAAAATGCAAATCAAATGTCAAACAAAATAAAAGGTGAAGAAGGAACAAAAGTAAAATTAACTATAAAAAGAGATGGTAAGGAAATAGAATTAGAAGTAGAAAGACAAAAAATAGAAGTTAGCCACATAAATTCAGAGATGCTAGAAAACAATATAGCATATATTCAAATATTAGATTTTGATGGTGGAACAGCAAAAGAATTTGAAAAAAATTATGAGAACTTGAAATCACAAGGAGCTACTTCATTAATAATAGACATTCGTAGCAATGGAGGAGGAGTAGTAGATGAAGCTATTGATATATTAAATTTAATATGTGATAAAGGAAGTACACTTTTAATAGAAACAGACAAAGATAAAAAGGAAACAGTAACAAAATCAGAAAAAGAACCTATAATAAATATACCTATTGCAGTTTTAGTAAATGAAAATACAGCAAGTGCTTCTGAAATATTAGCAGGAGCTTTAAAAGATAATGGAAAAGCAACAATAATAGGAACTAAAACTTATGGAAAAGGTGTTATACAATCTTTAATGAGATTAACAGATGGAAGCGGTTTAAAAACAACAATTGCAGAGTATTGTACACCAAACAGAGATAAAATAAATAAAGTAGGAATAGAACCTGATATTACAGTAGAATTACCAGAAAATATTGAAGAATTAACTAAGGAAAATGATACACAATTACAAAAAGCAATAGAAGAATTAAAATAAAATCGCTTAAATTCAAGCAGGTGTTTGAGCAAGGGATGCATTTGGAAATGAAGCAAAAATGCATCTCTTGTTTCAGTTTAAGTTCATTTTAAAATAACAAATACAATAAAAATAAATGTACTGGATAAAATAAATATAACAAATATTTAACTTTTTTTCCTTGTTTTCCATTATATAAATCTATAAATAAAATTGGTAATAATGTAGCTAAAAACATTAATATATACACAATACTGAAATTAGTTTGAATTAGTGATGAAATATATTTTATAATTACTAATAAAGTAAAAGCTAGTATTCTTAAAATTTTATGATTTCTAAAAACATAAAAAGTAAAAACTAATATAACGCCCCAAGCACCATAGTCTGTATTAAGTATTTCGGCAATAAAAGCAATAAGTAAAACTACAAGTATTCCAACAATTTTATTAAATAATGTATATTTTTTAGAATTATTATTTTCATTATTTTCATTATTTTCAGTTTTTATATTAGTTTGTTTAAATTTATTTAAAAGGTTATTTATATAATCATATAAGTAAATTGCTAAAAGCCCAAGAAAAAGTGTGAAAAATACATTTAGTGAAAAAAATCTATCTTCAAAAAACTTATACATAAATAGACTAAAAGGAATTTGAGATATTAAAGCAAAAATTCCAAGTCTAAAAAAATATTTTTTGACATTTTTAGTATGTGTAAAACCTTCACTAATTTGAAAAGCAAATATAGGAAATGCACACCTTCCAATCAAGTTTAAAAAACTAAAATGCTTTAAATATGCATCACCAAAATGATCACAAAACATTGAAATTACAGCAATTATTTTTAATGCAAAACTTGTCATAGAAAGACCTCCTCTTATGTTTTATATATTTTACTATACAAAATAAGATAAATCAATTAAGTGGAAGTAAAATGTTACAATTTACAACTTTTTATAACATAATTTTAAATCTAATGAGAATTGTAACTTTCAATCGTGAAAAAATAAAGTTTTTTTGTTTTTATCTTGAACTTTAAATAAAAATGTGATAACATAATTACATTGAAATCAACAAAAACTATAATAAAGGACAAGATAGATATATAACATCTTACAGAGAGCCAAAAGTTGAAAAATAATTACAATTTTGACGTTGTCAAACTTCATTTGAAATTTAATCAACGTACAAAAAGTACGCCTCATAAATTTCAAATTCCTTTTCCTAGTCAAAATTTAATTCTTTTCCAACTAGATTTGTACCTAAAATGGAATGCAAACAATGCTGAGAATTGGTAGATAAAAATATATTTATTATCACCTTTTAGTTGCTTATTCGAACAATAAATTATTTTAAGTAAAATAAGCCGTAAACTTGCGTTAAAAGTAAATAAGAGAAAAGAAAAAATAATTCTACTTGAAAAAATAGAAAAGTGGAATTAAGACATATATTCTTTTAAATTAGGTGGTACCGCGGAAAATAAAGCTATTTCGTCCTATGGATTGAATTAGCTTTATTTTTTATACTTGTTGGAAAATAATTTTGTTTTGGCGTTGTTAAACTTCGCTACGAAAATCCTCAATGTACAAAAGTACACCTGCGGTTTTCTCGCTCGTTTGCCTAGCCAAAACAGAAATCCTTTTCCAACTTAAAACCATGTTCAGTACTAGTCGCACGCAGACGATGCACTTTTCTTTCGAATACATGGAGAAAGAAAATGTCCATCGTCGACAGAGATGCGACGGATTACCTAGATACACATTAAGTGTTTTTAAATAAAAAGGAGGAATTATTGATGAGTGAAGAAAAAAAAGACTATGGAAAAACATTAAATTTACCAGCAACAGACTTTCCTATGAGAGCTAGTTTGCCAGAAAGAGAGCCACAAATTCAAAAAGATATTTTTGAAAATGATTTGTATGAAAAAATATTAAAAAAGAACGAAGGTCATAAAACATTTATATTACATGATGGACCTCCATATGCAAATGGAGAAATCCATGCAGGACATGCTTTAAATAAAATATTAAAAGATACAATAGTAAGATATAAAGGAATGCAAGGATACTATGCTCCATATATTCCTGGCTATGATACACATGGTATGCCAACAGAGAAAAAAGCAATAGAAAAGTTGGGGCTAGATAGAAGTAAAATACCAGTTACAAAATTTAGAGATACTTGCAGGGAATTTACAAGCACATATAAAGAAATGCAAACAGAAGGATTTAAAAGACTTGGTGTTTTAGGAGATTGGGAACATCCGTATGTAACTTATGATCCAAAAATGGAAGCTAGACAAATTGGCGTATTTGGAGATATGTATAAAAAAGGATATATATATAAAGGATTAAAACCTGTATATTGGTGTACAGACTGCGAAAC
>CALXVN010000019.1 GCA_944392085.1 uncultured Clostridia bacterium | reverse complement strand
AAAAATAAAATGGATATTTATGATATTAAATTAAGTGAAATTACAGATCAATACATAGATTACATTAACGATATGGAAAAAATGAATTTAGAGATAACTAGCGAATTTTTGATAATGGCTTCAACATTACTATATTTAAAATCTAAAAATTTATTACCAAATCAAGTAGAAGATGAAAAGGAACTTACAGAGGAAGAATTACTTCAAAGAATAATTGAATATAAAAAATATAAAGAAATAACAAAAAAATTACGCCAGATGTATGAAAACAGCAAAAAGATTATTTGCAAATTACCAGAAGAAATAGAGCTTCCAAAGCAAAAATTAGAAAAAGAATACCAAAAGGAAATAATTTCGCAAATATATTCTGAAATTATAGAAAAAAATGCATCAAGATTAAATAAAAATGCTAAAAACATAGAAAAGATTGCTATTACAGAAACATATACTGTTGCTGATAAAGTGAAAACTATGTTTAGGGAATTGTTACATTGTAAAAAATTTATATTTAATAATCTATTTTCAAGGCAAAAATGTTCTAACCCAGAAATAGTAACAGCATTTTCAGGCTTATTAGAACTTTCAAGAAGAAGTAAAGTTACAACTATGCAAGAAGAATTATTTGGTGATATAACTGTAGAGAAGAAATCAAAATAATATTGTTTAAAAAAGAAAAAAATGGAAAAACTAATATTAGATATATTCTTTTATAAAATTGAAAGGAGTATATATGGTATTAGTTTTCTTTTTTTTAATCATATTGGTAATGTTAATTATAATTTTTACAATATTTTCAACTATAAGGCTAGAGCTAAAGAATGTACAATTTTCCAATTTAGAAAAAAATAAAAAATATATTATAAAAATCTCATCATATTTATTTAATAAAATTAAATGGTTTTCTTTAAAAATAAACAATAGTAAACTAAAAAAAATTAGTAAAGATCTTCATCTTGAACAAATAGATATAAAAAAAATCGAAAAGGATTTTAAAATATCAGATTTAAAAGAAATAACAAATATTAAACCTAAAGTTTCATATTTGGATTTGGAGATGAAAATAGGTGTTGAAGATGTAGTATTAACAAGCTATATAGTTCCTATTATATGTACAATTTTGGCTATCATACTACCACATATTGTGAGCAAAGATAGGGAAAAATATATTAAATATAATGTATTGCCAATATATCATTCTAAAAACGAGTATAATTTAAAATTTAACGCTATATTAGAAATAAAAATAATAAATATTTTAATTTCAGGATATAAGATTTTTAAATCTAGGAAAAAAACTGAAAAAGAAATGGAAACAAATTTTGCTTAATTTATTAAATATTGTATAAATTAAATAAAATTTGTACATATTATCAGTAAGAAATTTTAAAGAGAGAAAATCTCTTAAGGAAAGGAATGTGATAAAAATATGAGTGAACATCCAATAGAAGGTCTTATGCTTACAGCAATGAATAGCATACAGGATATGGTAGATGTAAATACTATTATAGGTGAGCCGATAGAAACAAGCAATAATATGGTAATTATACCAATATCTAAAGTGGGCTTTGGATTTGCAGCAGGAGGAAGTGAATTTAAGGGGGAAACTCTAGATGAATATACTAAAAAAGAAAAAGAGGAAGCCATACAATATAGGCTACCATTTGGAGGAGGTTCTGGAGCAGGAGTAAGTATATCTCCAGTTGCATTTTTAGTAGTAAGCCCTAATAATGTGAAATTATTACCTGTTAATCATTCTTCTGCTTTAGACAAGCTAATAGACTATGTACCAGACTTAATGGAAAAAGCAAATTGTTACTTAAATAAATCTATGCAAAACAAAAAAGAAGAAAAAAAAGAAGAAGCAAAAAGAAATGAAAGAGAGCGCAGAGAAGCAAAAGAAACTATAGAAAATTTAACAGAAACTATACAAAACAAAATACGTCCAAGAAGAAGCAGACCTCAACATCAAGTAAACTTAAATCAGCAACCAGCATTACCAGTAGATTACGAATATGAATATGATGAAACTGAGGAAAAAGAAGATTTTGATGAAGAATAAAATATATTTCTTGACAATTATAAAAAATAAAAATACAATATAAAGCAGTAGAAATACTGCTTTTTTCAAATAGAAAATTTCTTCAAAAAATATTACTAAATAAAAAGCTGTAAGCGTCATTGCTTTTGAGATTTTAGCCTTTTAGTCGGAAATGCAAATCGGCAGGAACAAAGAAAATCTTAATAAATTTATATGAAAGGTAAATTTTGCAAATGAAAAAAAGAAATAAACAAATTTTTACTGTTATATTTATATTTGTTATACTTATTGCATTAGGATTAATTTATATGACATATATGTTAGACAAGATAGAGGCTAATGCAAGTAATAGCATAAAAACTATTGTAAAAAATGATGCAAGTAATTTAAACAAAGAAATAGAAGATCAAAAAGCTATATTAGAGTCAATAACAAATAAGATTATAATTGATAATACAATTAACAAAGAAGAAATATTTGAAATGTATGAAAAAAGCGATATAACAAGCAAATTTATAAGAATGGCTATAATGTATGAAGATGGAACTACTATAACAAATGATGGATATAAAGTTGACTATTCAGACGAAATAGAGAATTTCTTTTCTAATAATCAAATTCACGTTTCAGAAAACAGAGTTAGTAAAATAGATGGTAAAGAAATTAATATTTACTCTAAGGCTTTAGAGGTGGATGGCGAAAAAATTGCAATTTTATTAATTGTTACAACAGAATCATATAAAGATATATTTTCAAATAAAATATTTGAAGGCAAAGGATTTAGTTATATTGTAGATAAAACCGGTGTTATAGTTGTTAATGCAAATAGAAAAATAAAAAATGGTAATTTACTTGAAGCAATAGAACAAATATTAAAAAATAGTGAAAAAGAAAAATTCATAGCTATTCAAAACACTATAAAAGATAATTTAAATAATAATATTTCTGGTGAAAATATACTTGAAACTATATCAGGAAAATATTATATGGTATATGAGCCAATAGGAGAAAATGAATGGACTATTTTTACTTTTATTCCTTCAAGTGCTATTGCAAGCGAAGCTAATAGTGCACTTCTTACAACATTTATTGTATCAATAGTAATCATATTAGTTTTTGTTTTCATTAGTATTTATATAATAGTTACAAATAATAAGAGACAAAAGCAATTATATGAGTATGCATATATAGATCCAGTAACGAAGAAAGGAAATGTATATTTCTTTAGAGAAAAAGGACAGGAAATATTAGAAAAAAATATACCTGATTTATATGTTTTAATTCTTGATATTAATAAATTTAAAATGATTAATAAGGCTTATGGATATAAAATAGGAGATAATATATTATTTGGTGTAGGAGAAGAACTACAAAAAATATTTAAAGAGAATAATAGTTTAATTTGTAGATATTCTAATGACTTTTTTGCAGTATTATTTGAAAGTAATAACATTACTAAATTGCTAAATAAAGTTGTTAAAAATGTTGAAAATTTAAAACTAAAAAATAATTCATATAATTTATCTATTAATATTGGAGTATATAAAATAAAAAAAGAAGACACAGACATTACACAAGTACTAGACAAAGCAATAATTGCACATTCTATTTCAAAAGGCAATGTATTTGACAAATACCATATATATGACGAAAAGATAGAAAAAGAGTTAGAAGAAGAAAGCAAAATAGAAAATGAAATGAATAATGCTTTATTAGAAAAAGAATTTAAAGTATATTATCAGCCTAAAATATATACTAATACTGAAAAATTATATGGTGCAGAGGCCTTAGTAAGATGGCAGCATAATGGAGAATTAATTCCGCCAAATAAATTTATTCCACTTTTTGAAAAGAATAGATTTATATTAAAATTAGATTTATATATTTTTGAACAAGTATGTAAAGATATGAAAAATTGGAAAGAGAAATATGGCAAAGAACCAGTTATATCAGTAAATGTGTCAAGACAACATTTTATGGAAGAAAATTTTTTGGAAAAATATGCTATGATAACTGCAAAATATGGTATAAATCCTAATAATATTGATTTAGAAATAACTGAAAGTGCGGCTGTAAATGATGGAATTGATATAATAGAGATAATGAAAAAGATGAAGAAATTAGGGTTCTTAATTTCAATAGATGATTTTGGAACAGGTTATTCATCACTAAGCATGCTTCAAGATATGCCAGTAGATATTATAAAAATAGACAAATCTTTTGTAAATATCATAGGTAAGAATGAAAAAAATATAGTAGACTATATTTTATATATTGCAAAAGAATTAAATTTGAAAACAATAGCTGAGGGAGTGGAAACAAAAAAACAAATAGAATATTTATTAGAAAAAGGTTGTGACATAATTCAGGGGTATTATTATTCAAAACCGCTTCAAGTAAATGAGTTTGAAAGTTATTTAATTTAAAAAAATCAAAGTTAGTAGTTGTAAAATTACTAACTTTTTGTTATTATATAACTATATTAAATTTATCAAGGAGATATATGGTATGAAGTTAGATAAAGAAAATACAAAACAAATTTTAAAAATTGTAGTCATAGCAATAATTCTTTTTATGGCATTATTAAATATACAAACTGTATGGAATGGAATAAAATACTTTTTAGATATAATTTCACCATTTATATGGGGGCTTGCAATAGCATTTGTGCTAAATATTTTTATGACGATTTATGAAAAAGATATAACTATAAAAGGAACAAAAAACAAAAAGATTAAAGGAAAAAGCAAAAATTCTAAAGCAAAAAGAGGACTTTCAATTTTTTTAGCAATTGTAACTATTATTGCTGTTATAACATTAATACTTATTTTAATAATTCCACAATTTTTTGAGGTAATAAAAAATTTAATAAGCAATATACCTAATTTTTTAGAAGATACTAAAAATTTTGCAATAGATATGACAATAAGATTTCCAGAAGTAAATAATTTTATACAAAGTATACAAATAGATACTGATATGCTAAAAGAAAATCTTATGGATATATCTAAAGATGTTTTAGATATTACAATTGCTCAAGCATCTAATTTAATATCAACAATATTTAATTTTATTGTTGCAATAGTATTTGCGGTATATATTTTAGCTAATAAAGAAAGTCTAAAATTACAAGCAAAAAAATTTATATATGCAAGAATTGATAAAGAAAAAGCAGATTATGTGCTAAAAGTATGTAGACTTGCAAGAGATTCATTTAGAAGCTTTTTAACAGGTCAAGCAAAAGAAGCAATTATATTAGGCTCACTATGTGCAATAGGAATGTTTGTTTTAGGAATTCCTTATGCCGGACCTATTGGAGCCTTAACTGCAATAACTGCATTTATTCCAATAGTGGGAGCTTTTATATCAGGATTTATTGGGGCTGTATTAATAGTAGCAGTAGAACCAATAAAAGCATTTATATTTATAATATTTATTATAGTATTACAACAGGTAGAAGGAAATTTAATATATCCACATGTAGTTGGAAAAAATATTGGACTTCCAAGTATATGGGTATTAGTTGCAATAACTATTGGAGGAAGTTTATTTGGAATTATGGGAATGATAGTAGGACTTCCAGTTGTTTCAATCATTTACGCTATAGTTTCAGAGGATACTAATAAAAAATTAAAGGAAAAAAACTTAGAAAATGAGTTTTAGATTAAAAAAGATGTGTATAAAAGTTACTATTTCTAGCTTTTATATAAAAATAAATAAGTTGTAAAGTGTAACAATTAGTGTTATTGTTCAGCGTAAAAATAAATATATACAAATACATCCGTCGCATCTTAGCCGGAAATGTACATTTTCTTTCTCCATGTATTCGAAAGAAAAGTACATTGCCTTCGTGCGACTAATTAGAAATATTAATAAAGTACAGAAAACTATTACTATACTGAACAGTAACGATTAGTAACTTTAAATTAAAAAAAAATTACAAAAAGTATTGCAAAAATAAAAAAGTTAGTATAAGATAAATATATGTTTAAAGCATGAAAAAATATAGAAAAGCAAGGAAGAAAAAGGAGAAAAAACACAAATGAACGAAAACATTGAAACTGTAGAGAGAGAGAGAGAGAGAGCTATTCTTTACAAAAGAAAGAATTTCATGATGTAGAAACATATTTATTATATAAACAAATATGTTTTATTTGCTATGCAATAGAAAAAAAGAAAGTTAATACATATAAAGAAAAAATGATAGGCTTTGAGAGTACAAAATGCTAAGAAAAGGCCTATCATTTTGTAAATATAAAATGCAAGCAAAAATAAGCGCAATAAAATTATAAAACACTAAAGAAAAAAGCAAACGAAATAGTAGAAAAATAAACGAAGCAATATAGGATGTGATGAAGTTATGAGAATAGGAAAAAATAAAATATACAAAATAAAAAGAGTATTAGAAAAACTAGAAAATAAAGATAGATATGCATAAAAATCTAAATAAAAGCAAAGAATAAATACTAAAAGATAGTTAAACTAATCTATGAAAAATAAAAAACTAGGAGGAAAAGGAATGCAAATAAAAGCACAAAATTTATTAAAAAAAGAAAAAGGAATAACTCTAGTAGCATTGGTCATAACTATTGTTATATTAATTATATTAGCAACAGTAACAATAAAAGCAACATTTGGAGAGAATGGATTAATAAAAAAAGCTCAGGAAGCAAAAGAAATGACAACAAATTCGATAAGGGCAGAAGAAGAAGGAATAAATGAATTATTAGCAGAGTATGCAAATATAATAGCAGAAGATAGTGAAACACCAGAAGTGCCAGAAAAAAGTGAAATACAAATAGCAAAAGAAAATGGAACAAAATATACGGAAACAACACCATTAAAAGATGATTTAGATAATGTAGTGTATGTACCAGGAGGTTTCAAATTAGCAGAAGATAGTGGAACGAAGGTAGAAGAAGGAATAATAATAGAAGATGATGATGGTAATCAGTTTGTGTGGATACCAACAGGAAAATATAAAGTATCTACAACTCTATCATCAACAGGAACATTAATAAATGAATTAACAAGAAGACAGTGGGGAACAACTGCAAATATTGTACAAGAACCAATTCCTATAAAAAGAGATGAAGTAGCAGAAGGAAATCAAGGTGCACATTATTACGGAGAAGGGGATAATCGTTCATGTACAATAGTAAATGGAATAAATAGTATAGATGCATTTTTAGCAAGTGCTAAGCCAGTATTAGAAGGTGGACATGGAGGATTTTACGTTGGTCGATACGAACAAGGAAAAGATAATGTGTGTAAAGCACAAGTCGATGTCTATGTAAGTATAACAAGAGATGAAGCCAAAAATCAGGCAGAAGCAATGTATAGTGAAAGAAGTGATATAAAGGCAACAAGCCAGTTAATAAGTAGTTATGCATGGGATACAACATTGAACTTTATATGTCAAACTAATATAGGAGAAGGAAAAGGATATGCATTAGCAACAACTACAAGCCAAGATAGAGCAAATATAGGAACAGGAATTATAACGCAAACAGGAAAATATTTAGCAGATTGCTACAGTAATATATATGATTTATTAGGAAATTGCTACGAATGGACAACAGAGTATTCTGACTTCTGGAACGGTTATAACTATTATCCTTGTATTAGTAGAGGTGGCGGTTATGATACTAGTATTCATCATTATGCAGGGCGTTATAATGGTAGAGAGGACGATACTTATATCGGCAACTCTTTCCGTCTCCAGTTATATGTATAACAAGTTGATAGAAAAAAGCTTTAAATATATTGTTTATATTAGAATAAATATCTAGTTTTCTTCCAGTTTGAAAAATGTTGGAGTTTCTTGAGAATGGGTGTAAATTTCTATAAACTTTTTTAAAAAGTGATATAATCGCAACTGATTATATCGCTTTTGCTTAGATATTACCTATAATACTATTAAATTGTCAATGTGCAAATATTTACTATATCTCAAAATATTAAAACATTTACTCTATAACTAAAACTTCATATAAAATTTAAGGCAGTAATAATGATTTTTGAAAATTATTAAAAAAATTTAAACTTTTTTTCTCTTGTTTTTATCTAATATAGTATAAAGAAAAATTAGAAAGAGGAAAATGCATATGAAGAAAAAAAGAAAACTAAGAAAAGATAGAGTTATATCAACATTTATACCATTAGTAATAATTATTATATTAGGTGGAATTGTTAGTAATAAAATTTCTCACAAAGAAGAAAATATAACAAACAACATAAATCAAATAACAAATCAAGAACAAAATGATATTGTAAATGGTTTAAAACAAGTAAATTCCAAAAGTGAAATAATAGAAGAAAATAAAAAAGAAGAAACAAGTGAAACAAAAGAAGAAAGTAAAAGTGATGAAGCAATAATTAATAAAAGTAGCAATGTCAAATTTGATGAAACAGTTGCTTTTATTGGAGATTCTAGAACGCAAGGCTTTATAATGTACAATGGATTAAAAGATGTTCAAGATTATTCTTATGTAGGATTAATGGTAGATACAGCAGTTTCGAAGAAATTTGTTAAAACTAGCAATGGAGAAAAGATAACTTTACTAGAGGATATGAAGGGAAAAAACATAAAAAGAGTATATATAATGCTAGGGGTAAATGAATTAGGTTGGTCATATCCACAAGTATTTAAGTCAAAATACAAAGAACTGATTAAAGAAATAAAAAAAATAAAACCTAATGCTCAAATATATGTGCAATCTATAATTCCAGTAACGAAATCAAAAGATAAGTCAGATAAGTATTTTAACAATACTAGGATAGAACAATATAACAAATTAGTAAAAGAGGTTGCATTAGAGGAAAATGTAGAATATTTAAACGTACAATCAGCTTTAGTAAATAGTGAAGAATATTTACCAGAGGAAACAAGTCCTGATGGAATCCATATAGGAAAAAGCTATTGTGAGAAGTGGTTAGAATATTTGAAAAATAATTGGTAAAAATATATTGATATATAACGTATTTTTAGATAAAATATGAAGGGATTAAAAAATAATTACAATTTTGACGCCCACAAACTTGTTTTGACTTGCCAAAATTTAATTATTTTTCTAATCTGAGTAATGATTAGAAAGGTTTGTGATAAGAATGAATAAAAAAATCTTAGCAATAGTTATTTTAGTAATAGTATTGGTTTTAATAATAGGAGTAATACTTTGGAATAGTAGTAAAAATAAAAATGTACAGATAAATATAGAGGAATTAGCAGATAAAATTGCTACAAGTGGAGCTTTTGAAGATGAGTTAATCAAAGCTGATTCGGAAATGGTAATAAAAGACTATGGATTTGCTAATGATGAGATAAAAGAATTAGTTTCATATCAAGGAAGCGGAGCAACTAGTGAAGAAATAGTTATTTTACAAGTAAATGATAAAAGTAATTTAAATAGTGTTAAAGAAAAAATAAATACAAGAATAGATGAAAGAAAAGAAGCTTTTGCAAGTTATTTACCAAAAGAAGTATTTAAAATAGAAAATAATGTATTAAAGATTGAAGGAAATTATGCAATATTATGTATATCCAATGATGCAAAGAAAGTAAGTGATGTAATAAATAATTATATAAAGGAATGAGAAATAAATGTCACATGTGGCTCGTGAAATACTGATAGAATATATAAAAGAAAATCAAAACAAATTATATAAAATAGCATATACGTATACAAAAAATCAAGATTTGGCATTAGATATAGTGCAAGAAGCGGTAACAAAAGCTTTAGAAAATATACATAAGCTAAAACAAGAAGAATTCGTAAAAACATGGTTTTATAGAATTCTTATAAACGAGGCTTTACAAACTGTAAAGAAAAATAAAAAAATAATAGAATATGAATTAGTGGAAAACGAAACAAGTACACAAAATAATGAAGATAATTTAGTTGAAAGTATAGATATATATAATCAAATAGAAAAATTGAATGATAAATTAAAGACAGTTATAATACTAAGATTTTTTGAAAATTTAAAAATAGAAGAAATAGCTGTTATAACTAAAACAAACACTAATACAGTAAAGTCTAGGTTATACAAAGGACTAAATGAAATAAAAAAAGATTATGAGAGGAGAAAAGTATAGAATATGAGTATACTGAAAAAGTGTAAAAAAATATATGATTCAATAGAAATTCCAGATGAATTGGAATACGTAGTAAATAGAGCAATTCATCAGAAAGAAATTGTTCATAAAAAAAGTAATATTACTTATTTTATGAAAGGAGCTACAGCAGCTTTAGCCACAACATTTGCTGTATTTATAATATTGCTAAATACTAATGAAACTTTTGCAAAATCTATGGAAGATATTCCGGTGATTAGTAGTTTGGCAAAAGTATTTACAGTAAGAGAATATAAAGAAGAAACTGATACAGAATTAATAAAAGCAAGAGTACCTTCAATTCAAAATACAGGAAATACAGAATTAGAAAATAGAATAAATAATGAAATTTCTACAAAAATAAATAATGTGTTAGACGAAGCAAAACAAAGAGCAAAAGAATATCAAGAAGCTGTAGTTGCAACAGGGGGAAATCTAGATGATTACAGACCAATGCTAATAGATGTAAATTATGAAATAACTTATCAAGATGATAACCTAATATCTTTCATAATAACAAAATTTGAAAGTTTGGCTTCGGCATATACTGAGCAATATTTTTACAACATCAATATACAAACTGGAGAAGAACTGGATTTAAAAGATGTACTGGGAGAAAATTATAAAGAAATAGTTGATAAAGAAGTTGCAAAGCAAATAGAGGAAAGAAAAAAAGCAGATGAAAATAATATATATTTTGAGAAGAACGAAGGTGGATTTTCTGGAATAGAAAATGAATATCAAGATTTTTACATTGATGAAAATAAGAAGGTTACAGTAGTATTTCAAAAATATGAAATAGCTCCTGGATATATGGGAATACAAAACTTTGAAATTCCAAATGATATTTTAGTGTAGTTAAACAAAAGGAGAAGCAAAATGGTATTTAGCAGTGTAGTATTTTTATACATTTTTTTGCCAATAATGTTACTTATATATTTTATAGTACCAAAAAAACTAAAGAACCTTGTAATGATTATAGCAAGTTTTATATTCTTTGCTTGGGGAGAAATTAGATATATTCCAATAATGCTACTTTTAGCAGTGATGGATTTTTGGTGTGGAAATAAAATAAACAAATATTGGGAAAATAAAAAGAAAAAAAGAATATATTTATGGCTTGATATTGGAGTAAATTTATTAATTTTATTTTTCTTCAAGTATGCGGACTTTATAATTTCAAGCATAAATGGAGTAACTGGACTTAATATTCCATTATTAAATATACCTCTACCTATAGGGGTATCATTTAATACTTTTCAATCATTATCATATATAATTGATGTATATAGAGGGACTGTTGTATGTGAAAAGAGTTTCTATAATTATTTAACATATACAACATTATTCCCTCAAATAATTGCAGGACCTATAGTAAGATATGAAACAGTTGATGAAGAATTGGTAGATAAAAAAATAAGTTTAGACAATTTTTCCTTGGGAATGAGAAGATTTATTGTAGGACTTGGAAAAAAGGTTTTAATTGCAAATAATGTAGGAGCATTGTGGAATGTAATAGAAACAGGTGCTTATGGCGAAATGACAGTTCTTTTATCTTGGATTGGAATAATATCATTTGCACTTCAAATATACTTTGACTTTAGCGGATATTCAGACATGGCAATTGGACTTGCAAAAATATTTGGTATGGATTTTGACGAAAACTTTAATTATCCATATATAAGTAAAAGCATAACAGAGTTTTGGAGAAGATGGCATATAACTTTAAGCAGTTGGTTTAGAGATTATATCTATATACCACTTGGAGGAAACAGAAAAGGACTTCCAAAACAAATTAGAAATATATTAATAGTATGGGCATTAACTGGAGCTTGGCATGGTGCATCATGGAATTTTGTACTATGGGGAGTTTATTTTGGTGTAATACTAATAATAGAGAAACTCTTTATGCTAAAAGTATTAGAAAAAATACCAAAAATATTTGGACACATATATACAATATTACTTGTACTAATAAGCTGGGTAATATTTGCATTCGAAGACTTAAGTAATATTGGAACATATTTAGGAACAATGTTTAAATTAAATGGAGTAAGCTTTGCAAATCCAGAAGCAATATATTATCTGAAAAATTATGTAATAATTATTATTCTAGGTATTATTTGTAGCATACCATTTACAAAATTAAGAGAGAAATTTATGGATAATACAAATAACAAGAAAAGAGAAATTATACTAGGAACTATTGGAAGTATAGCTTGTGTATTAATTGTAATAGTAAGTACAGCAAGTTTAGTAAACAACAGTTTTAATCCATTCCTATATTTTAGATTTTAAATTAAGCCAATGGGGACGTACACCTTTGGCTTAGTATATAAAATTAACATTTATAAGAAATTTAAAAGTATATTTAAAATAGTTGAATAATACAAGATGAGCCAAAGGTGTACGTCCCCATTGGCTTAATTTAAAAGAGGAGAAAATGATGAAGAACAAAATATTTTTTGCAATATTTATGACAGTGTGGGTTGTGATTGTAATAATAAATTTTATATGGCCAAAACAAGTTTTTTCAGAAGAAGAGAATAGAATGCTTGCAACTATTCCTAGATTTTCTTTTGATAAATTTGTGACTGGAGATTACTTAAATGGTGTAAATGATTATATAAATGACCATTTTGCTTTTAGAAATTTCTATCTAAAACTTAATTCTTGGTGGGAAATAGAAGTAATGGGTAAGAAAGAAAATAATGGCGTGTATATAGGTAAAGATGGATATTTATTTGAAAAGTTTGAATATAATGATAAGGAAAAAGAAAATGCAAACACTAATGTAGAAGTAATATCAGATTTTGCAAATAGAATGGAAGAGCAAAATATATCTACTTATTTTATATTAGCACCAAATTCTATTTATATAAATAATGATAAACTACCAAATAATGTGGAAGTAGCAAATCAAGAAGAAATTATTAATCAAATATATACTAAAACTACAAATACAAAGAATATAAATGTTACAGAACGTTTAAAAACAGAAAATAAGAACAAACAATTGTATTTCAAAACTGATCACCATATAAATAGTGACGGAGCTTATGTGATATATACAGAATATTGTAAAGCTGCAAATGTAGAAGCAAAAGAAATAGACAATTTTAATAGGGTTACGATTTCGAATGATTTTTTAGGAACATTTGATTCAAAAGCTCAGTTATTAAATCAAGAGCCAGATGAATTATTTGTATATAAAAATGAAAATAACATAAATATTAAAGAAGCTATATATGACAAGCAAATTACAAATAGTATTTTTAATGAAAAATTTTTAGAAGGAAAGGATAAATACTCATATTTTTTAAATGGAAATAATAGTAGAGCTATAATAAAAACAAATGTGAACAATGATAAAAAATTGCTTGTTATAAAGGATTCTTATGCTCATATAATGTCACAGTTCTTATGTCAAAATTATAGTGAAGTTCATTTTTTAGATCCTAGATATACTAATTTTGATTATGCAGAATATGCAAAAGAAAATAAAATTACAGATGTACTGTTTTTATATAATGTTTCAACTTTTGTGCAAGATACAAATTTAAAGAAAATTATTTAATAAATTTGTCGAATTTTGTCGTACGATTTTACTTGAAATTATACCTACTTTTATGATATAAAAGTGGGTATAATAGTTTGTAATCAAATATATGTTTTATTCAATATATTTTAATCTTTTTGTATATTTATATTCTAATATCATTTTTTATCTGTTTCTTTTAAATATATACATTTTTATTATTGTATAGGAAAAATCGACTTTTCATTTGATATTTCAGTATTTTCAACGATTTTCCCGTATACAACAAGGTTAAGTTTCCTTGGGTTGTGCATATTTGCGAAGCAAAATGCACATGTGGCGAAGCCACTTTTCTTATTGTATAGGAAAAATCGACTTTTTATTTGATACTTCAGTATTCTTAACGATTTTTCCGTATACAACAAGGTTAGGTTTCCTTGGGCTGTGCATATTCGCGAAGCGAAATGCACATGTGTGCGTCGAAAGCTTGCTTTCGCTAACGCACACCTTTCTTATAAAATTTAAGCAGATTTTCTAAAATATATGAAAGATATAACATACTATTAAATATATTTATAAGGAGAGATGCTAATGTTATATGATTTTTATGATGACAAGAAGGAAAAGAAGCTTCTTTCACCTAAATTAGATGTGGTTTTTCAGGTATTATTTGGTGAAGTAGGAAGTGAAGAGATAACAAAAGATTTTCTTGAGGCAATATTAAATGAAAAAATAACAAAAATTGATTTAAGTAGAAATCCTATTTTAAGAAGAATGAGTATAAATGATAAAATGGGAATACTAGATGTTATAATTGAAATAGATAATAAAGAATATTGCAATATAGAAATGCAAATGAGCGATAAAGATGATTTAATAAGAAGGATTTTGTATTATTGGGCAAAGACTTATTCAAGAGGAATACAAAAGGGAGAATTTTATGAGGAACTTAAAAGAACAATATCTGTAATAATAACAGATTTTGAAATAAAGGGATTAGAAGAATTAGAGTACTGTACAAAATGGAAAATTATAGAGGAAAAAGAAAGAAAAATCATCTTGACTGATGTAATGGAAATAGTTATAATAGAATTACCTAAGATATATAAAAAACGAAATAAAAAAGATAAATTGCTAGAATGGACATATTTCTTAGATAATCCTAAATCAGAAGAGGTGGAAGAAATTATGAAGGAAAATGAAGGTATTAAAAAGGCAAATGAAAAGTTAGAAGAAATAAGTGATGACGAAATAATGCAAAGAATAGCAGAATGGAAAGCAGATGGAATAAGACTTGAAAAAGGAAGACAAGCAAGATTTGAAAGAAAAATAAAGGAATTAGAGGAAGAAAAAGCAAGAGAAATAAAAGAAGGTCGAGAAAGAGGAATAGCAGAAGGAAGAGAGAAAGGAATATTAGAAGGAATAGCAGAAGGAAGAGAGAAAGGAATATTAGAAGGAAGAGCAGAAGGTATAGAGGAAGGAAGAAAGGAAGGAATCAAACAGGGAAAAAAGGAGGAGATTATAAAGATTGTAAAATCTTTGCAAAAGGAAGGTTCTGATATAAATTTTATCATGAAAATTACAGGATTAACAAAAGAAGAAATAGAAAGTATGCAAAAACTTTAAATTAACAGTAAAATTACACATAATGGACATAAAAGTGTTGTATAAATATATACGAAGGGAGTTGATATACCATAGAAGATTTAGTAGTTAAAGAAGAAGAAAAACTGCAGGAAGATATGGAATATAAGAGACTTACACTTATGTATACAGCAGCACTAAAACAATTAGAAACAAAAATAGAAATAATAAATAACGAATTTAAAACACTTCATAAATACAATCCAATTGAACACGTAAGTAGTAGGATTAAAAGTAAGCAAAGTATAAATAACAAATTGAAAAAGAAAGGTTTAGAGCCTACATATGAAAATTTAGTAAAAACGATTAATGATGTGGCAGGAATACGTATTATCTGTTCTTTTATACCAGATATATATAAGCTAGTAGAGATGCTAGAAAATATGCAAGATATAACTGTTATAAAGAAGAAAGATTATGTTGCAAAGCCGAAAGAAAGTGGATACTCTAGCTATCATCTTATAGTATCTGTACCTGTAAGTTTATCTATTGGAACTGTTGGAGTTAAAGTGGAAATACAGATTAGAACAATGGCTATGGACTTTTGGGCAAGTTTAGAACATAAAATTAAATACAAATATGAAAAAGAAATACCAAAAGGAGTTCGTAAAGAACTAAAAGAATGTGCAAAAATGACACAAAAACTTGACAGAAGGATGTCCCATTTAGGTAGAAATCTAATGGAAGAAGAAAAGCAAATTATTAAAGAAATAACAACAGAATATTCAACAGTTTATGCTGGACTTATGCTTAGTGATAAAATTGAGATGCAAAGCATATAGTGCAAAGTTAGAAGCGGAAATTAAGTTCCGCTTCTATTTTGTGCAAATAATATGTTATAATATTTGTATAAGTAGTAGAGAGTAATAGGCCAGAATGTGTTTTAAGAAAGGAATACAAATAAAAAATGAAAAATTTAATTATTGATTCTAGAATAAGAGATGAAGAGTATACATATTTAAGTAATTATTTTAATGTTATTAAATTACCATTATCAGATGATGTATATGAAGAAATATCAGGACATAGTGATATATTTTATTGTAAAATTAACAATGAAATAGTAGCAGCTCCAAATGCAAAAATACTAGAAAAAGATTTTAAAACAGGAAAAGTAAAAGTAGAAAAAGAATATCCTTTAGATGTACCATATAATATATGCCAAATTGGAAATAAAATAATAGGAAGTAAATATGTAGATAAAAGAATAATTCCGGATATAATAGTAAATCAGGGATATGTAAAATGTTCTATTGCAGTAACAACTAATAAATCTTGTATTACTACAGATAAAAAAATTGCAGAAGTGCTAAATAAAAATAATATAGACGCTTTGTATATAGAAGAAAACAATATTAAATTACTAAAAAAAGATAAGTCTATTTCTAATATGCATGGATTTATAGGAGGCGCATGTTTAGTATTTAATAATAAATTTATATTATTTGGAGATATAGATATGCTAAAAAACAAAGATAAAATTTTAGAGCATATTAACAAATACAATTTAGAGTTAGTAGATTTTAAAGGATTAGACATATTTGACTATGGTGGTGGAATAGTATTTTAAAGTACATAATTCAACAAATATAAACATTTTTCATACTATATATAAAAGGAGGAAAATGTTTATGTGTAACGAATGCGTATGTGCATGTAAAAAATTAAAATTTATATCATTGTTTGTTTTGATTTTTGCAATAATAGCTTTAATTACATTTATAGTAATTAATAACTCTATTAATCAAGAAAAAGATATTTTAGTTGCTATTGCAGATACACGGAGATAATTCTGAAGTAGGAAATGTTGTAATTAATTTTAGTGAAAATCAAATTGTAGAGGGAAATGCTATTTCACATAATCCTGGATCAAGTGAAATAAAGATAAATGAGGATGGCATATATCAAGTATCATACCAATTGGATGGAAATACTACAACATCAGGCAGATTTAATTTTAATGCAATTTTAGTAATTAATAATATACCGCAATTTGATACTTTAAATGAGGGAGCAGTAATTGTAGAAGATATAATTAATAATAGATATACTCTAACAAGTACAGTTATATTAAGATTAACTTCAGGAGATATATTACAATTAGAGGGTCTATCTCAAGAAAATATAACTTATCCAAATGCAAGAATTGATATAGAGAAAATTGGATAATATTTTATTATTATAAAAGCTGAAAGTATATATATTTTTAATAATTTCTAAACTTTTTTCGTGAGCATTTGTGCTTTATAAAAATATATTAATATATATACTTTCAGCTAATAAATTTGTATCAATAAGTACTGTTGCAAAATTTCAAATTAAGACCGTGAGTAGTAACATTTTTAGCATTAATTGTTGCCAAAAAGTAATATTAGATATAAAATATATAAAAGTTAGGAAGTGATAGTATCAGAGCGAAAAATAATATAGAAGATAACGAAATTCCAAAATCAGTTTTGAAAATGAAAAAAGATAAAGAAAAAAGGGAAAAAGAAGAAGTAAAAAGTAGAGTTAGCAAAACAGAACAGAAAAAGATAAGAAAAGAAGAAAAGAAACTACGTAGAAAAAAACTAAAAAGAAAAATAATACTTATAGTTATTATATTTATTTTAATTTCACTTGGTGTTGTTCTAGGAGTGTCTGCTTATACATGGAAATCTATTACTAAAGACATGTTTTTAAATAAAAATTCTGTTGTTTTAGATTTAGAAGGCAATACTATAGCAACACTTGGGTCGGAACAAAGAAAGGAAACTATTCCAATAGAAGAAATCCCTCAAAACTTAATTAATGCGTATGTATCTATTGAGGATGAAAGATTCTATTTACATCACGGAGTAGATATAAAAAGAACAGGCGGAGCAATACTTTCATACATTACCCATTTTGGAAATTCGTCTTATGGTGGAAGTACAATAACACAACAGTTAGTAAAAAATCTAACTGGGGATAGTACAGATAGTATTACTCGTAAAGTAAAAGAGTGGTGGAAAGCATTTTTATTAGAAAGTTACTTTAGCAAAGAAGAAATTTTAGAAATGTACTTAAATGTAATTTATGTAGGGCCAAATATATATGGAGTAGAAACAGGAGCTAAGTATTATTTCAATAAAGATGTTTCTAAATTATCTCTGGCCCAATGTGCATATTTAGCAGGAATAAACAATTCACCTAATTCATACAATCCTTTTGGCGAAGATGATAATTTAGAATTAATAAATAAGAGGACTACTACTGTTTTAAACAAGATGCTAGAATTAGGCAAGATAACTGATGAAGAGTATAATGATGCAATAGATGAAATTAAAAAAGGTTTGAACTTTGAAAAAGGAACAATTAAAACCGAAAATTCTATATATTCGTATCATACAGATGCATTAATATCTCAAGTGATATCTGATATTTCAAAGAATAAAGATATATCTGAAACATTTGCAACTAATTACTTATATATGGCTGGGCTTACTATACATAGTACACAAAATTCTAACATACAGGATGAAGTGGAAAAAGAATTTCTAAAAAAACAATACTTACTTACATCTAAAGACGGAGAATCTACATCTCAAGCAGCAATGGTTATAATTGACCATAAAACAGGTAATGTGCTTGCTTGCACAGGTGGATTAGGAGAAAAAGAATATTTTAGAGGGCTAAATCGTGCAACGCAAAGTGAAAGACAAACAGGGTCTTCCATTAAGCCATTGGCTGTATTAGTACCAGGAATAGATAAAAAGATATTTACAGGGGCAACAATATATGAAGATAAACAAAAAGTATTTGATAATGAATATAAACCTGGAAACAATTATGGATATTTAGGTAATATAACTGTAAGAAGAGCTCTAGAATCTTCTCAAAATATTCCATTCGTAGAAATGATGGAACAAATCACTCCAAGAACTGCTATAGAATATTTAGAAAAAATGGGAATAAGTTCACTTACTGAAAAAGACAAAAACTTAGCTTTAGCATTAGGAGGTTTAGACAATGGAATCACTCCTTTAGAGATGGCAGGAGCATATGCTACAATAGCTAATAATGGAGAATATATTGAACCTACATTTTATACTAATATAACAAATAACGAAGGTAAAATAGTGTTTAAAGCTAAACAAGAAACAAAAAAAGTTTTTTCAGAGCAAGTGGCTTATGTTATAAAAGAATTATTAAAACAGCCAGTGGAAGGAAGCTATGGCACAGCAACATATTGCAAAATATTAGGAATAGATGTGGCTGCAAAAACAGGTACAACTGATGAAAATTATGATAAATGGTTATGTGGATTTACTCCATATTATACTGCAGTAACTTGGTTCGGATTTGACCAAAATGAATCAATATACTATAACAATCAAAACCCAGCAGGGATAATTTGGGCAAATGTTATGAGAAGAGTGCATAGTGGATTGGAAAAGGAAAGCTTCGAAATGCCAAGTAAAATAGCAGTAACTACAATATGTGCTGATACTGGGAAAGTTGCTAGAACAGGCTGCAAAAATACATATATAGAATATTTCTTATGGGGTGCTGTCCCTGATGAATGTACAAAGCACTCTGGAGATAAAGCTAAGACTAATAATGAGAGTAAAAATGATTCATCAGAAGTATATGTAGATAAGGATGAAGACTTGAAATTAAATCCAGATGATGAAGCGGAAAACAAAGTAAATAATATAATTCAAAGAGAAGAGACAGATGGAAATGAAGTTAATAATGAAAGTATAGATAACAACGAAAGTACAACGAATATTGTGGAAAATACTATTGTTAATGAAATAGAGGATGATAACGTTATTATTGAAAATGAAATAATAGAAACTCCATCTCAAGAAGAAAATGTTGTAGTAACAAATAATGTGAGTGAAGAGATAGAGAGTAATGTAATCCAATAATTATAAAATTTTGTAAAATAATCTACACAAAAGTAAAAAAATATGATAATATAGAAATATAGTATTAATATATACAATTATATAAGTCCGCCACATCTTAGCCGGAGATGAACATTTTCTTTCTCCAAGTATTCGAAAGAAAAGTGCATCTCCTGCGTGTGGCTACTTAGTAATATTTTTAAATAAAAAGGAGGAATTATCGATGTCAGGACACAGCAAATGGCATAACATTGAAAATTCTTTCTTTACAACCCCAACGGTTTTAGAAAACGAATAGATGCTTTTGGCACAATTTTGGCACAATTCGTTCAACAAAGAACCATAAAGAACAATAAAGAACAATAATTAAAATGATAAATATAGAAAAAAGTAAACCATAATCTTTATAATATTTTCTGGAAGATTATGGTTTGAATTTTATATAAACTTGTTACAAAAATAGACAAGTATAATTTGTATAGAAATAGGATTTTAGCTTATAGGTTACATAATAATGAAAAATAGAAAAATTTTAAAATCTAATATTAATGAATTAAAACTAATTAAAAGTTCATAATAAATTATGAAATATATAAAAATTTAAACTAATTGTCGGAAATAAATTGATTTTATCCTACAATTAATAAAAAAATAAACAAGTAGAAAATACCCAATATATATGGAAGAAAATAGAAAAGCATGATATAATATTGCTGTAAAAGATATAAAGGAGAAAATGAATGGAAGGTTCTAAAATTAATTCTATATTAACTATTGAATATATGTGTAATGAAAAAGAAAATCAATTTTTTGATA
>CALXVN010000018.1 GCA_944392085.1 uncultured Clostridia bacterium | reverse complement strand
AAATTACAGGCTGAAAAGGAAAAAATAAAACAAGAACTGAAAAAATTTAAAGACTTTTGGCATAATATTATGAGCCACTTCCATAAGCGAATATGCTATGATAAAGATGAAAACTATAAAATAGTGAGTGATGATTTATATAAAAATGGCATATTTGACAGCAATGATAATGAAATTGCAAATAATATTTATAGAAAAGTAACTATACCAGATGGAAACAAGACTAAAAAAAATAAGAGAAAAAATGATACAAGATTTTAATACGGAGGTATTTGAATATGGAAAATGAAAAAGTAAAATATTTAATAGATATGATAAATGATATGGATATAAAAAATAAATTAAGATTAGCAATATGTATGAGTAAAAGCGAATGGTCTGGTCTTATATATAATTCTAAAGAAAATTATGAGAAATTTGATAGCATACTAAAAGATATAGATGAAGAATATAGAACTACACTTATAAATTTTGGAAAATATAAACTTGTAATGTTTGCAATGGCTAAACTTATGGAAATGGAAACGACAGATCAAAATAAAGTTGCATTGTATTTGTTTAATAACATAAGTTAGTTAAGAAAATAGCCAAAAAATAATTTTTCATATGTTTTTTATAAAATATATGATATAATTTTAAATAATAATATAATTTACAGGAGAATATAGCATGATTGAAAAACAAGAATTAGTAGATGTTTACACTGCAAATAGAATAAAAACAGGAAAAGTAATAAATCGTAGTGATAAAAATAAATTGAATGAAAACGAATATACACTAGCTGTTCATTGTTGGATCATTAATTCCAAAAAAGAAATCTTAATAACTCAAAGAAATCTTAATTTAAATCGTGGTGGAATGTGGGAAGATACTCATGGTGCTGTTAAATCAGGCGAAACAAGTATTGAAGGTATGAAGCGAGAACTAAAAGAAGAATTGGGACTTGAAATAGACGATAATGAATTAATATTAGTTAAAACCTTAAAAAGAAAAAATGTTTTTAGAGATTGTTATATTATTTTAAAAGATATTTCAGTAGATTCTATTAATTTTAATGATAATGAAGTTATGAACTGTAAATATGTTTCTATAGAAGAATTTAAAGAGATAATAAAGAACGGTGAAAGTACATTTACAGATTTTTCGCAAACAATTTTTAGTTATATTGATATAAATAATTTAAAAAAGGAGACCAATTATGAATATTAAAATTATACATGATGCAAAACAAGCAACAGGTTTAGCTATAATTATTGATGTGTTTAGAGCATTTACTGTTGAGCCATATCTATTTTATAACGGAGTAGAAAAATTAATACCTGTTGGAGATAAAGAAATAGCATATGATTTAAAAGAAAAAAATAAAGAATATATTTTAGTAGGAGAAAGAAATGGAATAAAATTACCTGGTTTTGATTATGGGAATTCTCCTTCACAAATTAAAAATATAGATTTTTCAAAAAGAACTGTTGTACATACAACCAGCTGTGGTACACAAGGAATTGTTAATGCAATAAATGCAGATGAGATAATAACAGGAAGTTTAGTAAATGCCAATGCTATTGTAAAATATATTAAACAAAATAATTTTAAAGATATCTCGATTGTAAGCATGAGTAGACCTAATGAACTTCCAAGTGATGAAGATGAATTATGTGCAAGATATATAAAAAGTTTATTAGAAGATAAATTATTAGAAAATTTAGAAAATGAAGTCGAGAAATTAAAATTAACCAGTGGAAAGAAATTTTTTGATAGTAATAATGAAGAAAACTTTCCCAAAGAAGATTTTTACTTATGTGTAGAAATTAATAAATTTAATTTTGTTTTAAGAGTAAATAAAGATAAAGCTGAAAATGGAATGTTATATATAGAAAAAATTGAAATATAGATACTTTGAAAAAATATTTGACATTACTTATAAATCTGTGTATAATAAATATAGGAAATGACAAATCCACAAACGTGGCTTTGCCGATATAGATAGAAAAACTCACATCTAAATCGTCAAATTTTACAGATGTGAGCTTTTTTTATTTATGTAGTTGCTTATCAACCCAGTTCTTATACAGAACTGCTGCTAAGGCAACGTTTAATGTTAAAGATAACATAAAGGATATTATAAAAAATAGTATCACTTTAACCATAAACATCACCACCTCTCCTACGATAATTCGTATAATTGGTGGCAAAACCACATCTGCTTATTATCATTCCCTATGTCAGCTAGTATAACATATATTTTACAATAAATCAACACAAAAGAAACAAATTTTCGCAAGAAAATTTGTTAAAGCACTTGATTTTAATCAAATAATCTGGTAATCTATATGCAAATTGATTGATATTTGTATCAACGCCCAAGAGAGCTAAAAAGTTGTAGATAACTACTTCGTTGGCACCAAAAAAGCCGAAATTTAACTAATTTCAGCTTTTTTTATTTTTATCTAGAAGTATTTAAAATCATTGATATAACCGCACTTTAGCTATTCTATTTTTTTAATCTATTTTCAAAATTATTTGTCGTTATTTATAATATTGTTTGCTTTCTGCACATAATTTGCACAAAAAATTTTTAAAACAGTATAGCAAAATATATTATTGTAAAAGTATTAATTATTATTTGCATAACACTTATAATACTTTTATCTATTTTGCACTTTAGAAAGCTCCTCCTCCTCCGGCCTCGGCCGCCACCTCCTGAAAATCCTCCTCCACCGGAGAATCCTCCTCCGTGTCCACTACTACTTCCACCTGAACTAGAGGCAGCCTTTTTTATAGCATTTTCATATCCTTTTATAAATCTATGACTTAAACTAGTATATGTATAAAATATATAAAAATCATTTGATATATATTCACTCATCTTGCTACTTTCTACAAGTTTCATTAAATCGTCATCTATATATAAGCCTTTTAGCCTTTTTATTATCTTCTCTCCTATTCCAAAACTTACAGCATAACACAAATATTTGTCCCATAGTTCTAAATGCTCAATATCTTTTTCTTCTAATAAACTATAGTCATCTAGTTTATCTTTTAATAGATTTAATCTTGCATAATCTTCTAGTATTTCATCATTATTTTTAAGCATTAAATTATCAGTTAATACAATTAGTATAGCAATTCCTATTAACATTTCATCTGCAATCAAATATTTTGCTGGTGAAAACACTAAAGTTAACACTATTATTGCTAGTATTATTAAGATAATACTTATGCTTGTAATAACTATTTTTTGTCCTGTAAATTTTTGAATAGTATTATTTACTCTGTGCCTTATAAATATTAATATTCTTATTGGAATGTATGCTAAGTAAAATAATATTGGTAAAAAGAATATTATATTCATGAACAATACTGAAAACACAGATAAGTTACTTGTGTACACATCAAATCCATTAAACAATATATGATTTACAACTGTTATAATTGCTATTATTAGTAGTCCTACATTTAATATTCTTAAATATATTGGTACTTTTGCATTATTGGCTCCTATTTTATTTGTTGTTCTTTTTGCTATGTTGTTTAGCGTTTTAAATTTTGAATTTGAGTCTTTTTCTTTTGCAATATTTTCTAGTCTATCTTGTAAATTTATACTTGTACTTCCTTTTTCAAAAATCCAGTTATATACAAATCTTTCTATTTCATCCATATCGTTTTCTTTGTCTTTATTTTTAGAAATAGAGTATACATATTCGTCTTTTCCCCTTAAAATTTGAATAATTTCTAGATTTATATTTTTCTTTTCTATTAAATTTAATACTACTGCTATTATGTCTCTTGCTAAAATTTCTCTACTTCCTTGAATGCAACCAGCAATTAATGGATTATATTTTCTAAACAATTCTTCTTCATTTATATCAGAAACTTCAAATTTCTTTTCTTTTTCAAAAACTATTAATAATATTATCCAATATATAACTAACAAACTTGCAAAAATAATTACTTTTTGAGTGTATTTTTCTTTTTCTTCCTTATTCTCGGCAATTTCTTTTTCGTCATTAAAAATTATATCTTTTGCATTTATATTTGACGTTTTCGTAGAGTTACTTATATTGCTATTATTGAAAATGATTCTTGTTGCTACGTACTGGCCTTTTCTTACATTATCTACTTTAAAATTCGCATGTTGATTTGATATAATTTTTGAAACACCATTTAATGGTCCATGAGCCCATATATATATTTCCTCTTTATTATTTAGCAAATACACATCAATATTTAAGTTGTTTATATCTACATCCCATTCTCCACCTATAAAATTATAGTAAAGCTCTCCTATATCTTTATGTTTAACACATAAGTTGCTAATCGTATAATCTAAAATAAATTCCTTTGTTTCATAACTTGATGGAGAATATACTTTAACTGTTTCTAGTCCAAGCTCTCTTTCTATTGTATATACTCCTGATTTTCCATTCCTTGCGTAACTTGTTTCTATATATTCTTGATTTTTTCCATCTTTTATTGAATTAATTGTTATTCCATATCCAGTGTATAAATTGTCATTTATTTTTTTATCACTTATTATTTCGTCATGCTCTATATCATTTATTGTATATGGAATACTTATGTATATTCCATTATAATCTCCGTCAAAATTATATGTTATACTTTGCTTGATATTTACATCTCCATTTTCTAAAATATTAGCCTGTATATCCATATTATCAATACTATAGCTTTTAGCATAAGCATTAATTTCAAATATTATTAGAAATAATGTAAAAAATAGTATAATTAATAAACTTTTTCTTAATATACTCATTTTGTTTCTCCATTTTTATACTTTTAATTTGTAAAAACTATAACTACTAATATTACTTTTGTTCTATAATATTTGTATTATAAAAGAAAAAGTAAGATATAAGCGCTAAATAAATATTTGAAAGAAAAATCTTGTACTTAAAAAATATATTTAATCCTCTTTATCAAATATTTCATCAAGTCTCTTTCCCATTTTTTCAATCAGCCCAACTACTAGCGCATTTCCCATACAGAAATATCTAAACTTTTCTGGCATTCCTGTATTTGTCCAGTTATCGTCAAATCCATTTATTCTTTCTGCTTCTACAGGAGTTAATATTCTTAATTCTTTTTTCTTAGGATCCTCTATAATATGAGTGCTTCTATTTACACTAGATTCACTTGTTAGCATAGTTCTTGCTGGTTTATCTAATGCATCTGGAAATAGCATTCCTCCTTCTGAAAACATATATTTAAATCCTGTTTTACTTGTTCTCTTTACTTTTTTAGGGCCTTTTAAATATTTCCACTTATCAATATTTCCTACTTCATAGTATTTTTTATCTACATCTTCTTCTAGAACTTCTATCAATTTAGTCGGTTCAATATATTTGGCTTCTACTTTTTCTGTGTATATTTTTCCATCTTTCATAATCCCTGCATTTTCAAATGCCATTTTAAAGTTATCTGATACATAATATATATCTTGATATTCAAAGTCCACACAAATTCCTTTTGTATTATTTTCAATCTTAAATTCTTTTGCAAAAAATCCATTTTTATGTATAATATCTTCAAAACTTTTATCTTTTATTGACTTGTAATAAGATGTATTGTTTTTAGAGGCAAATACAAATGTTCTTCTTCTCTTTTGGGCAAATCCGATAGTCTGCTGCATTTATTACCCTCCATTCAACACTATATCCTAAGTCATTAAAACATGCTAATATTACCCCAAAATCTCTTCCTCTTTGTTTTGCTGGTGATTTTAATAATCTATCTACATTTTCTAGTAATACAAATTTAGGCTTTTTTATTTCTAATATATCCCTTATTTGCCACCATAATACTCCCTTTTTACCATTTATTCCTTCTGCGCCTGTTCTTGCTACTGAATAGTCTTGGCAAGGAAACCCTCCTACTAATAAATTATGTGCTGGTATAATATTTTTATCTATACTTGCAATATCTTCATTGATATAATTTTCACTTTTTCCAAAGTGTGAAACATAACAATCAAATGCATATTGTTTTTTTTTCCCTGGCTCCCATTGATTAGCCCAAACTGTATTCCATTCTGGATTTTCTTTCTCTAGTCCTAATCTAAATCCGCCTACTCCTGCAAATAATTCACAAACTGTTTTTTCTATCATTTATGTATATCTCCTTTTGTTTTTATCTCCATTATTTTATAATATTTTTTTTATTTTGTAAAGATCGATTTGGAAATTTTTTAAAATATTTTAAAAAACATTTGTTTATTGTTAATTGTATTTTTAATTATTTTTTAAATTTTTTTCTATAAAATCTTTACTTAACATAAATGTTGTTTTAGTAGTATTGCTTTTAAAGAAGTTATGATAAGCATCATCTCCTTTTACTCCTTTTGGTGCAATTTCTATTATTTGATTTTTATAAGAATTTGGATATGGTAATAAATCTATATTTTCATTTTTAATAGCAACTTGAATCATCTCATATGCTTTTTTAATATTTTCTAAATCTTTATCTGTAAAAGAAATTGTTTTTATTTCTTTTAATTTTCTATATCCATTTTTTATTTTATTGTTTTCTGCTTCAAAACAAATTACTAATAAAGTTACTTCTTCAAAATATTGTTTCCATTCAGATTCTTCCCAATTCTTTTCAAACTCAGAAATTCTTAAATTTCTAAATGACATTCTCTCTACAGGTTCATTATTGGGATATACTGGTAAATTCTTTATTATATATGTTGTTTTCCTAAATAACTCATTTTTATTTTCTAATTCTTCATCTTTTCCGATTAATCTATCTGAAATCATCTTACTTATATTTTTAGGAATTCTATTTGAATAGTCTTCATCTGTTATTATATTATATATTTCAAGTTGTGTTTTTCCAATATAATTCTTTAATATATTAAATACATATTCTTCTATTGTTTTGAATGTTACTATTTCTTCATTTATTTGATTTCCATATAACAAAATTCTAAAAATACCCGTCATATATGAATTTTTTAAACAAAATGCTCTTGGCTTTGCTAGCTCAGTATTATTAGGTTGAGGTGTTCTATCCGAAGAAGTTGCTCCTTTAATACATGCTCCTAAATATGATGTTTGTCCTTCTGATAAATTATGTGCCTCACCTTTAACAACCATATCTTTTATTATGTAAAAGTCATTTTTTATAATCTCTTCATCTTGTGATATATCGTAAAGTTGGTAGTCCATTATTTCCATATCTGCATAATTAGTATTTTCTTCATATTTATACCAAATAATAAGAATTTTCTTATTTTTAAATAATAGTTTACTAAATTCAAATTCTTCATTTATTATTTGCATATAATTTATTTTACTTAATGTCAATCTTTCTTTCGCAGAATATGCTTTTTCTGCTTTTCCGAGTTTTATTTCTTTTAAATGCTGTAACTTTTAGTTCTACGCCTAGATTATCGAAATCTGCTTTTGCATTTGAGTTATTTGGGTATTTATAAAACTCTGTTTCTATTAATTTTCCAAGTAATCCCTTATCTCTTAAACTTGTTACATTTAGGGCATTATCTTTATCAAATTCTTTAAATCTCTTACCTTTTATATTCTCTGTATAATTTAATAACTCAGATATACTTTGAAAATTCTCCATACTTGTACCTCTTTTTTATTTGATTGTGCAAACTAAAATTAGTATTTATATAACCTTGTATTCTCAAGTTTTATATCATTTTTTATGATATTTGTAAAAATTTAATTAATTTTACGCAGTATCCCTTTTCCAATAAAACAAATATTGTTGTGCTATTCCTTCTAAATCACCATATTTTTCTTTTGCTAATTTTTCTATTTCTTTTTTATTTACTTTTGACTCATCTTCATTTTTTATGTACAAATCATTCATTACACGTCTTACCCATACATCTATTGGAAATACATCAAATCTTTTTAATGTAGAAAATAATAATATGCAATCTGCAACTTTTGGTCCAACTCCAGATAAAGTTAACAAAGTTTCTCTTACTTTTTTAGTATCTTTTTCTTTATGAAGTTCTTCTAAATCTACTTGTTTTTCTAATATTTTTTTAGTTGTATCAAATACTCTTACATCTCTAAACCCTAAACCTGCTTTTCTTAAATCTTCTACCGTAGCTTTTGATAATTCTTCTACTGTTGGAAAGGTATAGTACTCTTTTCCCTTCCATTCTATTTTATTACCATATTTATATGATAATCTATTTATTATCCCTTTTATTCTTGGAATATTATTATTTGCAGAAATTATAAAAGAGATAATCGTTTCCCATAAATCTTGATTAAGTATTCGTATTCCACTTCCATACTTAATACTATTTTCTAAATATTCATCTACTTTAGAAAGTGAAGTTTTTATTTCTTCATAATTTCTGTTTAAATCAAAATAATCTATTACTAGTTTTTCCAAATTATCTGCACCAAAACTAGAAAATATAACTTCATTATCCACTTTTTTTACATTTATTACATTATTTTTTACTATACCTGTATAGCTTCCATCACTTTCTTCATCCCATCTAAAACATTGTCCACATTCAAAAATATGCTTTGGTTCAAAAGACGAAATATTTTTTAAAATATATTTTTGTTCTTGCATTTTTTTCTCCTTTTTTTGCATACAAAATAAACGGTATTAATTTTCATATTACCTATATTATATAAATTTATTACTTAAGTGTCAATTAATTATTTTTTATTTGAATCCCTTTCCCCATGCTTCTCTTGCACTTGAAATTACTATAAATGCTTTTGGATCTATCTCTTTTGCTATCTCTTTGATTTTTGCAACTTCTCCACGTGATGCTACACACCAAAGCATCATCTTCTTTTCCCTTGTATACATTCCTTTTCCATAAAGCCCTGTGCTTCCTCTATCAAGCCTTTTTCCTATTTCTTGTGCTATTTCTTTATATTTATTTGATACAATAAACATCATTTTTGTAAAATATATTCCTTCAAAAACTATATCTATCATTTTTCCCATTAAATATATTGCTATTGCTGAATATAAACCAATTTCTATTTCTTTAAAAAAGATAACATTTAATAATATAATTGCTGTATCTACAATTACAATTAAATTACTAGTTCTATAATGTGGCTTAAATGAACGAACTATATACGAAAGTAAATCTGTTCCCCCAGTTGAAGCACTTGACTTTAATACTATGGCAGTTCCTAATCCTACAAAAATCCCACCATAAATACATGCTAGTAATCTATCATGAGTTAGGGGTTCAAATCTTTCTAATATATCTATAAATGCCGATAAAACTATTGTTCCTATTATTCCTTTTATCGCTGTTTCTTTTCCAACCCTTATAATTGTTAATATTAATAGCGGTATATTTAATATTAACATTGTTGTACCAAGTGGCAAGTTAAATAAATAATATATAATTGTTGAAATACCAGCAAAACCACCTGATGATAGTTGGTTTGGAAGCAAAAATAATGAAGTTCCTATTGCCATTAGTAAACAACCTATAACTATATATATTCCATCTTTAATATATTTTTTTAACAAAATTTGTTTTCTTGTTAGCTTTTTCAAACAAAATCACCTACTATTGTTATTATTTCCAATAATAAGTGATTTTATTCTATTCATATAATTCTAAAATTTCGATTTTAAATCTTCCTGGTTTTATTTTATCATTTTTTTCTATTACAATATCTACATTATATATTTCTTTTAGTTTTAACATGTTTTCTTTACCATGTCCTATGATATTGTTTACATTTATATCATTTGCTATTATCTTTACTTTTTTTACTTTATCATTTATCTTTTTTATTTTATTTACTATTGCATCATACCACATGCTATCTTCAACTAACTGCCTAAATGCTGGATGGTATGGTCCTGCAATAACACTACTTTTTTCAGTATTTGGATCTGATATTTCTTCAGTGTTTTGAAGTCCAATCCTTATAACATTTATTCTATTTCTATTAAATAAATCTACTATTTCTTTGCATCTTTCTACTGCTTGTCCTACTGTAAGAGGAATATATTCATCCTTTTCATACTCATCTGCAAGCTGAGTATCTTTTATTACAAGCACTGGATATATTCTAACAATTTTTGGTCTTAGTTTTATTAATTCCTTTGCCGTATTTATTTCATCTTGCTTTGTACTTTCTGGAAGTCCTACCATCATCTGATGTCCTAGGATAAAACCGAATCTTCTGATTAATTTTGAAGCTTTTTTTACATCCTCTCCTGTATGTCCTCTCTTACATCTAGTTAATATGTAATTGTTGGTTGATTGAACACCAAGTTCTATAGTTTTAACATGATACTTTTTCATTCTCTTTAAAATTTCTTTATCTATGCAATCTGGCCTAGTAGATATTCTAATACTATTTACTTTTTTGTTTTTTATGTATTCTTGAGCTGCTTCTAAAAGCTCAATTTGTTTTTCTTTTTCAATTGCTGTAAAGCTTCCACCAAAAAATGCAACTTCAACATATTTATGATTATCCTTAAAATTTTTTAAATAATAGTCAATAGTCTCTTTTACATCTTTTGCTGTTACTTGTTTAGTTTGCCCACTTATCCTTTTTTGGTTACAAAAAGTACAATTATTAGGACAACCTAAATGTGGTACAAAAATAGGAATTATATATTCTTTTTTCAATTCTGCCTCCTCCTTTCGTATAAGTCTCTTTTCTACTCTATTCTATGAAATAAATATTAAAATTTATTTTAACCCTTGTAATGCTTTTTCTGCTGCATTCATTTCAGCATGTTTTTTAGTTTTTCCCTTTCCTTCTGCTAGTTTTTTTCCATTTAATTCAACTTTTACAACAAATGTTTTATCATGATCTGGACCGATTTCATTTATTACTGTATATTTTATATTAACTTCTCCGTTTTCTTGTAATTTTTCTTGTAGTACTGTTTTAAAATCCTTCATTCCTACATGTTTTGTAGACTTTTGTATTGCATCTTTTAAATTATTAATTATGAATTTTTCTGCTTCTTCTAATCCACCATCAAAGTATATTGCTGCAATTGTTGCCTCTATGCTATCAGCTAAAATGGCAGGTTTAAATTTTCCACCCGTATTTGCTTCACTTTTCCCGATTAAGATAAAATCACTAAAATTATGTGCTTTTGCAACATTATATAAACTATCTTCGCACACTACTTCTGCTCTAACTTTAGTCATTTCACCTTCTCTTAAATTACTATAATTGTTATATATATATTTACTTGATATATATTCTAAAATGCTATCTCCTAAAAATTCTAATTTCTCATTACTTTCTATATGTTTCTCATAAGCATAAGATGTATGAGTTAATGCTTTTTTTAGGAGTTCTTTGTTGTTAAATGTATATCCTATATTTTTTTCTAATTCTTCAAAATTCATATTCTTTTTACACCTTCCTTCCAAAGCTTTATAATATTTTATTTATAAGCAAAATCAAATATATTATACACCTTTTTTGAAAAATGTGCAATTGGGGACGTACACCTTTTGCGCATTTTTTTAATTTATATATATTTACTATTATTTACAAAATGCGCAAAAGGTGTACGTCCCCAATTGCACAAAAAAACAAAGCAATCTAATTTGATTACTTCGTTTTTATCTTATGCTATATGATCTTTTATATAATCTACAACATCTCCTACAGAAACAACCTTTTCTGCATCAGCATCTGGTATTTCTATATCAAACTCTTCTTCAAGAGCCATTATTAACTCAACTATATCAAGTGAATCTGCTCCTAAGTCATCTATAAAAGATGCTTCCATTGTAACTGCTGTTTCAGCTACACCTAATTGTTCAACTATTATTCCTTTTACTTTTTCAAAAACTTCTTCTGAACTCATAATTTAAGTTCACCTCCTTAAATATTTTTATCATTTAGTTCTATCTAACAATAATACATATTAATTTAATTGTCAATATATTTTTAAAATTTTATCAAAATATTTGTTAAACTGCCTATTTTTTAAGCTTTTTTAGATTTTTTTATTATAAATATTATATGTATTTTTTGTACTGGTTAGTATTAATTTTTATTTTCAAAAGCTTCTATCATTTTTTCTACTGCTTTATTCTCTACAAATTTTTCTGCCTGTTTTATTGTAAATTCAAATAATTTTTCATCACTGCTTCCATGTGCTTTTACTACTGGTTTTTTTACTCCTAAAAATAATGCTCCACCATATTCTTTATAATCTACTGTTTTAGCAAATCTTTTTATTGCTGGCAAGCTTGGAAGTGCTGCAATTTTAGATAATATGTTATGTGTTAAACTTTCTTTTAGGCTTTTCTTTACTAATTTACCTAAACCTTCAATAGATTTTAAAAACACATTTCCTGTAAATCCATCTGTTACAACTACATCTATTTTACCAGAGAATGCATCTCTTCCTTCTACATTTCCCACAAAATTTATGTCTAATTTTTCTGCATTTTCTTTTAATAGCTTGTAGCTTTCTTTTGTAAGCTCATTTCCTTTTGTTTCTTCTGTTCCTATATTTAGTAAACCTACAGCAGGAGCTTCTATTCCAAACGTATTTTTCAAGTATATGCTTGCCATTTGTGCAAATTGAAGTAAGTTAATTGGCTTACAATTTGTATTTGATCCACAATCCATAAGAAGTAATCTACTTTTGTATGCTGGCAATATTCCTGCTAATGCTGGTCTATCTATTCCTTTAATTCTTCCTACTAGAAGTGTTGCTCCTGTAAGTAAAGCCCCTGAGTTTCCAGCAGAAATAAATACATCTCCTTCTCCTTGCTTTAGCATATTAAATCCTACAACCATAGAGGAATCTTTTTTATGTTTTATTGCTTGTGTTGGAATATCTTCCATTTCTATCGTTTCTGTTGCATTTTTTATGCTTAATCTTGGTGATATTGCATTTATATCATCTTTCCCATATAGTTCTTTTATACGTGCTTTTATAACTTCTTCTTGACCTATCAAAACTACTTTTGATTTTATTTGATTTATTGCCTTTACTGCTCCTTTTATATTTGCATCTGGTGCATTATCTCCGCCCATTGCATCTAATAAAATTATCATCTTGCTTCCTCCACTAATTGTTTTTTTAATATATATTTTTTACTATTCCATTTTATAACTTATATTTAGCAAAGTCAATCAAAAATTAAAATTTCGACCTATAGTTCATTATAGATAATTTTTTATACTATCTGTCAAATTTCTACAATTTCTGACATTATGTTTGTGTTATAATTATGTTAATAGTAGACATTTTTATTATTTCGCTTCTGAGGTTGGTTTTCATACTTAACCTTATTAATTTATTTTTAATTCAAGAAAGTATTAATGATTTTATTTGTTAAATCTATCATTAATATTTTCCTTTTTATATATACGACATCATGCATTTCAATAACTTCTTTATAATCTCATATTTTTAATTTAGATTCAATTGCTTGAATTCCTTTATATTCTCTCTATATTTTTTAATTCTCTTGATTCATATAAGCATAATATTAAAATTTTATATTATTTTCTACATATGTTTGAAGTTCTTTTTCATTTTTGAAATCCGTTTTCTTTAAGATTTTATTTTTTTGTATTATCTTTTACCATTATACTCCTTTCAATAAATTTTTTTCGATTGCAATTTAATAACTCTATTCCTAAATGCATTCTTTTATCTAAATTAAAGCTTGGTTCTATTATGCTAATATATCCGTTATCTAAAAACTGAAATTTATTTTCCATATATTCTTTACAATGTTCATCACACAATAACAGCATATTATTTTTATCTACTAATTCATCTTGTCCACATTTATTATATTTTACTATATGGATAGCATTTAAGGCCTTTTCATCAGTTTCTTCACATAATGGGCAATAATTTATTTCCTCGAACATCCTATTTCTTTCTTTGCTACTCTTCATATATGATAAATATTGTTCTATATTCAAGTCTTCGTTTACATTAGATGCTATATTATCATCATACCAAATTTCTTTTTTTAAGAATTTTATAAACATCATCTTTATTATGAATTTATATTTATTAATAAAATCATTATTATTATCAATTTTAGAAGATAATTCTATGTACTCCTTATTACAAGATAATAATGATTTTTTATCTTTCTTCCATATCAATAATTGTTCATAACAATAATTATATAAATCATAAGGTTTATAATGCTTTATATTTTTTATTAAAGGAGATGGATTAACCTTAGCTAAATTGTCATTATCAATATAAAATCTATAAATAAATTCAACTACTCTTTTTAAATATATTTTATTTTCAAATATATTATCTTTAATAAATACAAAGTTTAATGCTAGTCTGGTATAGTCTTCTCCAATGGAAGCATCTACATTTTGGCTCATAACCTCATTAATCCATTTTTGATTATTATCCATTTTTACACCACCTTAAACTCAATTGCAAATATTTTATTGATTGTAGTAGTTTTCATTTGCTCTCTTTTTAGTTTTCTAATCATATTTCTTCTTTTCTCTTCTACTGATTCTTCCGCATCAGATAATTCCAACCACATATTCTTTATTTTCTTTGTTAAGTCTGATATTTCTTTTTCTAATTCTTCTTGTTCTACACTTGTTATAGCATAATCTAAAAGCCTTTGTTTTTCCTTTCTCTTTTCTCTAAGAATATTCGCTTTTAATTGAATACTTCCTGTCATATCTTCAGCCCATCTATTTATTTCTAATGATTCTTTTGCAAACATATCTGCATTTTTTTCTGAAATGGCTTTAACAATACTATCAATATGCAATTGATGATTTTTTGATAATTCATCGTTTTCTTTTATAGTACATATACTATACTTATTTGCAAATAATCTCATTATTTTTTGGCATGATTCTTGATCAAGTATAGTTCCATCTTCTAAAATACCATCTAATAACAAAAATTCATTTTCTTCAAACGATGAAATTGACAATTTTGATAAAAACATTATTCCAGATTTATTTTTAATTTTTTCTAGTTCCTTTATTCTATATTTATAATTACTTAAATCAAATTCAACATTTCCATTTATTTCATTCTTATTATAGTATTCTTCAATAATTTTACTTCCAAAAGTATCGTTAGGTGTAACAATATTTCTTCCTGAAGCTATTTCTTTTAAAATAGTATATTCTCCTAAAGGTAAGTATTGATTTTCTTTAATTATTTTAAAACTATAATCTTCCTCATTAAATATTGCAAAATCTTTAAGACAGAAATTTAAAACTCTCCAAAAATCAGTTTCAAATTCTTTTAAGTATTTCTTCGTTTCATCTAATGTATTATCAAATTTCTTTTGTATGTCTTCATCAAAATTATCTAGTAATTGTTTCCTTGTCTCTATCATTTTACTATTAATATCTTGTTCATATAATTTTTGTAATTCATCAAAGGCTTTATCAATATCTTCAGGTTTTCTACATTTTTTATAAATTTCAATTATATTTTTTTGCAATTCATTAGTTCCCTCTAGTCTTCCTAGAATTTCATCTGAAGCTCCAAACACATCATTAAATAAAAACATTTTTTGACTTAATAATTCATAAATTCTTTTATCAATTGCGTTTGATGAATTTAACATGTTAATAACAACAACATCATTTATTTGTCCATATCTATGACATCTTCCAATTCTTTGTTCAACTCTTTGTGGATTCCATGGCAAATCATAATTAATCATAACTGAACAAAATTGCATATTTAAACCTTCTGCTGCAGCTTCAGTTGCAATCATTATATCAAAATCATTTTTAAAACTTTCTAATAATGCTTGTCTAATATTAGATACTTTTGAATTTCTTCTTATTGCTTCTTGATTTTGCTTTTCACTCCAGTTAGAATATATTTCTTTTGCAATTTTATCATTATTACTACCATTAAATTTTAAAACTTTATTATAATTATTTTTTAATAACAAATCATATAGATAGTCTTGTGTTCTTCTCGATTCAGTAAATATAAGAATCTTTTTATTTCTATTTTTATCTTTTTCAATAATATCAAAAGAATAATTTAATGCCTCCAATAATTTCTGTGCTTTTGTATCTATTTCAATTGATTTAGCTAATTCTATACATTCATCTATTTTTTTTATAAAAATATCTAAAATTGTATTATCAATATCATTTTTTTCTTCATCTTCAATTTCATCTATATAATCTTCATCTTCTTGTATTGCTTCCATCAATTCATTATCAATAATTTCATCTATTTTTTTATTTTGGATATTATTTCTGATTGATTCCAACGTACCTATTACAGCATAAGTTGAAGACGATAATAACTTTCGAAAAATTAGAATTATTAACTGTGTTCTTCCTTTTCCAAAAATTCTTTCAAATCTTAAATCTAAAATTAAATCTGTTATTTTATTATAGAGAATCTGTTCTTTATCATTTTGAGTAAATTCAAATGTATTGGTAATTCTTTTTGAATATTTAATATACTTTTCAGCTTGTTTTCTCAATGTTCTTTTACATATCAAATTTAATCTTTCTCTTAATTCAGTTAAATTATCCTGATAATTTCTTATATATTTATACTTAAAATAACTTGGATCACCAAATAAATCATTATTGATATATCTTGTTATTCCATATAGTTCCATTAAAGAATTCTGAAAAGGAGTAGCTGTTAACAGAACTTTTTTCTTATCAATGACCCCTTCTAGAATATTTTTGGCCATTGTATTACTTTTTGAATATACATTTCTTAAATTATGTGCTTCGTCAATTACTACCAAATCTATATTTGAATTTTTTATATTCATATATTCACTACTTGCAAAATTAGTAGAACAAATAAATATTTTATTCATAACATCAAACGGATTATCATATCCTCTTTTTAGATATGAATTATAATTCTTCCTATCCAAAATTTCTGCATTTAAATTAAACTTGGTATTTAATTCTTCTTGCCATTGTTTTATCAATGAAGCAGGAGAAATAATTAGTATACGCCTTTTACGTTCACACCATGTTTGTGAGATAATAATTCCTGCTTCAATTGTTTTACCTAATCCCACTTCATCTGCAAGAATAACTCCATTACTAAATGGGTTTTTAAAATAAAATAAAGCAGATTCTATTTGATGTGGGTTTAAACTTATTTTAGAATTAAATAAAGTTTGTCCTATTCTTCCAACATTTTCACTTGAAATATTTAGTTTTAATTTTTCCGAAAAATAGCGTGTACTAAAAATGCTATCAATCATGGACATTAATTATCTCCTCCATTTTTATTATGATATTCAATGTTATGCAGCGCCAAAAAAGTAGTTCTTTCTTCATTCATGATTTTTTCATCTAATTTTATACTTTCATTTATACCTAATTTTTCTTTATCACTTTGACTCACTTTATTTGAAACTTCTATTTCACCAGTATCAAACTTGAATGTTATAAGATATCTGTCAAATAATTTATCATGATTAGCACACAGCAATAATCCATTGTTATTATTGATTTTTTCATGAACATTACAGTCTTTAGCTGGTTTTATATGACTAGCTACTAGTAATTCTATGTTCTCAATTCCACATATCATACATTTACATCCATATTCAGCAATCAAATTATTTCTAAACATTTTTTGGACATTACTATTTCTAACAACAGCCTCTATTGCAACTGTACCATCTACCCCATATTTTTCTTCTAAATTTTCGATTTCCTTTATTATCTTATTTTCTTGAATTTGAGCTTTTTCTAAATCTTCTTTAGAAAATGTTTTTTTCTCTACACCTAAACTATATTCTTTATCAAATTGTTCTTTAATAAATAATAATTTGCTATTTGCATCTATAACATAATTAAAGAACTCACATAGTTGTATCAAGCTTGGTACTCTGTTTCCACCTGTAGTAACACTTGTGCTTCGAACATCTTTAACATAATAAACTTCTTTTGATTCATCATATAAATATTTTAATTCTTCAAAATAATTATTTAAAAAAGAGGTTCTCTCATATTCATAACCATTTTCTTCTAAATATAGTTTTAATATTTTATAAACAACACTTTCTCTAAAAACTTTTTCAAATACAGGGAAAAGATCTGGACAACTCATTTCCACTTCTCTTTTTATTATACTAACATTAATTCCTTCGTTAAATGTAAATGAAGAATCTTTTATTATTCCATATATTTTATTACCATTTTCTGTCAAATCTAAATAATTTCCTATATCAGCTTTTCTTCCAACTGTAAGTAATCCTAATCCTATCATAAACTCAGTAGTCCATGCACTTCCTATATTGTCAGCAAGATTGGTTGTTCTATGTCCATTCACATGTTTTAATGTATTTTTTCCAGCAAGAATGATATAGTTTAATATTCTACCAACTGGTGCTGGTCCACTAACTATTTGCTTAAATTGTATTCCTAGTTCTTCTATATTAATTCTTTCCATGTATATTCCTCCAACAAATTATAATATTTCTATTGTATTTTATCATATAATTTGATTTTTTTCTACAAAAAAGGAGAAGTTTTAACTCCTCCTTAAAATATATAAATATTCCAGTAATTTGTTGTTTCCTTTTCCTTGTGTAGAATGCTTATAATCATAAGTTTTAACTTCAACATTATTATAATATTTCCTGCATAACTCTTCTAATTTTTCACAACTAATTACGCCTTTGTTTGAATAGCTAATTACTAAATTAGAATTATTCGTTTTACAGTATTTTATTATATTTTCAAATTCATTACTTACCTTACTTTTATAACAAAAGTCTGACATAAATCTATCGTTTCTATATTTTGCTTTATATGATACATCTGGATTATCATATTTTACCACTGTTTCTAAAATATGATAAAATCTAGAATATTGCTCTCCAGAATATGGTGAATCCAAATAAAATGTTTCTACATTTTTCATTTCTTCAAGCTTTATAAGTTTTTTATAATCAAGATTAAATGATTTATTATTCATATTATTATTAATTATTTTCTTAAAATCTTCGCATTTATCTATAAATTCATTCCACACATTCATATTCCTTAGTGGAATAATTCTTTTATGATCTTTCGGCATATATTGTGCAAAATGCCCTGTGGTAGATTGTACTTTACACATAACACTCATTAAAGCTGTTAAATATAAGCTTCTTTTATTTTCATCATTTATTTGCTCTATAGCAAATCTTATTGAATCAATATCTTTACATTGTAAATCAGAAAAATATGTATCTGAATATGTTTTATAAAAAAAGTTATATTGCATTTCTTTTAAATTTTTCTTATAATTCTCTTCTAAATCTTCTTTACAACTCTTTTTATTTATAATAACTAAATTATTTTCAATTAATGCTTTAGCTATGCATTCACTATATTTTTGAACATCATTTGCATATATGGTATATCTACTTTTTAAAGCATATCCTATACAATTTGTACCACTCATTAAATCACATACTATTGATTTTGATGTTGTAATTTTTTCAATTTCTGGTATAATAAAGTCTAATAATTTATTTTTATTTCCCATATACCTTATTGTTTGAATACTATCATACATTATATTTTCTCCCATATTATTATATAATCATGTGTTATTATATCACTATATGTATTTCTAGCTGTTGTTAAAGATCTACTATTATTGTTAATTTCATCTAAAAATACATCCTTCAATTTAAATCCATTCTTTTCTGCTATTAGTGTTAAAAATTCTCCTGTAGAAATCTTTTTCTTTTTCATTTTACTGTCTGATATTTTCATAACAAGATATTTATTTTTCTTTAATAATTTTGACATTTTAATTATGACTTTTTCCATTTTATTAAAGAATTCTCCTATTATTTTTGCACTTTTTATATCTATAGAATACATATCATAGATTACTTCATTTATTTCTTTATAATTTGTTAATTCTATATCCTTGTATTCTTCTTTTTTTAACTTGTCATTTCCTATCATTTCATGAGCTAAATTATTATATTCTTCCAATGTTTTTATAACTTCCATCCAATACATTTCTAGTTTTAATGTTTCAATATAGCGTACTGATGATATATATGGAGGATTTGTAACAATTAAATCTATTTTGTTTTTGTATTTACTTAAATCTATTTCTGTAGAATCACCTTCTAATATATCTGTAAAATTTTTATTATTTTCATAAATTGAATATGCTTTTGCTCTTGATTTTACAGCTCTTTTAAAAGAAGCTTTTACGTCTGTATGTATTTTTCCCTCTTCTTCTAATTGATGCATTCTTTTACTAAATCCAGGAAAAACATGTCTAGTATCTGCATTACTTACATTTTTTATGATAGCAGATAAAGTTAATAAATAAAACTTTTTATACTCTATACCATATTCTTTATTTTTATCAAAGTATTTATCTATATCTCTCTTTATTCTAATTAAATCATCTTGTACAAAATCCTTAAACCAGTGATTTCTATTCATAATATAAGGTTTTTCATCTTCTTTAACCTTTGTTTTATCTTTTTCTATTATCTGTAATAGTTCATTATTAATCTTATCTAAAATTTCTTCATCTAAATTATATGTTTTTACCTTTGCAATTTGAACTGATAATGGATTTATTTCTACACCAGCAAAATTACGTTTTAATCGCTTAGCTTCGACTGCAACTGTTCCAGATCCAGAGAATGGATCAAATATAACATCATTTTCTTTTGTAAATTCTTTTATAAAATAACTTGGAATAGCTGGAATTAGCTTACCATAGTATCTGTGGAATGAGTGAATATCTGCTCTATCTAGTTTTTTTTCCTCATTCAAGCCTTCTACTAATTTACTTTTTTCATTTATTTTAAACATTTTTATTATCTCCTTCATAATTTTCTATTATTTTTAAAAGTTCTTGCTTTATTTCTTTTTTAGACTTTTCAATTAAATGTCTTTCATTATTATTTTCTAAAATTAAATCCATCCCAACATTTTGTTTTATAAAAAAAGTCAAATTTTCTAATCTTTTTATGCTTATTTTTTCATACATTTTTTTATTAACAAAGTTTTTTAAATTTGTATAATCAATTTTTTCTGATGGATATTTTTCATTGTACAAAGAACATATAGACCATACATTTAAATAATCAGATATATTTTCTAAATACCTTCTGTAATCTTCTTTTTCCATTTTTTCTCCCCTAAAAAAATTTTACAAGATTATTTTACTATAATTCTATAGTAATGTCAAATATTTTACTATATATTTATAGTAATTTCATTGATAAAATATTTCCTTTAAAGTCAATGCTTTAAAAGAAATATTTTATTTTTGTTTCTTTATATTCTTTATAACTTTACATACACTTTATACCACTTATTTTGGCACAAAATTAAGAGCTAGCAATTACTTGTAGCTCTAGAGTTTTATTCATTTATTTTTATTTCTTATTTTTTCCACAACAACGGGTTATGAGTAAAGCTCGCAAAGCATTGGTAAATCTGGTCTTGAGTTGTATTCGTTGGTATATTTGGTGTGCCCAATTTTTTGACTTTGTAAATTTATGTGATTTGGGGTTATTTTTTGTGGGTTGTGTGCCCATTTTGAGCCCAATTATTTTAGTAAATTTATGGAGGTTTTGATTATGAATAATTTTAGAGAA
>CALXVN010000017.1 GCA_944392085.1 uncultured Clostridia bacterium | reverse complement strand
TTCTTCTTTTCTTCTTTCTTCTTCCCTTATTTCTATTAATCTTTTTTCTTCTTTAATTTTCTCCTGTTCTTTTTTTCTTTCTTGTTCTTTAATTCTTTCTTGTTCTTCAATTCTTTCTTGTTCTTCAATTTTTTCTTGCTCTTTTTTTGATTTATCATAAATTACATATCCCACTATAGATACTATTATTACAAAAAAAACAATTCCAAGCGCTGATGTATTAAAACCTGATAATATAAAAATTAAGATTATAGCACCTACAATAAAAATAATAGGATTTTTACTACTTAGCATTAGAATTAAACCAAGGATACAAATAACTATAAGGTTAGCCATATATCCACCCCTCTTATCCGAAAAATTTTACTTTTCAAAAGTATTGTATCACATATTTTTGATTTTGTGTACTATTTTATGTACTTATTTTAAAATTGCTTTTTTGCAATAATAAATATGTAGAAAGTAGGGGGTTCAAGTGCAATGGAAAAACTAAAAATAATAAAAGAACAAAATGGAAATGATACAATAACAAGAACAATTAGAATGAGTGGAACAACATTTGATAAAATAAATGCTCTAGCTGAAAAGAACGAAATTAGTTTTAATTCTGCGATAAATCAAATTATAGAATATGTGTTGAAAAACCTTGATGAATAGTAAAAATGGTGCAAGCCTATAATAAAAGTTGTGTAAATCGGATTTCCTGTAGGTTTTCATCAGCAAGAAGTAGAGAAATTTGCGAAAGCTCTTCTCTACTTTTTGTATGGCTCAATGTCAATAGTTGGAGTTTTGCTACCCCAACTAATATTATAGAACCTATTATAGAACCATTACTCATTACAACATATCTCTAATATCTATTCCTTCTAACAATTTCTTAGCAAAAATTATTAAATAATCTTCTATTTCTTTTTTTCTTATTTCTTTTTGTACCATTATGTCTAATATTTCAATAACTTCTCCTGATTTTTTAACTTTTACATTTCCTATAACTTGATTTTCTTCTACAGGAGCTTCTAAATAAAATAACGAATCTACTTCTATTTCGACATTTTCTTCTTTTTCCACTGCCATTTTTTCATAAGGTGGCTCTTCTAAAAGCAATTCTACATTATTTTCTATTCCTTTATTAACAAATATTCTACCTTGATTAATCCTCTGCCATTTGCAAAATTCATTTTCTATAATTTCTTTTATATTTACAATTTCAAAATTATTATACGCATAATTAATTAATTTAATTGTATCTGCCGTCCTTTGCTTTGTTGTATCTGCTCCAATTATTACTGTAATTATATCTAATTCATTTCTTTTACAAGCTGATACTAAACACCTACCAGCTCCATTTGTAAAACCAGTTTTTACTCCATACACGCCTTCTATGCTACCTAATAGTTGATTTGTATTATTAATAGCTTTTGGATATCCACTTATATTTATAGTTGTACTTTTAGTAGATACAATTTCCTTAAACTTATCTATTTTCAAGGCATAATCTGCCATTTTTGCAAGTTCATATGCAGTTGTATAATGCCCATCATTATCTAATCCATGTGGCACTATAAAATGTGAATTTACAAGCCCTAATTCTCTTGCCTTATTATTCATCATATCTGCAAAACCGTCTATACTTCCTCCTACATAATTTGCAAGTGCAACTGCTGCATCATTTCCTGACCTTAGCATTAGTCCATATAGTAAATCATTTACTGTTATTTTATCATTCTTTTTTAATCCTAATCTTGACCCTCCTGTACCTGCTGCTTTTGAATCTATTGTTACTACATCAGTTAAATTTGCATTTTCTAATACAACTATTGCGGTCATGATTTTAGTTGTACTTGCCATAGGGGTTTGCTTATTTCCATTTTTTTCGTATAAAATATTACCAGATGCTCTATCATAAATTAGCGCTATTTTTGATTCTATTTCAAGTTCTTCTATATCTGCTACTGTTTCTAATATTTCATTAATATCTACTTCTTCATCGTCATCTTCTATTTCTCCTGTATCAATTGAATTTATATCTTCAAGTTTTTCTGTATTTAAAATATCTTTTTGATTAGTAGCATTTATTTTTATTGCGTAAGATGCTATTAAAAAAAGTATAATAAAAATTGCAAGTATTTTGCTTTTCATATAAAAAATCACCTTCTAAATTATATTTTAGAAAGTGATTCTTTATGAATTATATGCTATCTTTTTCTCGTTGGCTCTCCATATTCTTCTGCATATTCGGCTTGAATATCATTAATCTTCTCATCTGGTGTATTTCCTGTTCTTTCATTATATCGTCTTACAAAATCTTCTACTGAAACTTTAGCCTTAGCGGCTTCTTTTCTTAATGTAGTTTCTTCTCCATTTTCAAGAACAATTATATCATCTGCCTCTACTCTATCATTACTTGCAGTGTCATCTATATTTTGCATTTTAGTTTCATTATCTCTTTCAAGTTCTGGTGTTGCTCTTTTTATTTCTTCTGTCATATCTGGATTTTTAGTTTTATCCATAAAATCTCTTACTTTTCTTGTAGTAGGCCTAATATTTCTAGTTTCAATTGGAGCAGATACATATCTTTTTTCCTTATCTTCACTTAGCTCTGCCCTTACATAATCTACTTCTAATATTCCATATTGTTCTTGTCTTACTGATAACAGTTCTTCTCTTCCACTTCCTGTATTCCTTCCATTAATTCTAACCATTCCAGCAACTTGCTCTTGTTCTACTAAACTACCATCACGACTATTTATTGACGTAACTTTTTGTCCTGTTGTAGTGCCTTGTGTATTTTCTAAACTATCTATGCTCTGAATTTTCCCATTTTTATCAATTCCAATAAACGAAAATCTTCCATTTTGCCCTTTACTATAGTCTGAATATACTACACCAACTGTTACAATTCCTTTTTGTTTTAATTCTGGCAAAATATCTGCTAGTGTTTCTGTTTGTGTTACTCTTGTATTTGGATTTAATTCTTGTTTATTAGTAATCTTATCAAATACAGGTCTTTGATTTACACTCATTTCAGAATACGAATTAATTTCATCTGTTCCAATTGTTTTAGAAATATCTTCTAACTTTTTCTCATTTTCAATTTCTTCTATTTCATCTTTTTCTAAAACCAAATCATCTTTTTCTAATTCTTTTGGTAATTCAAATTCTGCATCTTCCAAATTTAAATCATCCAAATAGCCTTTTCTTATTGTTTCTAAATACTCTGGATTAAAAGTAATATCTCCTTCTTTATTTACTGTTGCTACTAAATTATTATCTTTATCATATATTTGATATGAATATCCTACTTCTTTTTCATCTTTATTACGTGTTTTTGTTTCTTTTTCAGGAACAGTATCATCTTTTATTTTTACTACGTAAGCCCCATCTATACCAAGATTTGTTCCTTTTATTCTAAAATCTCTATAATATTCAATATCTACAATTTCTTGTTTATTTTCACTAAGTTCTTCTTTTAATCCTTCACTTAGTTTAATCATATTGTCAATTACTTCTTTTCTTTTTTTATCATCCATCAATTTTCGCTCCTTTCTTTTTCGAAAGATTTAAAATATAATTTCATGCTTAACTTACTATTAATTATACTTTATACTTATTTCTTTTTCAAGTATTACATCTAATAAAGGCAAATACCAACTATAATGTGATATTTGCCTTTATTTTAAACATTAAATGACATTACAAAATCTGTTCCATCTTTAAGTTGCATTATGAAGTTTTTGGTTACTGTAGGATTTGCTTCATTATCCTTATCTGTAATACTTATTTCATATATGTGTAAATCACCACTAGTTTTATAATTAGAATATCCAATACTATTATTTTCGTAGAAATTTTGTTTTATATAATTTGAAAAACTCTCTAAAGTTGGAAAATTATTTTGTTTAAATGTATTATCTAATTTATTATATACATAGTTATAATCTCCATCATTTATCGCTGAAAATATTTTTTGGATATTTAATAGCACTTTTTCGGCATCTGATGATGAATTATATTTTTCTGTAAATTGTGGTAAATCTATTGTGTATGTGTCTAGGATTACTGTGTATTGCATTACACCTGTAACATAAAAAATATAGTAATTATTATTTTCATCTATGCAAGTATATTGAGTATATCCCTCATAATTTGTAACCTGATATTTTGATAATTGCATTTCTAAACTTTCTCTTGCTCTATTTTTAGCATAATTTTCAAATTCTTGATATGTGCCAAACCTTTTTTTACTATATTCATCATTTAATCTTTTATAAGCTTCTTCATAATCATTCATCATATTATCTTTATATTGATTAAATAAATCTGTTACATATGTTTCATCTGTTATATTTTTGTAATCAAATGTGTTATATGTATTTTTTTCTATTGAAGCTTCTAAATCAAAATTTAATGTATTATCTTCTTCTATTTTTCCTATATTAGTAGTAATATAGTCTTGCATTATCACTTTAAAAGTTCTATTTAACATATCAACTTCTATTAATAATTGAAAATCTGTCTTCTCTTTTGTATTATTATTTCTTAATTTTCCATATACAATATAGCTAGACATATTTTCATCTTGTTGACTCACATACATTTCTTCAATAATTACTGTAGATTCTTCTATTGGATGTATCTGCTCAAAAATATTATCTACTGTAATATCTTTAAATTGTATGTATCTTTCATCTATCATATCATATATTGCCTGTTTTTTTACTTTTTCTTCATATTCTTGTGTTTCTTCGTCTATTATACGATATTCATTTATATTAGTCTTAGTAAGATATTGATAAAATTTTTCTACACAACTTTTTACCATATAATAGTTGTTTCTAACATTTACCTTTTCCAAAGTTGATACTACTTCAATAGGTATATTATTAGTTTGAGAATCATATTCATATTTTTTTTCATATTTACCATAAATTATTAAAATTACTAATGTAATTAAAATTATAATAAGCAATACTGATAATAACATTATTATTTTTTTTATATTCATTTTTTTCCCTTTAATAAATATTTAGATTTTATAGCTTTATCTATAAACTTTTAATTTTGTCTAAGAGCAACTAAGAAAGAACTACTTGCCCAACTGCCTTGTGAATATGGTGCTGATCCATGAATAGCATCGTTATTTCCTGCATTATACCACAAGCCATCTCCTGCATATAATTGTACGTGATTTATTCCAGATTTATTACCTGTATTATCCATAAATACTACATCTCCTGGTTGTAAATCATTATAATTTTGTATTGTTTGCCATCCTACACTTAGTAAAAAATTGTATAATGAATTACTAGAGTTATAATTAAAATTATTCATTTCATCTTCTGTAAAATATCCAGCTAAATATAATGAACTAGATACATATGTTGCACAGCAAGTTACTTGATTTGGATTATTAATTGACATTTCAATATCATTCCAAAATAAATCTCCTCCAACACTATATGACCAATTAACTTGAGATTGATGCAATTGATCTGCCACTTCTAATAAATTTCCTCCGAGTCCTGCTACATATGTAAATATTTCTTCTTCATTAGATGACGTTCTAGTAATTGGCTTATCAGGTGCATAATCATATTGTGCTAACTGACTACTTGTATAATAAATATAGTATTTCCTTCCAAATACAGTTCCTGCACTTGAACTATTAAAATCATAAACACCTTTTACATAAGTCTCAAATGCTGCGTCCCTTGCTGGTATATGACCAGCAGAACCTCCCCCAATAGCAGACCACCAATTGTCCCATATATATCTATTGTGTTGCCATGAGTTTTCTTCATATAATGCAGCACCTTCTTGATATACTTGTACAAATGTTTTTCCATTTCTTATTGGGAATTTTCCAAAGTTATAATTTATTGTAGTCAAAGCATATAGCTGTTGTCTTGATAAATTAAGTCCAGCAGTATACTGCTGTGTTGCATTATAGTATGTACTTACAATATTTTCACCTATCGAATCTACTAATTCTTTTTCAATATATATCTGTAAGCTACTAATTTCTTCATTAGTGTATTCAGAAGTTGGTCCTTTTCCTAATTTTGAATTTACATAAACTGATACATCACTTACATCTTTTTCTATACCATTTTCTAAAACTTTTCCCGGAACTGAAAATTTTGAATAATGTGATTTCCACTGTATATCAGCATTCCCTATAGTAGGCCAACCTACTCCATCACCATACATTAAGTAATATTTTCCATCACTAGATTGTGGAGCTTCACCGCTATGCGAAAATTGTCTTAAGTATTTTGCTAAATCTAAAGATCTGTTGCTTACTGTATTAAAATCTTGAATCTCAAAAATACTTCCATCTAAACTTGTGACACCATAATCTTTTCCTGAATATAAATATAATGCATATCTCATTATTAGTTCCATATTTTCTAGGTCTGAATCTTGTTGTAATAAATAAAATAAAATTTCTGCTCCGCTTATTAAGTTGCTTCCAGCTTCTTCCTCTCTTGTAGAATATGGTATTCTAAATTTAGTTTCCATTAATCCTATAAATGTTGGCTCACTAATTTGTCCATTTTTATATCTTTCAGCATCTCCGTACTCTCCTAGTATAAATGTAACATTACCTCTAGTTCCTTCTACATATTTAATATTGGTTGTAGTATCCTGTATTGTGTTTGATTGATTTGTTTTCCATGTACCTTCTCCTGATGGTTCTGACTCATCTGCCATATTGTTTACGTTCATATTTGTTATAGGTCCATCTTGTTGCTTATTATAAGTTATTGTTTGCTCACAGAACCACGTTTTTACATAAGTTATATTGATAGAAGGATTCGTTGTAATTGTAGTTTCTTTTGTAATCTCTGTAACGCCCGATTGTTTATATGTTGTATAATATGTATGTATATGTCCATTTTCATCTTCATATTCATGTTTAGTTTTTGTATTTAAATCATATTTATATGTTTGTAAATCTACATAAGTTGAAACATTATCCATTACTGTTATTTCAATTCTAGTATCTTTTATAAGATCTGTTAATGCTGCTACAAACTCAGGATTTTGGGAAACCATTGTAAGATAAATTAAAAAATTCATTTGAGTTGTATATTTAGAAGTTGCAGACTTATAGTCTATATTTCTTAAAGTTATAGTTGTAACATTACTATTTTCATGTAAAGCACTTTCTGAACTACCGCTTTCTTTTATAACTTGAGTTTTACCTGCAATAACTAAATTGCCTGAATCATCAATGCTAAATGAATCTAAAGCTGAAGAGTCTCCCGATTCTTGCTTTTTTTTCATATCTTCATATTTTATATAATGTAGTTCCCTTCTATTTGTTCCATTAGTGTCTCCTTCGTTTGCTCTATAAACATATATAGCACCATAAGTTTTGTTTTCAGTTGAGTCCTTATGATAGTAATTTAATGTTTCTGTCACAGCTTGTGCTTCATAAAATTTTCTAATATATTTTTCTAAAGCAGCTTGCTTTTCTTGTTCTGTCGCATTTTCTGTATAATCACCTAATAATTTTAAATCTTCTACACTAACTCCTAAATCTTCAATTTCTGTAATAATTTCACTTATCTGATTTGAATCTATTACAATAGATCCATCTGTTGAATCAACTGCAAAGAAATCACCTATACCTTCAGCTATTCCTTTTATTGCATCTCCTACTGCATTAAAAATTCCAAGTATACAAGCACCCAAAAATATAATTATTATAAATGGAATTAATACATTCATAATAGCATTTATTATAACTTTTTTTCTAAGTTTTTTATTCTTTGCAAGTTTTATAGCATCTTTTGCTGCTCCTAATACATTGCCTGAAGCTGCATTCTTTGCTAAGCTTGTCCCTGTTTTTACAGCTTCTGCTACTTCCTTTGCACTATTTTCAGAATTTTCTTCTACATTATTATTTTCTTCTTGGATTTCATCATCTAAATATTCATTTTCTAATTCATCATTTTCTTGATTATTCTTCTTATTGTCATTATTTCCTTCACTCATAATATTCTCCATTAAATATCTATACTTATATTTACTTTATTTACATTTTCTTTGTTAATATCATAGCTATCTTTATCTGCAATAATGTTCTTAAACTTTATACTTTCAATAGTTCTATATAGATTATACATTTTATAAAAACGTATATCTATTGTCTTTTCCATTCCTGGCTTTAATTCTAAGTTTACTAATGGTACTTCATTTAATATAGAATCATATTCTACTTCATTAGAATCTATTAAACATATATCATTTCCATCTATTCCTTCACTTAGCAATATTGTTTTATCTGTATTGTTTCTTACCTTTATATTATATTCTTCATTTTCTCTGTATATAAATCTATCATTAATTGTTATTTTTATTCCATTTTGCTCTTGTTCTTTATTTATGCTTCTTTTTTCTATAAACCCGTTTATATTTAATTTACTTCCACTTGTATTTTCTATTACTGTAATATAATCTTCTATATTATTGTTAGAGTTTATTTCTCCTGTTGCTAAAATATTATTTTCAATATAAGTTACTCTATATGTATAAGCATTTACTGAATACTGCCATAGTTCTAAACTATATGTCTTTTCAACATTAAATACTTTGTTACAATAATTTGCAATAAATAAATCTAATGTGTTATATAATTTATTTTTACAATCCTCTGTTAATAAATTATATGCAGTTTCATAATCTTTTTTATTGCATAAATCCATAAATTGTTTAATAATATTAACATTTGTATCTGTTGTTTCTTCTGGTAGTTCTTCTCCTGTTATAACAGATTCTGAAGGTTTACTAGTATCTATTATAGTATTTTCCTTTAGGTTTTGTGATGTGCTTACTCCTTTTAAAATTGAGTTAATAGTTTGAATAATAACAATAATAAAGACTATAATTATCCCCGTTATTATTATCTTCAATCTATTTTGATTCCAATATCTAATAAGTTTATTCATAATTATAGCCTCCATTTATTTAATTATTCTGGACTTAATCCTTTTCTCTTCATTAATAATTGAATTGTATAGTCTGCTCCAGATGCTGCAGCCTTTTCTTCCATTCCTGTATCTCTTAATTGTTTGAAGATTTGGTTTCTTCTATCTTTTCTCTTTGATTCATTAATTAGTTCTTTTTCATCAATTTTACTTGCCATATTAGAAATAACCATTGCTTGTTTTTTAGCTCTTTCTGTAGCATCTTGTTCGTTTATACCATCTGCTACCATTCTATCTCTTAATTCTTTTTCAAATTTTACACTCTTTTTAATTTCTTTTGTATCTGTTATTCCTGCATTATAATATTCAATTCCATTTCTTGCAATTTGCTTACTTTCAGAAATGGTTGGTTCTTTTCCATACATGTCTTGATATAATTCATCCATTCCATCTCTATATTCATCATCTTTCATTTTTTCTCTTGCTTGATCTCTTAAAGCTGCTTCTTCAGCTCCAAATGCCTCTGTTTCATAAGTGCTTCTCATACTACTTGCTGCATTTGATATTCCTCTACCTAATACTGGTAATCCGGCTACACCTAAAGCTGCTCCTGCTAATCCAAATTTTCCTACATCTTCTAAGTCATCTCCTGCTATACCAGCTGCCAACCCAAATGTTGCCCCGACTGCTGCTTTTCCTGCAAATTTAGCAGTACCTATAGCTGCTTTTCCTGCGGTTCCGACTGCACCTCTTATTGTATTAGCAAATGGGTTATTAGAATTGTATGCTGATTTTGCCTTTCCTGCTAAATCTTTTACTCTACTTGCTTTTCCGCTTACACCTCTTACAAATCTATTATTGCCAAATTTTTGTCCAATTGCATTTTTTCCGTCCTTAACTGTTTGTCCTATACCTTCTCCCAACCATTGTCCTAAGCCTCTGCTGTCATTGAGATTACCATTTGCATCTTTACGAAATGCGAAATTATCTCTAATACTTCTATTTCTAGCTTGAGTCTGTTGAGATAATCTCTGTTCACTTCCTGTTGTTCCATTATTTGTTGCTATATCTGCACTGCTTGCACTAGAAGGTATCCAAAGTCCAGATTGAGTTTGACTATATCCATCTCCTATCGTTGAATTTGGTCCATTTACTCCATTTGCTGCTTCTGGTGCATTTCTATTTATAGCTCCTACGTTATCTTCTTGTCCCGTTATTGTACCTTGTCTTTGATTTCCTCCTAAAGTACTTGCCATATCTTTTACTTTACTTGGAGCATTTGAATCTGTAATAGCATTATTTTTTGTTCTAACTCCTGCTTTTCCACTACTGCCTTTGCTCTTTCCTCCAACTTTTCCAATAAGGTTGCTAGCACTTCTCATTACTGCTGCTCCACCAAGTATTCCTGCTGCTGTACTCATAGCACCTGCTGTACTAGATTTTTCAAATCCAAACATCTTTCTTAGTAATTTTTCTGATGGGATTATAAATGCTAAAAATAGTATTGCATATATTGGATTTTCTACTGCAATCTCCATTGACGAGCCTAAAAATATTGTATATATAATTAAGTGGAATGGTTGTAACAGTGAATTAAATATAAATTCTTTTAGCCATATTCCATATGCTTGTGCTTTTCCATCACTAATTTTATCTATTGGGTAAGTTATAGCTACTAATGGTGCCATTAGTGTTAAAAATGCCATAAGAATTGCTCTTTTTACATATGTCCATGTAAACATTACAGTATATATAACTAATGCTAAATAGAATATTAAATAGACTAATCTTGCACCCAAATCTTCATATTGAACTTGCAATCTACATAGTCCAGTTAAATCAGTATCAAACTCTATATTTCCATCAGTATCCAATATTTGTACGGTAATTCCTCCCGCTGAGCCAATTCCACTTGTTATTATGTCTGTAACGGTTAATATAAAAGACATGATATAATGTAAAAAGAATACTATGCATAAAGCAATTAACCAGTCCATCAACATTTGCTTGTATTTTGCTTTATCAGATGATGTACTTGATATAACCATTCTAATTCCAACATACAATAATATAGAAAGTAATGCAACAATAGCTAAGTTTCTTAATGCCACATACCAATTTGCAATAGTAGAATGAAGAGCTTGAGTTATAGATTTCTCATTCATTGCTTCTCCATTAGTTACACCTGGTACTTTACTCCAATCTTTTGGATTAATGAAATTTACATCTAAAGCTGGAACTTCATTTGAAAATATAGCTTCTGGTGTATATTTTATAACTGGTATTCCATAATCTTTTTCAAGAAGTCCAAAAGAAATAATACTTCTTAAGCCTTTATCAAAATTTTCCGAATCAATTATAGTATCTGGTGTGTCTGTTGCCACCATACCAAAGTCGCTAAGTTGTACATCTCCATTTCTTATTTTACTTGCAGGTAATGTGAATTGATTAAATCCACTAGAAATATCTGCTGTTTCTCCTATAGAAAATCCTCCATCATAGAAAAAGAACTGTAAAGCAGACATAACTGCATCTCCAATAGCTGCAAAGAGATCTATAAAAGGTCCCAGTAATACTCCACCAAAATCAGCTTGAGAATAATTTGGAATTATAAAATTAAACGATAAAACTATTACTATTGCTATTATTATTTTTTGCACAATGTTTTTGTTTGTAAATATCTTCATTTCTTCCCCCTAATATCTATTATCTGTCTTTCTTCTTCTTTGCATTAGTTTATTTAGGTTTGTTTCAACAAATTCAAATTCTTTAGCTGTTGGTTGTATTTGGATTATTGCACTGTCTGGGCCTACTTTTAATAATCCTTCACCTTTTAAGCAAGTTACTAAAAATCCTGCTTCTCCTTCGCTTAACTTAAATACTTCTTTTAGATATTGTATCTCAGATTTATCCTGTGCTAAGAATAGCTTTGTATCTGAGGAAGTTAAAACTGCTTGTGCTTCTGGTTTTTCATAAAAGTCTTGAAATCTTTGTGAAATAATTGCAAGTGATACATTTCTTTTTCTAGCACGTCTTGCCATTGTATTTAAGAATTCAACAGCCTCTGGAAATGGAAGTAGCATCCATGCTTCGTCTACTAAAACTCTCTTTTTAGCAGCTTTTGTTCTATCCTCACTATTCTTTTTTACATATTTTTCCCAAATCCATTCTAGTAAAATTTGTTGTGCAAGTGGTCTTGCAAATTTTTCTTCTAGTTGTGATATATCTAAGTTTATAAATAATGTTCCTTCTAATAAATCAAATGTAGATTGTCCATCAAAATATGCCATTTGGCCATCATATTCTCTTATGTATTGTTTCATAACTTTAAGTAAATAACTATAATGGAAATTATAGTCTACATTTGTGTTATCTTCTGCTTTCTTTTGTATTCTTCTATACCATGATCCAATAGTTGGCATTTCTTTTTTCTTTCTTCCTAGCATATTCCCACCAAATTCTCCTCTTGTAGCTTCAAATAAGCTATTTGGATCATTATTTATTCCATGTGCTGCATATTCTTCTGCAACTGATTCAGCTATAATTTGTTTTGTAAGTTCATTTACTTCTTCACTTCTTGTACTACCTTTTGCCATAGTAAGTAATGCTTGTGTAACATCTTCTACTTTATTTTCTACATTTAGAACTAATCTATCTTTTCCTGTTATTTCATCTTTTACAATTTCTGTTTCAATATCAAATATATTTATTACAGTTTTAGAAGTAGGGCTTATTACTACATTAATTCCACCTAAACTTTCTGCAACTATGCTATATTCCCCTTCTGCATCTAGAGCTAGACTTTGTACACCCATTAAAACTGCAGATCTTGAAATTAAGGTTTTCATTGTAACTGACTTTCCAGCACCAGATTTAGCAAATATAACCATATTATAATTTGTAAGTGAACTATGGAAATTATCAAAAAGTATTGGTACTCCAGTTTGTTTATTTACACCTAAAGGTATTCCTGAAGGATGTCCAACTTCTGATGTAGTAAATGGAAATACTGTTCCCATAGACCTTCTATCAAATGTATGTGTTTTTCTAATTTTATCATCCATTAATGGCAAGTTAGATTTAAAAGCTTCTTCTTGCATAGCCCATGCACTTTTTACACCAACTAATGATTTAGACATTTCTGTTGCTAATAGCTTTGTAAATCTATCCAAGTCTTCTAGGCTATATGCAAATAGAGTAGACACAATTGACGCTTCATAAAGCTTATTATATCCTGCCGCTATTTCATCTCTTAATTGTTCTGCTTCAAATCTTTTTTGGCTTAAATCGCTTTCTCTATTTATATTTCCTCTGTCTGCTGCTACTATTCTTTCTGTTTCTATTTCATTTATGACTCTATTTAATTCGTTTTGAGATCTTGATTCTGGTATTGGATTAATATAAATTGATGTATTTATATCTCCAAACAAATACATATCTCTAAAAAGTTCTGGGAAAGTACACATTCTTGGCAAAGCTGATACGAAAAAGCTCCTTGCAAACCTTGTAACATTTGAAATTATTTCTAAATGATCTATATTGCTAGCATCTATTCCTGAAGGTGCTATTAATTCTTTTATAGTTTTTTTCTTTAATATTTCAAATTCATCTGGTTTTGTATAATCATTAAGCTGTCTTTGTTGTTCTTCTTCTCTTTTTTGTTTCTTTGACATTATCTTCTGTACCTCCTTTTTCTTCTTTTTTATCATTTTTTTCAGTTCTTATCCTTGAAATTGCATCATTTGCTACATCATTTCCTACCATTGCTCTATTTTGTTCAACAATTAATTCTGCCATCTGTGCAATTAAATTGTCCATATTATTTTCTTTTCTTCTTAATGCTCTTTCTTTTGCTGATTGTGCTTCAATAACTTTTTCATTTGCTTTGTTAAATGCTTCCTCTTCTATTTTTGCATCTAATGTTCTCATTTTTTTATCTAGTACATCTGGTGCTGTTGAATAAAGTTCGTCATATCCTGCTCTTAATGCTTTATCTACCCCATAAGTCTCTTGTTCATCCCTGTTATATGCTACATATAGTAAATCAACAAGTTCATTTGATGTTAAAATCTTGCCATTTACTTCACATGCTGAAAGTGTACGTATTATTGATTGGCATCTAGTATATAATTCTGAAAAAGCCAAATTTTTTATTTCCTCTTTATCAAAATCGTTTTGGCCTAATTCTTCTGAATAATATGGAACAACTATGTAATATTTTTGGTTTAATACATTCTTATTTAAACTCATTCTCTCAGTACTATATATAATATCTTTTCCATATTCAGATAAATTTCTTTGTTTTGTTAATTCATAATATGCTTGATTTAATTGTTCTCTTGTGTAGTTACCAGAGCTTGCCATTTCTTTATATCTCATTTCTTGACGCTGTAAATTATCTTCTATTTCTTTTACTCTATCTTTATATGTTTGCAAGCTTGATTCAAGATTTATTGTTCTTGTCTGTACATAAATTTGTATTGGATGCCTTATAGTATTTAAGAATTGAATAAATCCTTCCTCTACTGAATTTTTTTCAACTGCTGACATTAAATCATAATTTATGCCTTGGCATTCAATAACCATAATATATTTACTGCCATTTTTTTGCATTATCATATTATCTTCAACTTTATCAAATTCCATAAAATCCATTACAGATTCTACTGCAAAAGTCTTTGATTTTTGATTTTTTGCTTCTATGTTTTCACTTTCTACTGTTTCTTTTTTCTTTTCCTTTTTGTTTTTTGAAGTAAAATATACTATTGCAAGTATTGCTAATAATACAACTATCACCATTATAATAACCATTAAAATCATTGTTAAAGTTTCTATATTATTTGCCATTTTTTTCTTCCTCCTTGTATATGTATATCTTTTTTCCTTTTGTTTTGAATTTTATTGCTCTTCTTATAACGTCATCTAAATTTTCTCCACCTGTTTTTCTAGTAAAATCAAATTTTTCTATATTTGGTACTTTCAATGTTCCTATTATAAAGCCTATTAGTGCAAAACTTGCTGTTATTATAAGTCCTACCATATTAAGTCCAAATAATGAAAGTATAAAGTAGAAAAGTAATCCAATTCCGCCTGCTACTACAGTATATATCATACTTTTTCCAGTGAAGATAAATAGAATTCTTCCTTCTCCTTTTACATTTCTTGGCAAGTTATATGTTCCCATTGTAAACCACTTTCCTTTCCAAGGAATTCTCAAAGTTTGAAAAAGAATTGTTATTTGGCTAGGCAAACGAGTTTGAAATTTATGAGGCGTACTTTTTGTACGTTGAATAAATTTCAAATGAAGTTTAACGACGCCAAATGGCAATTATGTTTCAATCTTATTTCTCCTTAGTTATAATTCTCTACACTATATATTATAACAGATAATTTGATAAAAAGATACAAAAAAAGAAAAAAAGTGCATATAAAATGCACTTTTAATATAATTGTAATACTTTTGTAATATTTCTGTAATATTTTATGCTGTTATACTTTCTGACATTGCTATTACTGCTTTAGCGATAGCTGATGCACCAAATATTAATACAGCACCAACTAAGTATGGTATCATTGTTTTCTTGTATTCTGCTTTTTCTGAAGCACTACCCATCATATATTTAATACCTAATATTAATAATACTATAACAGCAACAATTATTCCAATTGTTGTAATAATACTAACAATATTTGCTCCTACGCCACTAATTCCTGTTGTATCTGCATTTCCGCCTTCAAATAGCTTATTTACTTGTTCTGCTGAACTAGCATTTACCACAGTTCCCATTCCTATTGTCATAACAATTGCTACTAATAATATTATTGATAATATTTTAGATACTTTCTTCATTTATTTTCCTCCTTCTATTTATTATAATATATAATAATATCCCATTTAAAGAGATAATTTTAAGATCTATTTTATTCTATGCTTGGCTTAGTATTTCTACAACCAATTTCCATATTCCAAATGCTCCAAATATTACTATACATCCTGCAATATATGGAATTAATGTTTCTTTTATCTTTGCTTTTTGCTCTACACTGCCTGTCATAAATTGTATACCTATAACTAAACCTACTATAACTGCCACAACTATAGCTATTATTAATAATGTATTATATAACAGATTTGACATGTCTTGCAAATTACTATCATCTATTGTTGGATTTTGATCTTTTATTCCAGATTGTATAAAATCGTCTGCTCCTGTAAATATATCACTTATAGAAAATGCATAGGTGGATGTTGTTAATGTAAAAATAATACATATTAAAGTTATAATTAAAAATATTATTTTATAAAATATATTTTTCTTCATATTGCTTCCTTTCTATTTTTATCATTTAAACATTAAATCCTTCTGCAATTTTCATAATCACTGCTAATAATTGAGATAGAGCAAAGAATACACCTACTCCTATTAAATATGGAATCATACTTTTTTTGTAATCTGCCTTTTCTTCTAAACTGCCTGTCATATATTTTATTCCAATTAACATTAGTGTTACAACTGTAACTATTATTCCTATTATTCTAATTATGTCTACGATTGTAGCAGCTTTACTAGTTACAATCTCAGTATCATCATCTGTTAACTCACTTGGCTTAAAATCTCCTGGATTTATTACACCTGTTGCTACTTTAACTTCTGATGTTACTTCTTGTGCTTTAACATTTGTAGGAATTAAAAATAATATAGAAATAGTTATAAATAAAATAAATGTTTTTAGTAAAATTATCTTATTTTTTCTCATTATCTCATCCTCCTACTTATTTAATTATAAATGATTTTTCTTTATTTTGCAATATATCATAACATATTTTTGTTCATTTTGTCCATTTGTAACAAAAAAATAATATTTTTGTAACATTTTTGTAATAAATAAAGACTAAAATTTAGTCTTATAACTAAATTCTAGTCTTTATTTGTATGGTTTTTAAACTTTTGCCACATTTCTTCTCTTTATTTTTGGATTTTTTATCGTTTTTCCTTTTTTTGCTAAATCTAATTCTATTCTATAATATTCTGCTATTAGTTCATCTAGTTCTACACTTATCTTATATGTTATTTCATAATCATCTCCATTGATTATACTATTATTAAGTTTTTCTCTTAATTTACAAATTTCATCATTTAACATAAAAACCACTCTCCTTTTTTGATATTTTTCTTTTGTATATTTTAAAAATACCATATTTTTACATATTAGTCAATATGTTTTTGTTGATTTAAAGCGGTTTTTGCCATTTTTCGTATGTCATTTCTCGACATTTTTCTACAATATTTTTCTATTAGTTGCCTTTTACAACAGACATTATCATATTTTCCTTTTTAAAGACATTTTTCAAAACTTCTTCTGTAAACTCTTTTGTTACCTCATTAAATTTTTCTATATAGTCAAAACTATTTATTCCTTTCATTCTATCTGCTAAAAACATTCTAGCAATATCTCCTACATTATTATATTCTACTACATAGTCACCATAAATTTTCTTTCTTGATCTATTAAACTGTTCTTCATCTAATCCATTTTTTATATATTCTTCTACTGCATTTTCTATACTTTCTTTTATTTTTATTGGATTATTTGATTTTCCAGAAATTAAGATATGTGCATATTCTTTGCTAAATTCATAATCTGCATCTGGTTTTGACAACAAATCTCCGCTTTCATATAATTCTTTATATGTTTTAGAACTTTTCCCTATAATCATATTTAATAAAATTTCTATTGCAATATGTTTTTTTACAATATCAGCGGTCATTCCCTCTATGTCTTTGTATCCAATTGCAAAAATTGGTGTACTTACTTCCATTGCAATTTCTTTATATGGTTTATTTATCTCTTTTTCTTTTGCTGGATATATTCTTTCTATTTTGCCTTGTTCTTCTTTTGGTACTAATCTTTTCTTTATTTCTTTTAATAATTCTTCTGGCTCAAAGGCTCCACAAACTGCCATTATCATATTTGATGGATTATAAAAAGTATTATAGCATTTATATAATATATCAGGCGTTATCTTGCTTATTGATTCTACGCTTCCAGCTATATCTATTTTTATTGGATTTTCCTTATACATGCAATCCATTGCATTCATATATAGCCTCCAACTAGGCTCATCATCATACATTTTTATTTCTTGACCTATTATACCTTTTTCCTTTTCTACATTTTCATCTGTAAAATATGGGTGTTGCACATAATCCATAAGTTCATCTAGTCCTTCATAAAAATTATTTGTACATTCAAATAAATATGCTGTATGGTCATTTGTTGTATATGCGTTTGCATCTAATCCTAGCGCCATTAGTGTATCTAAACTATTTGTTCCGTCTGGTTGTTCAAATAATTTATGCTCTAAAAAATGTGCTACACCATCTGGTATAAATACTTCTTCATTAGTCTTTGGCATTATAAATCTATTATCTATTGAACCAAAGTTTGTTCCCCATATAATATATTTTTTATCTAAATTAGGTTTTGGTATTATTATAACTGTCATACCATTATCTAATTTTTCTATATATGCTTTTTCTTTTATTTTTAAACTTTCTATTAACTGCATTTATAATCTCCTTTCACTTTTCTTTCTAGTTTGTTAGAAAAAATCAGTTTAAATAAATTTATCTATTAGTAATACTTGACTCTTGCTAACTTTTAAACTGTCTCAAACTTATGTTAATCTCTTAAGAAATAAATTGTATCAATTAAAGTATTATTTGCTAAATCTATTATTTCCTCTTTTGAAACCTTATTTACTCCTTCTATATATTCTTCTAAAGTTATAAATTCATTTGCTAATTCTTGTGAATAGCAATATGTTATCTCTGCATCTTGCTCTGAACTTATACCTACTATTGATTCTGTAATTAATTTTTTTGAATTTTCTATATCTTCATCTGTAAAATTTCCTTGTTTCATGTCTTCTAACTGTTTTTTTATTGTATTTAAAGCTTTTTCATAATTAGCAATTTCTATTCCACATCTAATAAAAATAGTATCTTTTTGTTTTTTATATGTTGAACCCGCTGTATATGCTAAGCTTTCCTTTTCCCTTACATTTTGGAATAGTTTAGAATTTGCTCCTCCACCTAAAATTGCATTATATACTGATGCTACAAATTTTGAATTTTGGTCTTTTTTATTTACATTAAGCCCTATTACAAGATTTCCTTGCCCTACTTGCATATGTTCTTCTATTGTTTTTGTTTCTTCTATGTTTTTTTCATTTACACCTATTATTTTATAATCTGCTATTCTTTCTTTTAATTTTTTTATCTCTTCATTTTCTTTTACTAAATTTTCTATGCTACCTTTCTCAATTTCTCCTGACACAAATATATCTATTTTGCCTCTATTTATTAAATCTATATAATATTCATATAAATTTTGTGGTGTTAATGTTTCTAAATCCTCTACATATCCATATCTATATAATCCATAAGGCTTATCTTTAAACATTTCTTCTATGCATCTTTCTAATGAATATGCTCTTTTATTATCTATTTTGGATTCTATAATTTGTTTTAAATGTTCCTTTTCTCCATCTACATATTCTTTTTTAAAACCATTATTTTCTATTAATGGATTAAAAATTATATCAAATAATAGATTAATACATTTTTTTGTAAGTTCTTCTTTTTCTGGTAAAAACTCTTCATTAACCGCTTCTAAATAAAATTTCATCACATGATTATCACCAGTTTTTTCTATTCCACAATCAAAACTTGCACCATACATTTCTTCAAGCTTCATATTTATTAAATCTTGTGATTTTATATTATTTGTTCCTCTTCTTAATATTGCTGTAACTAGTGCATTTTTTGTAACATTTTTTCTATCTAATGGCACAGCTAAAAATACTGCATACAAATTTGTTTTAAATTTATTTGTATTTATATAGTGAAGTGTAACTCCTTTTTTAATCTCATTTTTTGTATATTGCATACACTTTCTCCTTTCCTTTTTTACTTTTATTATATATTGGTTATTATATAATATTTTTAAAATAATATACAAGTCCTATAATACAAAAACTCCAATTTAGTTTTTTTCTAAATTGAAGTTCTATAATCAATTAAAATTTTCTTTTTCTAGCTGCCTCTGATTTCTTTTTTCTTTTAACACTTGGTTTCTCGTAGTGCTCTCTTTTTCTAACTTCCTGCAATACTCCATTTCTTGCACATTGTCTTTTAAACCTTTTTAAGGCATCTTCTATATTTCCATTATTAACTTTAACCTCTGACATTTTATTCCCCTCCTTCCAGTATTACACCTTTAAGTGTTCAGTGTGGGATTTCATTTTGTTCCTTTATTTTCGAACAAATATTATTATACATTAAACTCTTAAAGTTTGTCAATACTTGGAAGCCGAGGTATTAAATTTATTTTATGTATATGTGTCAATGATGTTTTATTATTACTATCAAATAGTTAATATAACATCTTGTTTTAACTCTTTTTACATATATTTTTCACAATTGTTGTATAATATATATAAATATGTTATTATATAGTTATATTTTATAAAAAGGAGGAAATAAACTATGTTATGGATTATTCTTATAATAGTTGCAGTAATTGTTATAGCATTAATTGCAATGTATAATAGTTTAGTTACTTTAAGACTTAGAGTAAAAAATGCATGGAGTCAAATTGATGTACAATTACAAAGAAGATTTGATTTAATTCCAAATTTAGTTGAAACTGTAAAAGGATACATGACTCATGAATCTGAAGTACTTACAAAAGTTACAGATTTGCGTTCTGCTTGGGCTAATGCAACAACTGTCGATGAAAAAGCTAAACTTGATAATGAATTATCAGAATCGTTAAAAACAATTATGGCAGTTGCAGAAAATTATCCTAATTTAAAAGCAAATCAAAATTTTTCTGAATTGCAAACAGAATTAACAAATACTGAAAATAAAATTTCTTATTCAAGACAATTTTATAATGATACTGTAACAAGGTACAATACAAAATTAGAAGTCTTTCCTTCAAACATTATAGCTTCTATGTTTCATTTTACTGCTGAAACATTATTTGAAGTTGATAATCAAGAAGCTAGAAAAAATGTTAAAGTTGACTTCTAAAATTTAATTAAATTATTACAATTCATAGACAATATTATTTTTACCTAAACCATTTTTCAAATTAATATGTACTATGAATTGTAATAAGCTTATTTTCTCTAAAATAAAGGATTGATGTAATAAATGTATGATGATATTAGAAATAACAAAATAAAAACAGGTGTAATAGTAGCTATATTTTTAGTTGTAATTACTTTAATAGTATATTATGTATGTATGGCATTTGATTTAGGTCCAATTTCAATAGTTATAGCTATTGTTTTTTCTATTGCAACTTCTTGGGCTTCATATTATTATAGTGATAAAATTGTATTATCAGTAAATAGAGCTCATCCAGCAAATGAAGAACAATATCAGAAACTAAATAATATTTTAGATGGATTGATGGTTTCTTCTGGATTGCAACATAGACCTAGATTATATGTAGTAGATGATTCTCAGCCTAATGCTTTTGCGACGGGCAGAAATCCAGAAAATTCTGTAATATGTGTTACTACTGGATTACTTAATAAAATGGATTATTATGAATTAGAAGGTGTAATTGCACATGAGTTATCTCATATTAAAAATTATGATATAAGGCTTTCTGCTGTAGTTAGTGTTATGGTAGGATTTATTGTGATTCTAGCAGATTGGGTAAGTAGAGCTCTTTTCTGGGGAGCAGGCGATAGAGATAATGATTCTAAAGGAAATCCTATCCTTATGCTAGTAGGTTTACTTTGTTTGATACTAGCTCCTATATTTGGACAACTAATGCAACTTGCTCTTTCAAGACGTAGAGAATATCTAGCTGATGCTAGTGCTGTTGAGCTTACAAGAAATCCAGATGGGCTTGTATCTGCTCTTCAAAAACTAGATGCTGATACAAATGAATTAAAAACTGCAAATAATGCTACTGCTTACATGTATATAGTAAACCCTTTTAAAGCAAATGCAAAAGATGGGAAGAAGAAAAAAACAAGCTTATTTTCTACTCATCCTTCTATTGATGACAGAATTGAAGCTATTAGAAATTTAAAATAAGAAAAGTGGCTTCGCCACATGTGCATTTTGCTTCGCAAATATGCACAGCCCAAGGAAACTTAACCTTGTTGTATACGGAAAAATCGTTAAAAATACTGAAATATCAAATGAAAAATCTAAGACAGTTTTTGTTTTATAATTGTTACTATTTATAGTTTACACCAAAAGCATGACAATGTATATGTTAATAAACTGTGAATGTAACCTATAATAAAAAACAAAACTGTCTTTATAATATCAAAACTTATTATATCAAATTCCAAATATCTTACAAGCATTTTTATAAGTTGTATTGGCTATTTCTTCTAATTGCATTTTTTTCACATTTGCTATTTTTTCTGCTATAAACTTTACATTTCGTGAATCATTTCTTTTTCCCCTATTGGGCTCTGGAGCTAAATAAGGGCTATCTGTTTCAATCAAGATTCTATCTAATGGCACCATATCAATTATTTCATTTGCATTTTTTGAGTTTTTAAAAGTTACAGGGCCTGCAAATGATATATAAAATCCAAGTTTCAAAGCTTCTTTTACTAGTTCTCTATTTAGAGGACAACAATGAAATACACCTTTTTTTAGTAGTTTATTTTCTTTTAATATTTGAAGAGTATCCATTACTGCTTCCCTTGTGTGAATTACAATAGGAAGATTAAACTTATTAGCAAGCTCTATCTGTTTTACAAAAGCTAGCTTTTGTAATTCCTTGTTATCAGCATTCCAATAATAATCTAATCCAATTTCTCCAACTGCAACTATTTTGTTTGTACTTATTTGCTTACTTAAAAATTCTTCTAATTCTTTTAATTCTTCTTCTAATTCTGCTTTACTATTACTTATATCATTTGGTGATATTCCTGAAATTGTATACATCCAATCATATTTTTTTGCAATTTCTAAAGCCTTTTTGGATGATTCTATACTATATCCTGCATTTATTAGCTTACTCACACCGGCATTATAAATCTTTTCAATTAATTCTTCTCTATCTTCATCAAATTTTTCGTCATTATAATGAGCATGTGAATCAAAAAAGTCCATAAATTTATTCCCCTCTTTTCTCGTTCGGTTTTGTCAAAAGTTTTCTAGTAAAAACCTTTGTAAACCTTACTTTTTCTATAAAAATTATAAAAACTTGATATC
>CALXVN010000016.1 GCA_944392085.1 uncultured Clostridia bacterium | reverse complement strand
AAGAAATAGAAAAATTATTGCAAAATGAAGAAATAACAGGTTATAGAATAGAAATAAATACAGTAGATAAAATGTACTTGTTAGATAAACCAGAAAGAGAAAAAAATACAAATGCAATAGGTTTTGAAATGCCAAGTAAGAATTATGAGGAGTGAGAAAATGGAAAAAGCAGGACGAACTACAAAATATAAAAAAGAATATTGTGAAGACATTATAAGTTATTTTAATATTCCTTCACAAATCTGTATGTATAAAGAAGAATATTTTCAAAATGGTAATCTTAAAAGTAAAACCCCGATAATAACTGCAAGTGAGTTTCCAACATTTCAAGGGTATGCAAATAAAATAGGAGTTCATATAGATACATTGCACGAGTGGAAAGATAAGCATAAAGAATTTTCCGAAGCTTATATGCGTGCAAAACAATTACAAGAAAAAATATGGCTTATAAATGGAATGTCAAATTTATATAATTCACAATTTGCACAATTTTTTGGGAAAAATTGTCTAGGCTATAAAGATAAGCAAGAGATAGAACATAGTGGTAAATTAAAGCTAGAAGATGTATTATGAGATATAGTGTGGATTATTTAATAGAAAGAAGAAAAGAAAAATGGAAGACAGATAGTAATATAGAAAGAGATAAGCAATTTAGAGAAGTTGTAGCGGAAGAATTAGTAAAAGATAAAGGTTTAAGAAATGAAGTTATAAATAAACCTGAAAAACTTATCGAATTATTATTTGTAGTTGTAGATAAAAATCAAAAGACTGTACCATTTTTTTTTAATGATGTACAACGAGATTTTATAAGTAGAATTAATAAAGCAAAAAAAGATTTTGAAGAAGGTAAAATAACTGATATATCTTTTTTAATATTGAAAGGAAGGCAACAAGGATTTACCACATTTGTAACTGCTTACCAACTTGCTAATATATTATTAAATAAAAATTTTCAAGGGTTAACAATTGCAGATGAAAGTAGTAATACTGAAGCTATATTTCAAAATAAAGCTAAATTTCCATATGATATGTTACCAGATGTTATTAAACCAACTGAAAAGTTTAATAACAAGAGGCAATTATTATTTGAAAAACTTAATTCTAGTTGGGCTGTTGATACAGCTACTAAAAACATGGGGCGTTCACGAACAATTAATTTCTTTCATGGCTCTGAATGTGCTTTTTGGAGAGATGGAATTGCAGTCACTCAGGCTGGACTAGGTGAATCTTTTACAAAGAATTGTATAAAAATATATGAAACGACAGCAAATGGATTTAATGAATATAGAGATATGTGGAAATCAAAGCAACATATTAATTGTTTTTATGAGTGGTGGAAGACAAAAGAATATTTTACTAAATTTGAAAGTGAAACAATAAAAAAAGATTTTATTTATAATATAGAGCATAAAAAAGATTGGATAAATGAAAGATTGAAGTGGTTAAAAAATGTAAAAAAATTAAATTTAGAACAATTGTACTGGTACTATAAAAAGTATACGTCATATTTAGATAAAGAATTAATAAAACAAGAATATCCTTGCTCAGAAGAGGAAGCTTTTATCGCATCAGGTTCTTGTATATTTGATAAAGAAAAAATAATAAAGAGAATAGATGAATTAAAGCAACCGAAAAGAATAGGATACTTTGCTTATGAGTATGATGGATTAAGAATAAAAAATATTAAATGGCAAGATGATGAAAATGGCTTTATAAAGTTATATGAATTGCCTAAAAAAGGCTATCCATATGTACTTGGTGGCGATACATCAGGGGAAGGCTCAGATAATTTTACAGGACAAGTGTTAAATAATGTAACAGGTAATCAAGTAGCGGTATTAAAACATCAATTCGATGAAGATATATATGCAAGACAAATGTATTGTTTAGGCATATATTACAATAAAGCATTAATAGGAGTAGAAACTAATTTTAGTACATATCCGCAAAAAGAGTTGGAAAGACTAAAATATCCGAATTTTTATGTTAGAATGAAAGAAGATACATACACAAATAAAACCGAAAAAGCTTTTGGATTTAATACAAATAAGAAAACAAGACCAATTATAATAGCAGAAATAGTACATGTTGTAAGAGATATGGTGGAGAGCATTAATGATGCTGGAACACTTGAAGAAATGCTTACATTTGTGAGAAATGAAGATGGTAAAGCTGAAGCTCAACTTGGATGTCACGATGATTTAGTTATGGCTTTTGCAATAGCGCATTATATAAGAGTACAACAAGAATTTGAAATAAAAAAAGAAATAAAAGAAAGAAATAAAACTTTTAATTTTAGCTTTGAAAAAGAAAAAGAAGAATTTGATGTTGGTGAAGAAGAAGTATTTATATAATAGGAGGATAAAATGATATATTTATTAATTATTAGTATAATAGCAATGTTATTAATTATATATTCTTATACACTTGGTATAAAAAATACACTAAAAGCGATAAAGAAAGAAGAACTAGAACCCTTTTTTAAATTAAATTTACCTAATAATGATAATGATGACATTGATGAAGAAACAGAAAAATATAATACGTTACTTGAAAATGTAAATAACTATGAGCCTAGAGGCTTAAATCAAAAGGATGTGTAACATATGGCAAAAGATAATAATATAATTGATGAATTAGATGAAACTAAAATAACAGATGTATGGAAAGACTATGAAAAAGGTGTAATGTATAATAGAATGATGAGTATGTATGATGATACAGAAGATAATTACGATTTTTATTATGGTAATCAATGGAAAAATGCAAAACTTGGTAATATAGAAAAAATATGTTTAAATGTAATTAATTCTATTGTAAAATATAAAACAGGTGTATTATCTCAAAATACTTACAATGTTATATATAATTTATTATCGGATACTGAAGATGAACAATTACAGAAAATATGTAATCTATTAGCTGAAAAATCAGATAGAGTATTTGAAAATGAAAGATTAGATGCAAAGACAAGAACAATTATAAAGGATGCTTGCATAAACGATGAAGGGATATTTCATAATTACTATGATTCTATAAATAGTGAAATAAAGGTAGAAATAGTAAATAAAAATAATATTTGTTATGGAAATGAAAATGAGAGTAATATACAATTGCAACCGTATATAATATTATCTTTTAGAAGAAATGTTGATGAATTGAAAGAAGAAGCTAGAAATATATATAAATTAAGCGAAGAAGAAATAGAATATATATTACCAGATAATTATGTTGAAGAACAGGCTGGTATGGAAATAAAACATGAAGAGATAACACCGATGTGTTTAGTATTATTAAAATATTATAAAAAAAATGGGAAAGTATATTATACAAAATGTACAAAATTTGTTACTTTAGAGAAAGATAGAGCTACAGATATGAGTTTATATCCAGTGGCTCATTTTTTATGGGAAGATAAAATAGGAAGTGCTAGAGGAATTGGAGAGGTAAGAAGGCTTATTCCTAATCAAATTGAGATAAATAAAACTATTATGAGAAGAATTATATCAGTACAACTTAGTGCTTATCCTAAATTGGTCGTAAATAATGATTTCATTACGGATACATCATCATTAAATAAAGTTGGAGCAATAATAAAAGTTGAAGGTGGCGCAAAAGTAGATGATGTAAGAAAACAAGTTGGATATTTAAACGCAACAAGTATGTCAGGCGATTCTAGAGCAGTTCAAGAAGAGCTTATAAATTACACTCAAAATTTCAATGGAAGTACAACCGATGAAGCAAGAGGAAATGTAGATCCAACTAAAGCTAGCGGTAAGGCAATACTTGCTGTTCAACAGGCTACGCAACAACCATTAAATGAGCAACAGTACAGGTATAAAGAATTTTTAGAGGATGAAGCTAGAATATGGTTTGAAATGTGGAAGGCGTATGAAACAGATGGATTGATTTTGTATTCTGATGAAGAAATAGAAAGAAAAGATATAAAAACAAACATGCCAATTGTTGAAAAAGTAAAAGTACCAGTAGTCATAACACAAGAGCAATTGCAAAAATTAAAAGCTAATATTAAAGTGGACATTACACCTACTACAGCTTTTGATATATATGCACAAGAAGAATCTTTAGAAAATTTATTTATACAAGGTAAGATTACATTTGAAGAATATGTCGAAGCTTTGCCACCACATAGTGCAATGCCAAAAGATAAGTTACAAAAAATTATAAAGCAAAGAGAAGAAGCAAAGAAGCAAATACAGATGCAAGCAGAAGAGGCAAACAGTCAAATGAATCAAATACAACAAGCTTTACAACAAAAGCAATTGGAACAAGATATGAATAATAATAATATAGATAATATACAAAATCAAGGAAATGCTCAAATAAGTAATATGCTTGGAGGTGTCCAAAATGCAATGTGAAGAATGTTTAGTTGATATGAGAGTAAAAGAAGTAAAAGGAGATATATATTATTTTGAATGTATAAAGTGTGGAAAGAGTACGACTAAAACTAAACAAGAATTAGAAATTGAGTATGAAAAAAAGAATAAAGTTGATAAAAATGTTAAATAAAATTTTGGAGTATTTGGTCCAAAGCATGTGTATGACCAGAAAAACTGCTATCAAGTTAATAGTCAGGCATGACTTAAAACAAGGGAGGGTTCAAACATGAACAATGAAGAAAAAGATATAACTGAAGAAGTTATAGAAAAATTTGATAACGATGAAGTTATCGATGAAGAAAATGAGATTGGAGAATTTTCAGACAATTCTGATACTAGTGCAGAGGAGAAAGAAAATGAGTCCAAAATGCTTACTGAACAAGAAGCAAATGATTTGGCAGAGAAAATTGCTAAAGAAAGAGAAGCCAGGGCGTACAGAAAAGCAGAAAGAGAAAAAAGGGAAGAATTAAAAACTTATGAAGAATTAGTAGACTTATTAAAAGCTGGAACAGGAAAGAATGATTTAACAGAAATAAAGAATGATTTCATGAACTTTTATAAAAATGAAGGGATAGAAATACAAAATAATAGAAAACTTAGCGAAAGAGAAGAAAAAATTCTTGCTAAAGCTGAAGCTGAAGAAGTTATAAGTTTAGGTGAAGAAGAGGTAAATAGAGTTGCAAATGAAATATATAATAAACCGTTTGATAGAAGATCTTTAAAAGAAAAAGAAATGTTTAATCTATTAGCTAGGCACACAATACAAGAAAAAGCAAAGAAAGAACTTATACAGAAAGGTATTGATGAAAAAATATTAGAAGATAATTCTTTTAAAGAGTTTGCAAGTAAATTTAATACTTCTACTTCTATGTCCGAAATCTATGATGTATACCAAAAAATCAATAATAAAGAAATTATTCAAAAAGAGAAACCTGCAAGCCCTGGAAGTGTGAGAGATATTCAAATACAAAAAGAGAAAGATTTTTATACACCTGAAGAAGTTGATGCTTTAACAGGTTCAGATTATGATAAAAATCCAAAATTAATAGACATTGTACAAAAGTCAATGTTAAAGTGGTAGTTAAGGAGGAATGAACAATGGCCGCTAAAAATTTTAAACCTGTATTTTGGTCTAAATATATTCAAAGGGAATTAAATAAAGATCTAATACTTGCTAATTTTTGTAATTATGAATTTGAAGGAGAAATAAAAGAAGGAGCAAGATTAAAAATAGTAGGAGCTGTAAGACCAACAGTAAAAAAATATGTACCATATAAAGATATTGAGATTGAACAATTAAAGGACAATTCTCAATTTTTAGATATTGATCAAGCTGATTATTTCGCATTTGAGTGCGATGATATTGATAAAGCACAAACTATGAAAAATTGGATGAGCGTTAGTATGGATGAGGCTAAAACTGCACTTGCTGAGAAAGCAGATGAATATGTTGGAAGCCTTGCAGCTAAAGCTAGACATAAATTACCTTCATCTGAAGTCACAAAAGAAAATGCGACTGATTTAATAGATGATGGGCTAACTATATTATATAAAAATAATGTAAAAACTAATGAAGAATTACAACTTGCTTGCTCACCTGATTTTTATAGATATGCTAAAAATGGATTAACAGAATTATATACTGATAATGTTGAAATGATAAGAAAAGGTATTGTGGGAAAATACGCTAATGCCTTGGTAAAAATCTCAAATAATTTATATAATGATGGAACTGATGATTATAATATGCTTAGAACTAAGAAAGCAATTGCATTTGCAAATGCTATAAATAAAGTTGAAACTGATAGAAAAGAAAAAGGTTTTGCAGATATAGTAAAAGGATTACATGTATATGGAGCAAAAATTCAAAGACCAGAGCAATTATGCGTTATAAGGACACATAAATCTGTTTAAATAAGGAGGAATTAATATGGCAGTAAAAGAGTTAACACCTACAAAATGTGGGTATAATGAAATCAAAGAATTTGATTTTGAAGTTCCTACAGCAGTAGGAGATGGATGTGAGTTTACATTTCCAGCAAAAGATGAAGAAACACAAATTATAGTATTTAATTCGAATACTTCAAACGCTGGAACAGTAACTGTAAAAGCGCCAATAGATGGACATTATGCTTCTGCTGGAGAAGATTTAAAATTAAGTGTTGCAGCTTCTAAATATGCAATTATAAGGTTAGAAAGTGCAGTATATGCAAATAAAGATGAAAAGGTAAAAATATTAACATCAGCTACAGATATTAAAATAGCAGTATTATATTAATAGAGGGGCAAGACTCCTCTAATATATATCACTATACATTGGAATAAGCTAGTTCGATTCTGGCAATAGTGAGGGGAGAGTTATTATGAGTAAAATAAAAAAATATGTATTTAAACCTAATTTGCAGTTTTTTGATGGATATGTAGTAAAGGAAAAAGATGCGGAAGGAAAAATTGTAAAAAAAGAATTGGTAGATGAAACAATAAAAGATGAAGAAACAAATCAAAAAGTACATGTAAAGCAAAAAGTAGAGGGTTTAACTATAATTACTGATATAGAATCAGAAATAGAAATGTTTGGAATTAGGACAAAAGAAAAATCACATTTAGAATCAACATATAAAGAAAATACTATTCTTATTTATAATGAAGGTGAAGGATATATATATCCTAAAATGAAAGTGTGTACAGTAAATGAGGCGATTGATTATTTGAATTTGTTGGAGGAATAATAAAATGACTTTAGAAGATAATATAAGAATTGTTTTGAGTTTAATAGATGAGTATGCACCAAATAGCGTTAATTTATTTACAGAAGATGAAGATATACAGAATAAAATAAAAATATTATATAATCAGCCATATCAAGAGTTATCTCAAGTGAAAAAAATAAAGAAAATAAAGAATATATCAAAAACCTATGCAAACAATCAATATTATAGGGAGTATTCTTTACCATCGGATATGTATCAACTAAAATCGATTATAGTAACAGATAGTGATACAAACAAAATTGTTAATGGTGACTATTATGTTATAGAGTCTGCTAATAAAATTTATATAAATGATGCGTCGAATGCCAATTATAAAATAGAATATTATGCATATCCAACAACAATTACTAAAGATACTAAAAATAATTTTTATTTAGAATTAGATCAAGATGTACAAAATATATTACCTTATAAAGTTGCTGATAATTTATTAAAAAGTGATCCATCTGCTGACTATACAGCATTTAGGCAAGCTTATGAAGAAGCTTTAAGTAAAATTGATAATAGAATAATATTGCCTAATGCTATAGTAGAAAGCGAGTACGATTTTTAGGAGGTAGAAAATGTTAACACCTATAAAAAGAATATATAGTAATTTAGCTGGTGTTGATTTCACTAATGATCCTGGTAAGGTACAATTAAATCGTAGTCCGAATTGTATAAATATGTGGAAAAATTATTCAAGCACACAAGGACAATGTGTTGAAACAAGACCAGGAATTAAAATATTAGAAAATGTAAATAACAAGAGAGTATATGGTATGCATATTTTTGATATAAATGGTAATAAAAAAATGGTAGTACATGGCGGAAATGATATATATGAGTGCTTTAATTTTCCAAGCGCTGGATATAAATGGTTAAGAAAAGGGATGAATGCACATAAAAGTTCAATGTGTATTTTTCAAGACAAGTTATATATAAATGATGGATTAAATTATTTAGTATATGATGGTACTACAGTAAATGAAGTTGCAAATGAAGCATATATTCCTACAACTACAATAGCTAGATTACCTAAAGGTGGTGGAACAGTATATCAAGCCGTTAATGTCCTTACAGGAAAAAGAAAAAATAGTTTTATTGGAGATGGAGAGAGTAAAGAATATTTTTTAGATACAGTAATGTTGGATAATGATGTTGAAGTTAAAGCTTGGATAAATGATACTGAAACAAGTAATTTTACAGTTGATAGAGCATTAGGGAAAATTACATTTGACACTGCGCCTATAGCTCCAGATACAGCTGGAGAGAGTAATGTTATTATACAATTTTCTAAGACTGTTTCAGACTATGCAGCGAGAATATATAACTGTACTGTAAATTTAACATTTGATAATAGAATTTTTTTTACTGGCAATCCACAATTCAAAAATGCGGTATTTCATTCAGAATTGAAAAATCCAGCATATATTAGTGATTTATCATATTATCAAGATGGAACAAGTGATAATATGATAAAAGGAATGACAGTAGGAAATAATTTACTGTGGGTATTCAAAGAAACAAGTCAACAAAATGATACAATTTTTTATCATGTACCTAGTATAGATACTGAAAATGGAAAGATATATCCGAGTAAACAAGGTAATATAAGTACTGGATGTGTGTCTACATGTATTAATTTTAATGATGACATTATTTTTGCTAGTAGACTTGGGCTTGAAGGAATAGGCACAAATATTACACAAGAACAGGTATTAAATCATAGAAGCTCACTGATAGATGCAAAGTTTGTAAACGAAAATAATTATAGTGAGTTAGAAATGTGTGAATGGCAAGGTTATTTATTATGCTTGGTTGATGGAAAGATATATCTTGCCGACTCTAGACAACGATTTCAAGGAATAAATGGATATGAATATGAATGGTACTATTGGGAAATATCAAAAGAAATAGGAAAAATAATTTTACTAAAAGAATATGAAAATAATTTATATTTTGCCACAGATAATGGTAATATAGGTAAATTTGAAGGCACTAATGATAATGGTAAAATAATATATTCGTGTTGGACAATGCCAAATGATGTATTTGGAAATGAAAATCATTTGAAAACTACAAATAAACGTGGAGGAATATCAAAAATAAAAACAATTCCTAATGGACTTGTAAAGGTAGCAGTTGCGACTAATAAGAAAGATGAAATGCTTGTTACAACATATAGTGCAACAGGATTCGATTTTGGAAATATAGATTTTACCAATTTTGCATTTACTACTAAAAACAATTCATATGTTGTTTATAAAATAAAGCAAAAGAAATTTATAGAGTTATCATTAAAGTTTTATAGTGATGAATTGGATAGACCATTTGGTTTATACGATGCTATGATAGAAGCATATCAAGGAAGTTATATAAAAAGATAGGAGAAGAAAAAAATATGAGTATACCTAAATTAAATGAAAATTTAAATATAGTTTCTAGTTTGCCTAATAAACCTACTTTAGATGCAGATAGTTTAAAAGCTAAATTTGATGAAGGTTCAAATAAAATAAAGGATTATATAAATAATACCTTAATACCTTCTACTGAAGCAGGTCAAACGTTATTGATAAACGATTTGACAACAGGTGGAACTACTAAAGCATTATCTGCTGAAATGGGAAAAAAATTAAATAATGAAAAACAAAAAGTAATAAAATATGGGACAAGTGTACCAACTTTAGCTATAGGTGAAGTATTTATACAAATTTTTGAATAAGAATAGGTGAATTAAAATGAATTGGAGTGCAACAGGAAGCATAAATGGAAATTATAGATTAGAACTAAATGTAACAGAAACAAATGTTAATAATGCAAATAATTCTAGTACTGTGCATTGGGAAGTAATTATAAGAGCTACAGGTAATTATAGTTTTAATACGATAGGTAGTACAGTAGTAGTTAATGTAGATGGTGAAGTATATAATGCATATAGTCAAAAGAGTTTAAATGCACATAGTGCAATAACAATTGCTAGTGGAGATAAAAATATTCAACATGATTCGAATGGTAGTAAGATTATATATTGTAGTGCTAGTTATACACAAACATCAAGCGCAAGTTATACGCCAGGAAATATGAGTTGTGGTGGAAATTTAGGACTTACTGATATACCAAGATATGCTAATGTTTCTATAACAGAAAGAGCAAAAACAATTAATAGTATAAGTATTAATTGGAATACGGATGCAGCAAGAGATCACACTCAATATAGTTTGAATTATGCTGCTTGGACTGATGCGAATGATACTGTTTCTGCTGATAATAGAAGTGGATATTTTACAATTGGAAATTTGAATTGTAATACTAATTATTCTATAAAAGTAAGAGTAAAAAGAGCAGATAGTCAACTTTGGTCAGAGAGTAATCAAATTAATATAAAGACGTTAGATAAAAATAAATTTGAAGGTAATCTTAATGAAATAATATTAGGTGATGATTATACTTTTAAGTTTAAGCAAAATGCTAAAGCTACTACATATATAGTTATATATGATAGTAATAATAATAAGTTGTTAAGTAGAAATACTTATGCTAGTACAGAATTAAATGCAGTAATAACATATACTATAAAGTTTACACAAGAAGAAATAGATAAGATATATAAATTATTTGGTGTTGAAAATTACATTAATTTAAAATTACAACTGGATACTTTTGATAAATTGCATTATTATGATGAATGTACTAGAAAATGTAATTTAACAGGTAAGGTAAAAAGTGTTACAATAAATAGTAATGGTACAATAAAAAAAGGAAGAGTATGGGTTGGAACATCAGCTGGAAATAAAGCTGGTGTTTTTATTGTAGGAACGCAAAGTGGAAATAGGAGGGGAATATAATGGAAAATCCGTATGCAGAATTAGAAAGTAAGTATGCTAATAATTTACAACAACAAAATGATATGTTAGCTCAACAAAGTCAAATACAAAAAGAACAATCTCAAGCAAATACAGAACAAGCAATCAATGAGATCAATCAGCAAAAGGAATATGCAAAACAAGATTTTAATAAAGAGGCTAGAGGTGCATATGTAGATTATCAAAAAGCAATAAACCCTTATGGAGTTCAAGCTGAACAGATGGCTAGTAGCGGGTTAGGGAATAGTGGATATAGTGAATCTTCAAGAATAGGTGCATTTAATACTTATCAAAATAGATATGCTACAGCTAAGTCTAATGCTGATAAAATACAACAAGATTTTAATAATCAAATAACTCAAGCTAGGTTGAGTGGAAATAAGGAATTAGCAGAAATAGCTTTGAATGAATTGCAAATAAAAATGAATAATCTTTGGAATCAATTAAATTTAGATACTACATTAACTCAAAATAAGATTGGATATAATCAATGGTTAGATGAATTTAACTATAACAAACAACAAGATGAGATTGCTAATGCCTTTGCAAGAGAACAATTTGAATATCAAAAGCAACAAGATGCTTTAAATAGAGCTGCTAGCAAAGCATCTAGTAGAAGTTATTATAGCAATGCAAGTACAACACCCGACTACTTATTTCAAGATAATAATACTGGTTTTAATAATTCTGTTACTTCTAATAATTTGAATAACACTGCTCCAAAAAATAATAGTAGTTCTAAACAGAATAATCCATTAGTTGGTGTTACTTTTAAGGATGCGATTGAATTGAATAAAAAATTAGGATTATGGAAGTAAGGAGCGTATAATATATGACACTAGAAGAAATAAATAGAAGATTAAGAAAAAATCCTTATTATCAAGGTTCGCAAGCACAGCAAGAAGAAAATGCGGGCTTACAAATAAAGGATAATAATATTATAGTCTCAGAAAATGATGCAAATGATGTAGAGAATGTATCTAAAAATAGAAAAGTTGCAATGTATAATTCAAAAGATAATTCATTAGAAAACTTTTTATATAAAACAGGAAAAGATGTAAAAAATGTAGGAAGCAATTTAATAACAGGAATAAAAAGAGGAGCAACAGAATTTTGGAATTATTTAGCTAGTCAAGAAATACAAAGGCAAAAAGAAATGGCAGATAGTATAAAAAATGCCTTTGAAAAAAATAATATACTTGTTGCAGAAGATAATTCTATTTGGAGAACAGCAACTGATGAAAATGCACAAAAAAAATATATAGGTAATATAGAAAATAAAATATTAGAATATGATGAAAAAATAAATAAAAATGTAAATAATACTAGTAATTCAGTGCTGAAAAAAGTATCAGAATTAGCTCCTAGCATTGGAAATATGGTACCAGGTATTGCTGCATCTGCAATTAATCCAGTCTTAGGTACTACTTACTTTACAACTAGTGCGGGTGGTAGTTACTTAACAGATGCAAGAACTAAAGGTGCAAATGAAGAGGAAGCATTAAAATATGCTACTGCATTAGGCATAGCAGAAGGTACAACAGAAATGATAGGCGTAGGTAACCTGTTGAGTGCTGGCAAGAAAATAGGTAAAGGAGCAATAAAAGAAGCATTAAAAAAATATGGTGCAAATATAGCAGATAATTTTATTCAAGAATCTCTAATGGAGCCTATACAGGAAAGTGCAAGTCAATTTATTTTAGGAGAATCGGATTGGAAGGATATAGGAGAAAGAATGTTAAGTAGTGGTGTAGATGGCGCGTTAACAGCTCTTATATTAGATGGTGCTAGTTCTGGTATTGCAAGTAGTGTAAATTTAGTTAAGAAAGTAAAAAATAATCAAGTCATAACGCAAAATGATATAAATGTAGCAAAACAAGATTTAAATACAACAATAAATAAGATATCAGAATTAGAACAAAATAAGGAAGTTGCTAATAAAGAACTACAATTGCCAATGCGTGGCAGTTCGGATATTAATAATAGTGCTACGAATTATACTAATAATATTAAACAACAAAATCAAAATATTTCAAGTCAAAAACAAATTGCTCCATTAAATGAACAAGCACAAGTTAAATATGATAGTGATAATTTTGCTAAACAGGTTGATGCAGTAAAGAATGGAACTTTTGCAAAAAGAGATATGCTTACATTAGGAAGAACACCTAAAATATTACAAGAATTAGGATTAAAAGATTTACCAATAACGATGACACAAAAACATCTAGATACTATAATGAATGAGAGTGGTAAACATAAAGGAGCAAATTATCATGGACTTGGCGAAGATATAGTAAAAAAATTACCTGAAGCATTAAACAATCCATTAGATATACTAAAATCAAGTACAAAAGATGATAGTATAGTATTAACAACCGATTTATCTGATAAACAAGATAGAACTATTATTGCTAGTATAAAGATAGACGGAAAAGGTGACATTAATAATATCAGAATTGATACTAATGTGATGACAAGTGCATATGGAAGAAATAATTATGATAAATTTATGCAAGAAAATATAAAAGCAGGAAATTTACTATATGATATAGACCAAGGTATAATAAAAAAGATAGATAAAAAAACTGTCGGGGAGAGGCTACAATTGCCAATGCGCGACAGTTCGGATAGTTCTCCTAGGCTCCAATTGCCTAACAGCACTATCTCTATTAATAATATTATACCACAAAAAGAAAATTATGCAAGTATTAATAAAAGAGTTTTAAATCCAGTTGAAATTTCAAATTCAAAGGCAAGTGATGTTTCGACTACACCTAGGTTACCAAATATTACTTATAAAACTCAAAAAGGTAAAAATAGTAAGTTTTATGATAATTTGATGTCTAAAACAGATATGTTAAACGATGGTGTAAGAAAATTAATAAAAAATAATGATGATGTAAAGTATTATCAGGGAGTAACTAACAAACAAGCTTTAGCAGAAGCATATAATAGATTGAATGAAGGTGGAGCTAGAGAGACAATAAGATGGTTTAGTAAAGATTTGAAAGATAAAAATACTACTGTCTCCGCAACAGAAATAGCAGAAGGATGGATATTGTTAAAACAGTATCAAGATATTGGGGATTATGAATCAGCTGTAAGCGTTGCAAAAAGAATGAGAGATATGGGAACAAAGTCTGGTCAAGCATTGCAGGCTTTTAATATTCAGGCTAGATTAACCCCTGAAGGAATGTTTCATTATGCACAATCTGAACTTCAAGAAGCTTTTGAACGATTTTCTAAGAATAAAACAAAAGAATGGATTGATAAACATAAAAGTGATTTTGATTTAAAACCTGAAGAAACGGAAACGATTATAAATAAAGTAAAAGAAGCACAAAAATTAGATAATAACAGTTATGAAAAGAAAGTTAAACTAGCAGAAATAAATAAAATTATAACTAATAAATTACCACCAGAAAAAGGTGCAGGTATAAAATCTTGGATGCGAATATCTATGCTATTTAATCCCAAAACCCAAGTAAGAAATGTATTAGGAAATGCAGTTATTGTTCCTGTAAATACTGTAAGTGATTTTATTAGTTCTTTAGTCGATAATGCATTAGCTAAAAAAACAGGTGTAAGAACAACTGGTAATATAAGTATATTAAATTACGCAAAAGGATTTATAAAAGGACTGTATGAATCATACAATGACTTCAAAAAAGGGATAAATACACGTGATATAAATGGAAATAGATTTGAAATAGGGAAAGGAAAATCGTTTAAGAACAAGGGAGTAGGAAAAGTATTAAATAAAGTTGATAATTTGTTAAATTTTATGTTAGATGCAGGAGATAGAACTTTTTATGAAGCTACTTTTACTAATTCTATAAATAATCAATTAGTCCTTAATAATACAGATGTCGTAACTCAAGATATGATAGATATTGCTACTAATGAAGCTTTAAGTAGGACATGGCAAGATAATAATAATTACACTAAATTGGTTCTTTCAATAAGGCGAGCATTTAATAGAATAAATATAAAAAATTATGGTATGGGAGATATATTAATTCCATTTGCCAAAACACCTGCCAATTTAACTAAAGCTATTGTCGATTATTCTCCTATTGGTTTAGTAAATACAATTATTGAGGGAAACAATGTAAAAAAAGCTATAAATAGAGGGGATTTAACTGTTCAACAACAACATAAATTTGTGCAAGATTTAGGAAAAGCTACGGCTGGCACTATGTTGTATGTACTTGGATACGCTTTAGCTAAAGCTGGGATTACTTCTGGTGAAAGTGATGAAGATAAAGATGTAGCTAATTTTATGAAAAATAATCTAGGAACATCAGAATATTCTATAAAGATAGGTGATAGGAGCTTTACATATGATTGGGCACAACCAGTATCAGCACCTTTTTCTATGATGGCGAATCTAGTAAATAAGTCTAATGAAAGTAATAATCTACTAGAAAAAATTACTAATATTTTAGATGTGCCAATGAATATAATATTAGAACAGTCTTTTATGCAATCTATACAAGAAGTATTAAATAATAATGGTGGTGTTGTAGATGGTATATTGCAACAAATATTAGACTTACCTTCAAGAGCAATACCAACATTTTTAAAGCAAATAACTGATATGGTAGATACAACACAAAGAACTACATATGAAAAAAATAAACCTATACAAACATCGATAAATAAAATTAAATCGAAAATACCTGGAATGTCAAAACAATTAGCACCTGTTTCTAACACATTAGGGCAAGATATAAAAAAATATGGTGGCGAAACAAATCCTTTTTTATATGCTTTTCACACATTTATAAATCCAGCAAATACCAATTCTAATCAAAAAAATAAAGCAGGAATAGAAATATATAAAGTATATCAAAGTACTGGAGATAAATCTGTCTTTCCACGACAAGCTGATTATTCTCAAATAATTGATGGAAATAAGATAATACTTACATCGCATGAAAAATATGAGTATCAAAAAACTGCTGGAGAATATTATAATAAAGTTGTAAATGAATTATTAAAAAGTAATACTTATAAAAAATTATCAAATTCTGAAAAAGCAGAAATTTTAACTGAAATAGCATCAGATTCTAATGAAAAGGCAAAAGAAAAATTGGCAAAAAATAAAAATCTTGAATATGAAAGAGAAAAAACAGATATAAAAGTAGATGAATTAGTAAAAGAAGGGCTGGATTATGGCAATGTTTATATATATAAGACACAGATTAAAGATATAGAAGGAGATAAAAATGCTAAAGGAAAAATAATATCAAGCTCTAGCATAACTAATCAAGCAAAATATATAATGAATATGGATACTGATGATGTTCAAAAAGACAAATTACTATCTTTATTGTCAGATACTGATACGGTACTAACTGTATCAGATTTAAAAAAGCTAAATGGAGAATATCTAACTTATATGCAACAATCAGGTAAAAAAGAGGATGGAATAAGTGATAGGGATAAGTATATGATGTACATAGATGTTGGAATACCCGTTAAAACTTTAAATAAATATTATTCAGAAATAGGAAAGATAGAAGGCACAAAAAACAGTAGTGGTAAGACAATATCAGGTAGTAAGAAGAAAGCAGTATTTAATTATATTAATAATTTGAATTTAAACGCAACTCAAAAGAAAATATTATTTACAAAATGTAATAGTAATTATGGAAAAAACTATAAGAATGAAATATTTAATTATATTAATTCATTAAATATAAGCAAACAAAGAAAAGAAGAAATATGGAAAGAATTGTATGAATAGGAGGGGAATTTCCCCTCCTATTTTTGGAGGATAAGATGATAAAAAAACCGAATAAACCAAAAAAAAATAATATACAAGATAGATTACAACCTACTACAGTTGAAGAATTAATACAAAAATATGATTTAGAAAATACAAAAATATATGAATTTTTGGATTACTTAGTAGATTACTTAAATGAAAAGGGGGTATAGGTATGGACTTAGAATTTACTAGAGGAGATAGTGTAGAATTTATACTAGAACTAGTAAGTGATGATGGTGAACAAATAATATTAGAAGATAATGATATGCTTTATATGACTGTAAAGAAAAATAGTAGAGATGAAGAAGCAATATTTCAAAAGAAATTAGGAAATGGAATAGAGAAAACTGAAGATGGAAAATATTTAATAACTATATTATCTACGGATACAGATAATTTAGATTATGGAGAATATGGGTATGATATAGAGTTAATAGCATGTGGGAAGAAAAAAACGTTAGGAATATATAAAATAAATTTAACTGAAGAATATACGCATGTTGGAAATGAGGTGTAGAAATGAATGAAGTAAGAATAATAGCTACACAAAATAATTTCAAAACACAAATTAGATCATCAGGAAGTTTTATTAAAGGTGATAAAGGAGACCAAGGAGAAAGAGGCTTGCAAGGTGAAAGGGGCCCAAAAGGAGATACAGGAGATAGCGGTGTTTATATAGGTGAGGTGGAACCTACTGATAAGAATGTTAGAGTGTGGATTGATTCATCTGGTGGTTACACAAATTATGAAGAAATTATAAATAAACCTAAAATTAATAATGTAGAATTAGTAGGAAATAAAAGTCTAGAAGAATTAGGAATTACTGGTGGAGGTGGACAAGGCAAAGATGGTAAATCTGCTTATCAAATTTGGTTAGAAAATGGAAATACTGGAACTGAAAAAGACTTTTTAAATTCATTAAAAGGTGAGCAAGGCCTGCAAGGAAATAATGGAAAAGATGGAATATCAGTAACACATAGTTGGGATGACACTACATTAATTGTTACGTCCGCGAGTGGAACAAGTTCATCGAATTTAAAGGGAGACAAAGGTGAAAAAGGTGAACAAGGTATTCCTGGAGAGAATGGTGGAATATTCATACCATCTCTAGATAGTAATGGAAATCTATCATGGAATAATAATAAAGGACTAGATAATCCAGCTACAGTAAATATAAAAGGAGAAAAAGGAGATACAGGAGCACCAGGAGTCAACGGTCAAGATGGCCATACTCCTGTTAAAGGAGTGGACTATTTTACGACACAAGATATTGAAAGCTTGAATATACCAACTAGTTTGAATGAATTAGAAGGGGATAGCACGCATAGAACTGTCACAGATGTTGAAAAATCGATATGGAGTAGTAAAAGTAATTTTAGTGGTAATTATAACGATTTATCAAATAAACCTCTAATACCTTCCAAAAATAGTGAATTATTAAATGATAGTAGTTATGTGATTAGCGAGGAAATTACTAATATTGTAGTAGTAACAGAATATCCTGAAGTTATGAATGAAAATGTTTTGTATTTAAGAACGGAGGGATAGTATGTATATAAATAATAAGATTATAAATGGAATGATGTTTAATAATAAAGAAGTTATCGAAGCAAAACTAAATAATAAAATTGTATATAAAAAGAAAGATATTCCTGTTATAGACTATATTGAAAGTATAACTGGAAATGGAATACCATATATAAATACTGGAATTAAAGCTAATCAAGATACAAGTATGGAATTAAAGATAAAACCTGTTTCTATACAAGCATATAAAGGAATTGCAGGTTGCAGGAATACTCAGTATTCATTTTGTTTTTGGACTAACAATACTGAATATAGAGCAGATTATAGAAATAAAAATAATGTAAGTTTATTATTACCAAATTTAGAAGAAACAATGACTATGAAATTGGATAAAAATAATTTTTATTTAACAATGCCTAATGGTGAAGAATTTAATTTGATAAATCAGTTTCAATATGTACCATTTGATATAGAAGAACCAATTTATCTATTTACCGTAAATGATAAAGGAAATAAAGGTAATTCTTTACCATTGACATTATACTATGCAAAAATATGGGATAATGGAAATATGGTTAGAAATTTTAAGCCTTGTTTAGACATTAACGGAATAGTATGTCTGTACGATGAAATAAGTAAGGAATATTACTATAATGCTAATTCTAAAGGAGAATTTACATAATAAGGAGGTAAAAATGTCTGTAAAGATAAGAAATGAAGAAGGAAAATTTATTGCACTGCCAAATATTAAAGGTGATAAAGGAGACCAAGGAGAAAGAGGCTTGCAAGGTGAAAGGGGCCCAAAAGGAGATACAGGAGCACCAGGAGCTAACGGTCAAGATGGCTATACTCCTGTTAAAGGAGTGGACTATTTTACGACACAAGATATTGAAAGCTTGAATATACCTAAAAAATTAGAACAATTAGAAAATACAACACAAATTAACAGTAGTGACTTTTTACTTATAAATCAAAATACACTAGATAAAAAGATTAAGATGGAAAATATAGACAATAGATATTTAAAATTAAATGATACTACAAAGACATATATAGATGAACAAATAAATGAATTAAAAGAAGAAAATAAAGAAAATATATTATATAATGCAGATTTAAATGATTTACAAGAAAAAGGTTTTTATTATACAGACTCTGCATTGAATAGACCGAATATAGCGGAAAGATCTAGAAAAGGTTTTTTAATAGTGCAAAAAATAAATAATATAATAATGCAAATTTTCTATTCTGATAATTGTCATAGAGCGTATTTTAGAAGCAAACATGGCGAAAATGCTTGGGGTGAATGGTGGAATATACTGATAGGGCATGGAGTGACAGGACGTCTGGAAGTAAGATATCCAGAAACAGAATCGCCTTGGCTATTTATAGAAGGGGCGGACGAAGACGTAACTGCGTATGGTGTAAATGTGTGGCGTTCTGATAAAAGATTTAAAAAGAATATAAAAGACAGTAAATATAAAGCATTAGATAAGTTAATGCAAATAAAACATAGAGAGTTCGTGTGGAAAAATAACAATAAAAAAATAGAATTAGGCGTTGTAGCAGATGAGTTAGAAGAGATAGATAAAAATCTAATTTTTGAAGTTGGAGATAAGAAAATAAAACAAATAAATGAAAATAAATATATAGTCTTATTATCTAAAGCAGTACAAGAGCAACAAGAAATAATAAACAATTTAAACAAAAGAATAGAGGAATTGGAGGAAGTAGTATGCAAGAAGAAGAAAAATTAAGAATAATAATGCAACAAAGAAGAATGCTTGAAAATACTATTTTACAGAAACAAGATAATAAAACAGCATTGAAAATGAATTTGTTATATCCAACTTGGCAAGTAGGAGTAAAATATACTAAAGATTGCAAAGTACAATACAATAACAAATTATATAAAGTATTACAAGAACATACATCTCAAGAAAATTGGAAACCAGATATTGCAGTTACGCTTTATCAAGTTATCGACGAAGAGCATGAAGGAACTATTGAAGATCCCATTCCAGCTGCAGTAAACATGATATATTATAAAGATAAGTATTATATAGAAAATGATATAATATATAAATGTATAAGAGATAGTGAAATAGCATTGCAGTATACGCCTAGCCAACTTCTTAATATTTATTTTGAAGAGGTGAAAGAATATGAGTAAGGAAAATAAAAAAGTGTTAGTGGTACTAATAGTAGTACTGCTTTTTTTAACTTTTAATTTTGCATATAATCTAATTGATTCCATTAATTTTGAGAAAATACGTCAATCGGGGAATGATAAATGGAAGTTAGTAGAAGAAAGACTTATTGAAATGGAAAATAAAATAACAAAATTCGAGGAGGAACAAAAGAAATGGAGCAAATAAGTGAAATAGCACAATTAATAGGTTCATATGGAGTAAGTATAATAATAGTTGTTATTTTCTTGTGGGATTATATTGCAAATAAAAAGAAAAATTTAGAAAATCAAGAATTGATAAAAAATACATTAATTACAGTAGATAAAACAAGCATGACTATTTCTAATTGTCTAAAAGAAATGCAACAACAAAACTTAAATACGGCTAAATCTTTAGAGTTATTGCAAAATCAAATGGAGAATACAGATAAAAAGATAGATATTTTAATAGAGAAGAGGTGATATAAATGAGTAATAAAGTATATGATATTTTAAAATACTGTGCATTAATTGCATTTCCTGCAATAATAACTTTCGCAGGAGTCGTAATGAATAGTTTGAATTATGCACACACAGATATAGTCTTAACAATAGCTACTGCATTTGTAACGTGCCTGGGTACATGTTTAGGAATATCTAACTATAATTACAAAAAAAGTGAAAATAGCAAAAAATAGAGGGGTATAATTACTATACCCCTTAAAAAATAAAGGCTTAAAATGGCAATATGGAAGTCGATTATTGTAAACTAAAAAGGAGCGATAAGAATGAGATTTAATGAATTTATAAATAAAGTAAAAAGCATGGGTGGAATAGATAAAGACGGTGCATATGGAAAGCAGTGTATGGATTTATGGAATTATTATGCAGTAAACGTTTTAGGATTGCAAGACGGTAAAACAGGTGCAAGTTGTGCAAAAGAAATTTTAAATAATAGCTATGTAATGCAAAACGTAGAGAGAATAAATAATTATCCTGAATTTGTACCGCAAAAAGGAGATGTTGCTGTATGGACAGGTGGACAATATGGACATGTCGCTATTTGCTTAGGTATAGGTAATGTAAATACATTTATAAGTTTAGACCAAAATTGGCAATCACAAAAGTTAACTGAGGAAACTCACAATTATACATATTTAGCACCGCTTGTATTCTTACGTCCAAAAAATCAAACTAATATACAAGAACGAGAAAAATTTTGGGTACGTGTAGATAAAGAAGAAGCAGCAGTAAGAAGTGAACCAAATCAAAATTCACCACAAGTAGGTTCAAAAGTATTATACAAAGGAAACACATTTGAAGCAATAGGAACTGTAGAAGGCGAAAATGTAGGAGGAAATAATATATGGTATAAATCATGGAAAGGTAACTATGTTTGGAGTGGTGGCTTAACTAGAATGTAATATGGCATATTACAAAAACATTACAAAAAAGATACAAAAAAATGAAAAAATAGTAATAAAAATGAAATAATTGTAAAAAATATGCATAATTGTATTATAATAATAATGAGGTAAAGTATATGAAAATGTTGAATTATGTAAAGAAGTGTGCTATAATAACATATACTATAGAAGAAAGGTAGTGATATTATGGCAATAACAACGGCTAAAGCGTTGGCAGTATATATAATGGATGAATATAGAAGGCTAAATAATGGAAAAGAAATATCTCCTTTAAAATTACAAAAAGCTTTATATTTTTGTTTTGCGTATTGGGGAGGTTTTGTAAGAAAGGGAAAAACAGTTAATAAAAACTTAAGCGAAATAGATATTTCAAATTTTGATGAAGAATTATTTGAAGAAGATATTGAAGCTTGGGTATATGGTCCTGTAGTGCCAGAAGTGTATAAATACTATAAACAAAATGATTTGGAACAGTTTAGGGATGATAAATTATTTAAAAAATGTAATTATGCTAAAAATTATATAGATGGAATACTAAAAGAAGTGTTAAATACAAGCGATTTTACATTAGTAGATATAGCACACAGAGATAACTCGTGGAAAAATAACTTTGATTTTAAAGAAATGAGTCATAATAATATTATACCAAAAGAAGAAATTATAGAAGAATATGTTTACAAATAATAGGTTCAAAAGTTCTTTTGAAGAACAAGATGAAAAAGAGAAACGTAGAGTTATAAATTTAGCTACTAATTTAAAGTCTAAAAAGCTTCCAAATTATAAGTTTGCAAATTATTTTGAAAGTAAATTATCACAAGAATATAAATTATTAAGTGACATATACTGTGATTATAAAAAAGGTATAGATATTATAGAGAAGTATTTTAATAACTTAAAGTATATAGGTGAAAGTAAAAAAATAATTAGAATGTTTAAAATAATTAATGAATTTACAGGGGTAAATTATACTGCTGAAGAAGATATGGGACATATATTTAAATTAGATTTAAAAGATGAGTATAAGAACAAATCTATAAGATTTTACTTTTATAAAATTCAAAATTCATATAATTTATTGTTAATAGATTTATATCATCTTGTAATATATACAAATAGTCAAAATGTTGAAAAAGATTATAAAAAAGTTGAAAAATATTCTGGAAATATACTATTAATAAAATAACAAAGAGCAAGACACTTAATCTTGCTCTTTGTATTTTTCTAAAATCGGTTTATAGTATTTTTCTTCCGCTTCTTTACGTGCCTTGATTGCTTCTTCTATATCTTTATATGTTCCAATTCTGATGTCTTTACCTCGCACACAAATTCTTACTATATAATTTGATTTTTTAATTCTAAATTCTTAAATTGTCCTTTGCTATTTCTTTCCATTTTCGAGACCTCTTTTAGTCTCTCATGTCTTCTAAATAGTCTAAGTATTCACTTATAGATACATGCTCTTCATTTTCATCTTGTCCACCTAATTTTGCACTTTCTTGTAATGCTTCTAAAAATTGCCATGTATACTCGAATCCTAATTTTTTCATCCTTTCAAATTCTTCTTCTGTCATCATTATTTCTAATTCATCATCTTTTAAATTTAAAATTTCTTTTACTGTTAATTTTTTCATTTTAACCATCTCCCTTTTTATTATAACCAACTCACATTAGTTACTTTTACTAAAATTTCTTTTTCATCTTCGTTTTCTTTTATTACTGTAAATTCAACATTTATTTCTTCATCCATGTCAGTTTCATCATTGTATTCTATATAATAGCTACAAGAACCTTCTTTGTTATTGTACATTATATCTCTATTTAAGTCAAAATCAAAAACGCTTGTTGTACTTCCTGTCAGATCTTCTACTGTATTGTCTAAATCTAGTAAAGTAAATTCCTTATTTAAAATTTCTTTTTCTAATTCTTTTAATAAATTTTTTTTATCCATTTTAATCTCTCCCTTTCTTTAATTATATTATACCACATCTCGTACAAGATGTCAAGACTTTTTTAATTTTTTTTATATTTTTTTAAAATTTCTTTATAATTATCTACACAA
>CALXVN010000015.1 GCA_944392085.1 uncultured Clostridia bacterium | reverse complement strand
TTTTTATCAAAGTCTGGTATTTGACCAATATTTGCGAACTCATCTAGTATAAAAAATGTTGGCATTTTTAATCTTCCACCATTTTTATCTGCAAAATCATATAATTGTTGTATCATTTGTGAGAAGAATATCGTAAGCAAGAAATCATAAGCCTTATGTGTATCTGATGATATAACATAAACTGCTGTTTTCTTTGAACCTATTTCATCAAAATCTATTGTATCTGTAGAAGTTACTTCTGCAATTTCTTTTGAATCAAATTTACCAAGTTTAGATTGAAGTGAACTTAGTATAGAACCATAAGTTTTTTCTGGAGCTATTTCAATAGATTTATAATTCATTCTTGCTGGGTGATCATAAGGAAGTTGATTCATTAATTCTGTAAGTAGGTTACTTCCTCCATTTGTATTTGCTGCTCTTACAAGTTCTGAACAACTTGCTAAATTTTGCTCTTCTTCTGGTCTTGTTGCCATTAAATAGTAAATTAGTGCTTTTAATAGCATTTCTGCCATATCGTCCCAGTATGGATCACTACCACTTTCTGTTTTTTGCCCTTTAACGATAGTATTTGCTATAACGTCAACATCTATTTCACTTCTTATATGTAATAACGGATTATATCCATCACTATTTGCTGGATTAACTAAGTTTAATACTTTTATTTCATATCCATTTTTTCTTAAATAACCTGCTGTTTTATCATAAAGCTCTCCTTTAGGATCTGTAAATACATAAGAACCTAGCATTTGAAATGCATTTGGAATAGAGTATGATGCAGATTTACCAGAACCTGATCCGTCCAACTACTAGTACATTTACGTTTCCTCTTTTATTAGTTGGAAGAAAATTATGTTTTGAAAGTATAATTCCTTTATTTTTACTAAGTATACTGTATTGTTCTCCACCTTCACTCCAATCACTAGAACCATGCTCTATATCTGTATATTGATGTTTTGGTTTAGATTTAAATAAGCCTATGAATGTAAATATTAAATATAAAATTGTAAAATATAATAGGGTTTTTCCAAAATATCCTATATATATTGCATTAAAAACTCTTGTAATTGATGAAAAACTTGCTAGCTCTGTAAATACATTTTCTAAAAATATTGTTAAATTAAATTTTCCTGCAGCAATAGTAGATACTCCTATTGAATACCCTATAGGCGCAACAAGTACTATGGATAAAATAACCCATAGTACTGCTATTATTATTAAACTCGTTTTATTATCTTTCAAGGTTTTACTTGTTTTATATCCCATATAATTTCACCTTCGCTTTTGTTTTATTTATCTAGCTTGATTATCTTCTATATCCTTTTCTTGATTTTTAGAAAGCCTTACTTTTCCTTCTTTTGTAGCTTTTTCTATAGCTGATATTCTTCCCCATAATACCATAGTTATGTCTGTAATTTGCATATTTTTATTATATTTTCCTTCTTTGCAAATTGCTCGTGCTTCGGCTTTATTATTTCTTTCTTCATCTCTTGCAGTTATATTATTATAAGCCTTTATTTCTGTATTTGGCCCTTCTATTACTTTTAATCTTGATGGTCCTTTACCAGATAGTGGCTCTCCTTTTTCATTATATTGATTCATATTCACAGGTTCTTTTTCGTTCTCTGTAAATTCAGTATTTCCTCCAACAAGATATGGATTATTATTTGAATGTACATTTGTACTACTCATTGTATTTCCCCTTTCTAGTTATTATTATCGTCCCTTATTTCAAAAGTAAAATAAGATTTATATGGTTTTAGTTTACATTTTCCTTTAATTTCATTTGTATCTTTATCAAAATATAAAACTGGTTTTACTTCTTCTGTAGTTTCAGGGTCAATAATAGTTATTGGCCTTTTTAGATTTGGTGTATATTTAAACTCTTTAAACTCTGTTTCTTTTTCAGAATAAAGAGTATCAAACTTTATTGTTGTAGGTTTCTTAGAAATTGTTACTTTATCTTCTTCTAAAATTCCCATATTAACAACTACTCTATCTTTTCCAAAAGAAAGAATTACTAAATCTTCTTCTGCTTTTGGCTCATCAACAAAAAAAGTCTTTTTTTTAGCATCTCCTCTTAATTCTTCTGTAAAATCTAATCTTTCTATAGTATATTTTGGTGATTCTTTTAAATATTCTTTTTCTGTTTCATTAATTTTATATATTACTGTATTTACTCCTTGTGGATCGGTTATACTAAAGTGTTTACCTTGTACAATCTCCATGTTTTTACCTTCTTTCTATGTGTTTTCACTGCCATAGCTTGTCTTTGGTTGGAATCACTATAATTAATTATATAGCATTTTCTTCCATAAGTCAATAGTTTTTACTTCTTATGTCAACAAACTATCAGTTACTATTACATAATATATGTTTTATACAACTCTCGGATTAAATTTTGATATCTCATTTAATCTTTTAAAATGCTCCATTTCTTCTTTTGTTGGGGTTTTAGGTATCATTATTTTAACGTCTGCAATAAGCTCTCCTCTTCCCCCTTTTCCATCTTTATATCCTTTACTTGGAATTTTTATTTTTTCTCCACTTTCTATTCCTTGCGGAATATGTAAATATATAGTTTCTCCTATAGTATCTACTGAAACTTTAGTTCCTAGCATTGCTTCCCATGGTGTTATATATAGGTTTGTATATATATCAATTCCTTTTAAGACAAATTTATTATCATCTTTTATATTTACCTTAATTAATAAGTCGCCATTTTTTCCTTCATTTTCTCCTTTTTTTCCTTGACCTATTAATCTAATTTTTTCTCCATTTCTTATTCCGGCTGGAATTGTTACTGTAAAAGTTTTCATTTTCCCATTTTGAGCTCTTAAAGAAATTTTTTTATCTTGCCCATTAAAAGCTTCATCTATTGAAACATCTATTTCTGTTTCAATATTTTCTCCTTTTATAGCTACTTTTTTATCTTTTTTGATTTCTTTTTCTTCGTCTTCTATTTTTTCTCCGAAAAACATATTAAAGAAATTACTAAATGTAGACCCTTCTTCTCTTTTACTTTCTTCAAACTTTTGTTTTTTACCTATTTTTGAATTCCACATTCTATCATACTTTCTTTTTGAAACTGGTGTAGATAAAACTTTATATGCTTCATTTATATCTTTAAATCTTTCTTCTGAAAAATTATTTGATGTATTTATGTCAGGATGATATTTTTTTGCTTGCTCCCTATATGCTGTTTTTATTTCATTTGGTGTTACTTTATTGTTTTCTAATCCGAGTATCTTATAATAATCCTTAAATACCATTAGTCTCTCCCCCCTTAAAGCAACATTATTATATCATATTTTGTAGGTAAAATAAATATTAATTCTTAAATAAAATGAGAAATTTGGAATTATCCCAAATTTCTCATTTTATAAGTTTATTTCTTACAGCTATACTATCTGCATGTATTAATTCTTTCTTTTGAATAGTATATATTAAAGATTCATCTATTAAATAAAGCATAGCTTTATCTAAATCTTCTTTTGCTAATTTTCTTGCTTCTTCTACTGCTTGCTTTTTACTTTCATTTTTTTCATATTTTCTATTTTCTTCAATTTTGTCTGCAACAAATATTATTTTAGCAAGTAAACTCATATTTTCATTTCCTGTAGTATGATATTTTATTGCATCTTGCATTTCTTCATCAAATCCATATCTTTTTTTACAAATATCTGCTCCTATTTTTGCGTGTAATAGACCTACATTTATTTTTTCTATTTCATCAATTTCAATATTGTTTTTTTCTACATAGTTTAGTTTTTCTTCTCTTGTAAGTTCTTTTCCTATATCATGTGCAAGCCCTACTAATTTTGCTTTATTTACATCTAGACCATATATTAGGGCAAGTTCTTCTGCTTTTTTCATTACACCTACTGAATGATTATATCTTTTTTCAGATAATTCTTTTTTTATATCTTCATTTATTTTATTTATTAAATTTTCTGTGTTTTGTTCAGTTTTCTCATTCATCATTCTTTTCTCCGTTTCTTGTTTATTAAGTTATATGATTATAATTTAAATAATTAAAATATTTATTTTACTGCTAATTTTATTAATTCATCTAGTAGCTTAGTATAATTTAATCCCATTTCATTCCATAATTTTGGATACATGCTTATTTGTGTAAAGCCCGGCATTGTATTTATTTCATTTATAATTACTCTATCTGTTCCTTTTTCAATAAAGAAATCTACTCTTGAAAGTCCGCTTCCATCTACTGCTTTAAATGCTTTTATAGCAGTACTTCTTACTTTATTTGATAATTCTTCAGAAATTTCTGCTGGAATTACTACCCTAGATTCAGCATTTTTATATTTTGCATCAAATGTGTAAAATTCTTCTGCTGGCAAAATTTCACCTATGCAAGACGCCTTTACATCTTCTGTTTCCAATACTGCACATTCTACTTCTCTGCCATTTATATTTTCTTCAATTAGTATCTTTCTATCAAAATTTGAAGCATATTCTACCGCTTCTATTAATTCGTCTTCATTATGTGCCTTTTTTATTCCTACTGATGAACCTGAGTTAGATGGTTTTACAAATACAGGATAACCCAATTTTTCATTTACTACTTGTGCAATTTTTTCTAAGTTATATGTATACTCATCAAAATTATTATCAACATATATGTATTTATCATTTTCTTTTTTTACATAAATGTATTTTGCTTGTTCTATTTCTGCTCTGTCAAATACAAGTTTTGCATATACTTTATCCATGCACACACTTGATGCTAATACTTTGCAACCTACATATGGTTTCTTTAATAATTCTAACATTCCTTGTATTGTTCCATCTTCACCATATAATCCATGTAAAACTGGAAATACAACATCACATTCTTCTAAATATTCTATTGGATTTTGGATTAAAGTTTTTTCTTTTACTTCTTCTCCTACTTCTAATACATCTATTTCATTTATATCTTTGGTATATTCATACCATTTTCCTTTTTTATCTATATAAATTGGGTAAATTTCATATTTTTCCTTATCTAAATTTTTTATAACAGAAGTTCCAGATGTAATTGAAACATCATGTTCTGTTGACATTCCCCCAAATATAACACCTAATTTTAATTTATTCAATTTTATTTCAACCCTTTCTATTTACAAATTTCATTAAAAATTTCTTGGAAGTTCAAACCATTTGATGCTTTTAATAAAATAGCATCTCCACTTTTTGCAATTTTCCTAATAGTTTCAATAGCTTCACTATTTTTTTCACACATGTATACTTTTTCTTTAGATATTCCTTCATTTATTGCCTTATTTGCAATATCTTTTGCTAATTCTCCAACAGCTATTAATATATCTATATTGTTTTTTACAACTTCTTCTCCTACTTTTTCATGAAGTTCTTTTGAAAATTCTCCTAATTCTAGCATTCCACCTAATACAGCAATTTTTTTATTTGAATTTATTTTGCCTAAATATTCAATTGCAGCTTTCATAGAATCATAATTTGCATTATAGCAATCATTAATAATTGTTACTCCATCACTATTTTTCTCTACCTGCATTCTCCTTTTGGTAAGTTCAAAATTTGCAATTCCATCTAATATATCTTCCATTCTTATATTAAATAATCTTCCAATAGCTATTGCACATAAGCTATTTAATACAAAATGATTTCCCCCTACTGAAATATTAACATTATATGTTTTTCCATCAATACCTATTTTATATGTACTTCCATCTTCTCTTAAGCTTATATCATAAGGCATAATATCACTTTCATTTTCCATACCAAATGTTACTATTTTAAAGTTATTATTTTTATTTGCTTCATACCAATTATGTAGCATATCATTATCATTATTTATAACTAATGTGCCATTTTCTTGTAAGCCTTCTAATATTTCTAATTTTGCCTTTAATATATTTTCTCTTGAGCCTAAATTTCCAATATGCGCTGTACCTACATTTGTTATAACTGCAACAGTTGGTTTTGCAATTTTAGTTAAATTACTTATTTCGCCTTTTTGATTCATTCCCATTTCTATTACTGCTGCATTGTGGTCTTTAAGTCCTAACACTGTAAAGGGCATACCTATTTGGTTATTATAGTTTCCCTGTGTTTTTAAAACATTATATTTTTTTGCTATTACACTTGCAATTATATCTTTTGTGCTTGTTTTACCTACACTTCCAGTTATTCCAATTACAGGTATGTCATATAGACTTCTTTTATATGAAGCAATTTGTTGCAATGCTTTTACCGTATTTTCTACTATAATTATACTTGCACTATTATATTTTTCTTTTATTTCTTCTTTTTTTATTATATTTTCTACACTTGATTCTTGCAAAATGCATACTTTAGCACCATTTTTTAGTGCATCATCATACATTAGATTTCCATCATGCTTTTCTCCTTTAAAAGCAATATATGTATCTCCTTCTTTTATTTCTCTTGTATCTCTTGCAAAATTTCCTAAAACCTCATTTTCATTTCCATATAATAATTTTCCATTGCATATATTAACTACATCTTTTACAAATATTTCTTTCATGTCTAATCCTTTCCTTATAATATTCTATGCTATATTATTCTGATTATTTAATAATGTTCTAATTTGATTTATATTATATTTTATATTTAGTATTTTATCAAGTACAAAATAATTATACCTAATACTAGAATCTACTAAGAGGATATCAAAAAATGATATCCTCTTAGCAGATTCTTTTATGCATTTTCCAACATACTTTTTAAAAGTTCTAGATGAACTTGTATTTCAAAATTATAATAAATTTCTTTACTTCCTCCATGCTCTTTTAGCATTTTTGCCAATTCATCTACACTTTTCCCAATTAATTCTCTATCTATGTTCTCACTCCGGCTCCACATAAGTAAACCAAAACCTTTGGCATTTAAAATGCGGCCCTTTGAATCAAATATTACATCTGTTCCTTTTCCGTTTGAAAACCGATACTTACATTTATTGGTCTTTTTTTCTTGCATAAATTATTTCTCCTTTACAATAGTTATTGTTAAAAGTTATTATAATTAAATTATATAAATATTTTATCATTTTTTTCATTATATTCCAACAGAATAATTCATTTTTTGAAACATTTTATAGTATTATAATGTTTACTTTTTATAATAAAATTAAACATTATAATATTTTTGTAATATTTTTTCTAATGTGTTAATGTTCCATTAGGTGTATTTGTTATTATTAAAATATCTTCTTCCTTTCCGGTTTCACAGTTTACATACACTATAAAGTCTAGTCCATCTACATTTCCTTCAAATTCCCAGCACATAACTTCTGTTTTCCATTCTGTTGGTATTATTGCCAAAGCTTCACTTTCAATTGTTAGGTCACTATTTAAACTTTTCTTTGCTTCCTCTAGAGTTACTTTTGGTTCTTCTAATTTTCTTTCTGTATGAGAATTCAAATATCCTGTTGTTTCAATTCCTAATATTTCTCCATTATCCAATGCTACTTTTACCTTAATTAAATCTGGATACATTATTACATCCTCTTGCTGATAAGCATAATTTATTGTTACAATTCCACTTTGTTTTAAATAATATGTTTCTTTCATATTTTTAAAACCTTTTGCTTCTAAATATTCCTTCGCTTTTTTATCCGCTTCTTCCTGAGATATTATCTCTGCTTCTACTTCTCTATTTCTATCCATGTAAATTACATGTCCACCTTTTTCTGAAATAGAAACAGTTGCTGTGGTATCATCATTAAATGTTATTCCAAAATTATATGAATTTATATCTCCTTCACTTTTTCCATAGGAAGTAATTTCCTTAATATTATTGTTATCAAATAACTCTTTAGCTTTTTCTTGCGCTTTTGCCTCATCTATGTTGTCTCCAGTTAATCCTACTTTTTCTTTTCTAGTTATATGGTCTGAAAAAGCTCCATCATAAATCAATCCTGAATATTCATGAAAAGTTTCTTCCAAATTACTAAAGCTATCTTTTGAAATATTGCTTACTTGCTGTGCAAAGGCTATAGTTCCTTTCTTTGTAAGTTCTCCCCAACTAATTCTTCCTTCATTAATGTCTGCTGATAATTGATTTAGAGTATTTTCTAGTTCTACACTATATTCATGTAAATTTTTAATATTATTCATATCATCATCAGATAATTCTTCACCTTTTAAATTTTTACGATATAAAGAATAACTATAATCACTTACCTGATTTAAGAATTTTGAAGTATTTTCAAGTTCATTACTTTCTATAGGAAGCTGTGCTAAATAGCTTAATGCTAAATTAGCTTCTCTCCATACATTAGTTAAACTCTCTGCCCCACTTTCTGGTGAATTAGATATCATAGATTTTGCCAAATAAACTTCTACATTTTGTACATAATCAACCAACTCATAAAATGCCATATTATATGAATTTTCAGATGCCTGCCTAAAATCTCTTTGTTTTTTGTATGTGTATAATCCTAGCACTATTATTATAGAAAATAATACTACAATAATACTAAGCATATGCCTATCCTTTAGCCTATTCTTCCAATCAATTAACTTTGCTTTAATCTTTCCCATTAAATTTCCTCCAACATATTTTAATATAAACAATTCATAATATCCACTAAACAGTCGCACGCATGCGATGTACTTTTCTCTCTAACACTTATGTTTCCTGTGCATGTTGCGCTTTTCTTCCGAATACTTGTAGGAAGAAAATGTCCAAAGATGGAACTGAAACTTATGTGCCAATTAAAAACTTATATTTCTCATATTTTGTGTAAAATTTGTTAAATTATTCTTAAAATTTAGACTTTTTTTTATATTTATGATAAAATCTTTATGAATTTTGAAAATAGTAATATTTGTAGTATGGCTAAATAAACTAATAAATATAGCAAAGGGGATTTTATGAAAAAAATACTAATATTATATGCAGCTTATGGTGGAGGGCACTATTCTGCTGCAAAATCAATAAAAAAATACTTAGATGATAATTATAAAGTTCAAACAGAAATTGTTGACTGTATGGAATATATAAATAGAGTTTTAAATAAAGTTACAACAAGTGCTTACAAAGAAATTGCCAAAAAGGCACCTAGCCTTTGGGGAAAAGTTTATGCAAATTCCCAAAGAGGAATATTAGGGCATGTAAGCTCTAGAACGAATAAAGTAATGGCTATAAAGTTAAAAAATTTAATAAAAGAAATTAATCCAGATTTAGTTATTTCCACCCATCCATTTAGTAGTCAAATGGTAAGTTATTTAAAAAGAAAAGGCAAAATTACATGTAAACTTTGTACTATTTTAACAGATTTCGCACCACATGATCAGTGGCTAATTGGTCATGAATATACAGATGGCTTTTTTGTTTCAAATGATAAAATGGAAAACTATTTAATAGAGTATGGAGTAAATAAAAATAAAATTTATGTTACTGGAATTCCTTTATCAGATAAATTTTTTGAAAAGTTTGATAAGACCTCTATATATGATGAATTTAAATTAGATAAAACTAAACCTGTTATATTATTCTTTGGTGGTGGAGAATTTGGACTTGGTAAAGACAGAACTGTTCAAGTTTTAGAATCACTTATCCACAATTTAAAAACATACCAAATTATTGCAATTTCTGGCAGAAATACTAAAATGAATAATGCTTTTACAAATTTAGTAATAAAATTAAATGTGGAAAACAGAGTTAAAGTTTTTGATTATACAAACAAAGTACCAGAACTAATGAGTATATCGTGCTTAGTTGTTAGTAAACCTGGAGGACTTACTACAAGTGAAAGTTTAGCTTCTTCCTTACCTATTCTTGTTATAAACCCAATACCTGGTCAAGAAGAAGAAAATGCCGAATTTTTAGAATCTCACAATGTTGCCATTTGGCTAAAAAAAGATGATGACCCTGATAAAGTAATTTACGATTTATTTAATAGTCCTGAAAAATTAGACGAGATGAAAAAAAATGCCAAGCTTCTTGCGAAAAAGAATTCTACAAAAGATATTTGTAAAATCATAGTAGAAAATATTTTATAATTCGTAACTTCGCTTAACGCATGTTATAAAAGCCTAAAAATAGTAATTAAAAATTATGAGAATATGGAATGTGATTTGAAGTTAAAAATTCTTGATTAATTTTATGGAAAGAGTTCGCACATTTGCGAAAGGGTGCCATAAAATTAATTTAGAATTTCTGCGAAAATCAGCTTGACTGACATATTCGAAATAATTTTTAATTACTATTTTTAATCTTTAAAACCAATTTTAGAATAGTTGTGAATTATAACTATTTTTTGTAAAATAAATTTATTTTTTTCATATTATATTAAAAAGTGGCTTTGCCACATGTGCTTTTTTATAATAGCATAAGAATTGGAGATTTCTTATGAACTGTATATCTAATCTTTCTGGTGCTGAACTTACAGCTCTTGCAAATTCTCTTGCTTTATACATATCTAACAATTATTCTTCTGAAGACATAGAAAAATTTGTAGTTTTTTTACTGCAACCGCAGACATTTTGGCATTAATTTCTATAGATAAGATAAGTAATGATATAAATAATTAGTTATAATTCCCTTCTTCCTTCTAATGCTTTGGACAAAGTTACTTCATCTGTATACTCTAAATCTCCTCCTACTGGAATTCCATGTGCTATTCTAGTAACTTTTACTCCTAATGGTTTTACAAGTTTAGAAATATACATTGCTGTTGCCTCTCCTTCAACTCTAGGATTTGTAGCTAAAATTATTTCTTTAACTTCTCCTCCCATAATTCTTGAAAGTAATTCTTTTATTTTAATATCATCTGGTCCAACTCCATTCATTGGAGATATACTACCATGTAATACATGATAAACCCCTTTAAATTCATGTGTTCTTTCCATTGCAACAACATCTTTTACATCTTCTACTACACAAATTGTTGAATTATCCCTTGTAGGATTTGAGCAAATTTCGCAAGGGTCATTATCTGAAATATTAAAACATTTTGAGCAATATTTTAAATTTTGTTTCGCATTTTGTATAGCAGATATAAATTCATCTGTTTCTTCTTTACTAGCATTTAATATGTAAAATGCAAGTCTTGCTGCTGTTTTACTTCCTATGCTAGGTAATTTTTCAAAAGCTTCTATTAGTTTTTCTATTGATGGTGAATAATATGACATATTTCTTTCCTCTTCATTTAAATTAGAGCAAACTATTATACAATTTGCTCTTTTGGTAATATTTTATATATTTTCTTACATTAATCCTGGTATATTGTATTTTCCTAGAGCTGCTGCTTGTTCACTATCTACTTTTCTTAACGCCTCATTTACAGATGTTAATATTAAATCTTGTAACATTTCTACATCTTCTGGGTCAACTACTTCTTTTTTTATTTTTATTTCTTTTAATTCCTTACTTCCCGATACTTTTACATATACTGCTCCTCCACCTGCTGTTGCCTCAAATTCTTTAGAAGCTAATTCTTCTTGTGATTTTTCCATATCTGATTGCATTTTTTTTGCTTCTTTCATTAATTGATTAATATTCATTCCTCCAAATCCGCCCATTCCTGGGAATCCTCCTCTTTTTGCCATAATACATCTTTCCTTTCTTTTGTCGCGTTAGGGACTGTCCCTTTCGCGACACTTTTTTTGTTTATCCCTAATCAATTACATTTAGTGGAATATCTAAATTAGTCGCCATACTTTCTAATTCACTCTTTTCCTCTTTTTTTGGTAAAGCATCCACACTTTCTATTATTCTTACTTTCATATCTTTACCATATTCCATTGAAAAAATCTTTGAAAGCTCAATTATATTTTCTGGTTTTTCTAATATTGATTTTCCAAATGCATTTAATCCTTCTGGGAAACTTATTCCAACTGTCATATCATTTAGTTCAATTGGTTTTGCTTTTAATAAGTTGGAATAAAGCATAATCTTTCCATTTTGTCTTAACTCATCTAAAATATTCTTCCATCCTTTTGCTGGATCAAATTTTGCAATTGCTTGTGCTAAATTTTCTTTTTTGTTAGTATCTTCTTTTTGCTTTTCATTGCTATTTTGTTTAGATTTATCTTTTTCTACATCTTTATTTTCATTTTTTTTATTGATTTTTGGTTCTTCTATTATTTCTTCACTACATAATTTTATAATTTCTACTTGAAATAAAATACTTTTTTGTGAAGACCACTTCATATCATTTTCAAGTTTTGATAAATCTGTTATTATATATAAAAGTCTATCTTTTGTAACTTTTTCTGCTAAGCTTTTTATTTCTTCTATTTCTTTTTGAGAATAAATATCAAGTTTTCCTGTTGCTTTATACACTAAAATATCTTTCACATATTTAATAATTTCCCAAAGTAAATTATTTAAATCTTTTCCTTCATTTAGTACTACATCTACTGCCTTTATTGCTTCTTCTACGTTATATTCTAAAAATGCTTTTACTATTGCATTGATATAAGTTAATTTTGGGATTCCAACTAAATCCTTTATTTTATCTTCATCTATGTTAGTTTCACCATCTTGCAAACATCGCTCTAATATACTAAGAGCATCCCTCATTGCACCTTCAGATAAAACTGCAATTAAATTTAACGCTTCTTTTGTGATTTCAATACTACTTTCTTTTGCTACAAACTCTAGTCTTTTTATAATATTGTCATTTGATATTTTTTTAAAATCAAACCTTTGACATCTTGAAAGTATTGTAGCTGGTAATTTTTGTGGTTCTGTTGTAGCTAAAATAAATTTTACATGTTCTGGTGGTTCTTCTAATGTTTTAAGAAGTGCATTAAATGCACCTGTTGATAACATATGAACTTCATCTATTATATATACTCTGTATCTTGCAATAGTTGGAAGAAAATTCACTTCTTCACGTATTGAACGAATATCTTCTACACTATTATTTGATGCAGCATCCATTTCTACTATATCTGTAAGTGAGCCAGAAAGTGCTGCCCTGCAAATTTCACATTCATTACATGGTTCTCCATCAATTGGATTTAAGCAGTTTACTGCTCTTGCTAAAATCTTAGCTGCACTTGTTTTTCCTGTTCCCCTGCCTCCATTAAATAGATATGCATGTCCAACTCTTCCTGATATTAATTGATTTTTTAATGTTCTTGTAATATGTTCTTGTCCAACCATTTCTTCGAATTTTAAAGGTCTGAATTTTCTATATAAAGCTGTGTATGACAATCTATATCACCTCTGTCTTTAAAAAATGGTGTGAGTAATTTAATTACTCTATGGAAGTTTCCACACAAGAACTACTGCTTATTGCTGCTTCCTTCCGGACCTGACAAGGTTCACAGGCTCTTGTTGGTCCCCTCCATACAATAATTAAATTTCTCATACCATTTGTATTATATACTTTTTTGGGTAATTTAGCAAGTAGTATTTGTAAATTTTTTGAGCAATTGGGGACGTACACCTTTTTCTCATTTTAATATAAACAAATATATATAAAATAAATATAGAAAATGAGCAAAAGGTGTACGTCCCCAATTGCTCAAAAAATTTATTCTCTTTTAAAAACCAAATCGCTAAAATCTGTTTTTTCCATGCTGCAAGTACCTTCCTCTGTTATGTCTCCACAAGGAAGTTGCAATAACATATTTGCTCTATAACTACAATTATCAACTGTTATAACTAAATCAAATGAAACATCAAAGTTAATTTCTTCACTTGATACTTCTATCTTTTTTAATAATGTTCCATCATGTATAATTTCTTTGTCACTATCTGAATTATATTCTCCAAGTCCTGTATTGCTGAAACGTATAATTAAATTTCCTCCATTTGATCCTATTTCTAATGTTTTTGAATTACTCTCAGATGCACCTTTGTATTCTAATTTTCCATCAACTAAATATTCTTCTTCATAACTAAATATTCTTCCTTCAACACTATTAGGCATATACGCCTTCACTTCTCCTTTTGTAGGAGCTTTTGTTATATTAATATTTTCTATTTTAACTGATTTTATAGTTTTTTCTTCACCACTATAGTTTTCATTTTTATCAATATAAATATATACATCATTATTTTGGAATATATCAAAATTCCATTTCTTTTTTCCTTTTGTTTCTGTACCTTCTGCTGTGCTTACTATTATTATTTTAGACAAATTGAAAGGCATATTCTTATCCCCTTCAACTTCGTAGCGTATCATTGTTGTTACAACTAGTAATATGATAATTGCAAATATAACAACTGCTATACAAAATTTTATCATTTGTTTACTTTTTTCTTTATCCATTATTTCTCAACCTTTCATTGTTCTTGTTTTTTTACTTTAACCGTTAATATTTAAAATTTATTGGCGAAGTAGGTGGGATTCGAACCCACGGGCCAGTTTTCGCTGGCTAACTGTTTTCGAGACAGCCTCGTTATGACCACTTCGATACTACTTCAATTTTTTATTCCTTGTCCTTACAAACTATTATATTATTGCATGAAATTTTTAGTATTATTTTTTTTTATTTTTCTTAGTTCTTTAAAAAAATCTTTTAAAACTTTTTCACATTCTTCCATACAAATATTTTTTTCTACTTCTACTATATGATTAAATTTATAATCTTCTAATAAATTTAAAACAGTGCCACATGCACCTGTTTTATCGTCCATTGCTCCTATATACACTTTTTTTATTCTTGATTGAATAAGTGCTCCCGCACACATTGCGCAAGGCTCTAATGTAACATACATTTCACAGTCAGTTAATCTCCAGCTATCTAGCTTTTTACTTGCTTTCTGTATTGCAATTATTTCTGCATGTTTCGTAGTATCCTTTTTTTCTTCTTTAATATTATGAGCTCTTGCAATTATTTCTCCATTTTTTACAATAATTGCACCAACAGGAATTTCTAATTTTTTATATGCTTTTTTAGCTTCTTTTAGTGCTTCTTTCATGTATTTTTCTTGTTCTTCCATCTTGTAAGTCCTTTCAGTAAATAAAATGGTGTTCCAGACAGGAATCGAACCTGCGACCTCTCCCTTAGGAGGGGAGCGCTCTATCCAACTGAGCTACTGAAACATTTTTTCTTGTTTCTATATTTTATATTATTTTTTGTCTTTTATCAAGTATTTTATAAAAATAATACTTGACATAAATGTTATAATAATATTATTCATAATTTAAACAAGATTACAAGACACTATTAAAAATTATAATAATATAAAACAAAAGGGATGTAATTTATGCAAAAAATATTAGGTTATTTAAGAAAAGCAATAGAACATTATAACATGATAGAAGAAGGAGATAAAATTGCAGTTGGCTTATCTGGTGGAAAAGATTCTATCACTCTTTTAATGGGATTAAAATCTCTTCAAAGATTTTATCCAAAAAACTTTGAGATAATAGCTGTAAGTGTTAATCCTGGATTTGAATTTTTTGATACAAATTTTTTACGAGAAACATGTACCAAAATAGGTGTAGAATATGTTGAGGCACAAAGTCATATAAAAGAAATCGTTTTTGATATTAGAAAAGAAAAGAATCCATGTTCTTTATGTGCAAATCTTCGCAGAGGAATACTAAATTCTACTGCAATAGAACAACGGTTGTAATAAAATTGCACTAGGCCATAATGAAGATGATGTTTTAGAAACTTTTTTCTTAAATATGCTTTATGCAGGAAATTTAACAACATTTTCCCCTGTAAGTTATATGGATAGATCAAAAATAACTTTAATACGTCCTTTAATTTACACTCCTGAAAAAGAAATTAGAAAGTTTATAAAAAAAGAAAATATACAAGTAATGGCTAAAAACTGTCCTATGGATGGAGTATCTAAAAGAGAATATATGAAAGATTTATTGTATAAATTAACTATTGAAATACCTAATGTAAGGGCTAATTTAATGGGTGCCATTAAGCGTGCTGAACTTAATGGTTGGAAAGAATTTTAAAAAATCACAAAAGTCAAACGACTTTTGTGATTTTTACACATTATGCAAATGAGTTTTTTGTATTTTTCACATTATATAAAGCACTTTTTAAAATCAATTTGCAAAATATTTTGTCATTCTCATTTTGCTATTTCTTTAACAGCTTTTTCTAGTTTGTCTAGCTCTTTTTCTGCTTCTTCATTACTTTTTTCACATATGCCCATATAGAATTTTATTTTTGGTTCTGTTCCAGATGGACGCACACAAATCCATGCATTTTTTTCTAACTCAAAATATAACACATTAGATTTTGGAAGTCCTGTACTAGTTATATTTCCATTTTCATCTGTTATCTTTTGTTCTTTGTAATCTCCAAATGAAATTACTTTTAGTCCTGCGATTTCTTTTGGTGGATTTTTTCTCATATTCTCCATCATTTCGTTTATTTTTTCTGCTCCTTCGATTCCTTTTAGAGTAATAGAAAATTGCTTTTCTTTGTAATAACCATATTTTTTATACATGTTATTCATTGCATCCCATAATGTTAATCCCTGCATTTTATAATATGCTGCTGCTTCACATACAGTCATTACCGCTACAATTCCATCCTTATCCCTTGCATGTGTACCTATTATACAACCATAGCTTTCTTCATAAGAAAATAAGCATTGATATGAATTATCTTCTTCAAAACTTCTTATTATTTTTGCTATATTTTTAAATCCTGTTAATGTAGAAAATAATTTTACACCATATTTCTTTGCTATAGCATCTGTCATATTTGATGATACTATAGTTTTTATTATTGCACCATTTTTAGGTAATGTTCCGTTTGACTTTTTTTGAGATAATATATATTCACAAATTAAATTTCCTGTCATGTTTCCATTAAATTGTATATATTTACCTGTTTTTGTATCCTTTACATATATTCCAAGCCTATCTGCATCTGGATCATTTGCAAGTATTACATCTGCATCAACTTCTTTTGCAAGTTTTAATGCTAAGACAAAAGCTTTTGGATCTTCTGGGTTTGGATAACTTACTGTTGGAAAATGTCCATCTGGATTTTCTTGTTCTTTTACAATATACACATTTTCAAATCCTATTTCTTTTAGTATTCTTTGAACAGGCATATTTCCTGTTCCATGAAGAGGTGTATATACTATTTTTATATCTTTTTGCATTTTATTTATCGCATCTTGATTTACCACTAATTTTTTTAGTTCTGATATGTATTTATCGTCTATTTCTTTTCCAATAGTATTGTATAGCCCTTTTTCTTCTGCCTCTGTTCTTGACATTGTTTTTATTTTTGCAAAATCTTTTATATTATTCACTTCTGCAATAATTTCTTTATCTGTTGGCTCTACTATTTGTGCACCATCTTTCCAATATACTTTATATCCGTTATATTCTGGTGGATTGTGGCTTGCAGTAATTACAATTCCTGCTATACATCCAAGCTCTCGTACAGCAAAAGATAACTCTGGGGTTGGTCTTAATTCTTCAAACCTATATGTTTTTATTCCATTTGCATTTAAACATAAAGCTGTTTCTTCGCTAAATTCCTTTGACATGATTCTACAGTCATAAGCAATAGCAACTCCTCTATCTTGCATATCTTGTTTTATTATGTAATTTGCTAAGCCCTGTGTTGCTTTTGTTACTGTGTATTTGTTCATTCGGTTAGTTCCTATTCCAATTATACCTCTTAATCCTGCTGTTCCAAATTCTAAATCTTTATAGAATCTATCTTCTATTTCTTTTTCATTATCCTTAATTTCTAACAATTCTTTTTTACTTTCTTCATCAATGACTTTGCTATTAAGCCATTCGTTATACCTTACTTTGTAATCATCCATATATAAACACTCCCTTTACTACATTATAATTGCTTTCAAATGTAATTACACCAATATAGTTATCATAAATAAATGTTTTATTTTACTTAGATTTGATAGTGCAAGTATATCATATTTGCATAAAAAAGACAAATAATAAACTTAAAATAGATAATATTGTTTTTTATCTCCTTAAGTTACAAAAAAATGAGCAAGAAAAATTTAAACTTTTCCTACTCATCTTTTCATATCTTTACTATATTTCTAAACCTTTAATAAATTTAATTAAATCTTCTCTTAATTCTGGTCTTCTTAAAGTTTCATCTATTGATGCTTTTACAAAACCTAATTTATCACCAGAATCAAATCTTGTTGCCTCGTAATCATAAGCATATACGCCTTCTTTTGTACTTACCATACTGTTATATGCATCTGTTACTTGAATTTCTCCACCTTTACCAGGTTTTGTTCTTTCTAAGAACTCAAATAAATCTGGCATAAGAACATGTCTATCTGATATTGCTAAATTTGATTTTGTTTCTTCAACTTTAGGTTTTTCTTGCATTTTTTCTACTTTATATAATCTATCTGATATAGCTTCTCCTGAAACATTTCCATATTTAGGTACATCTTTCCAATCTACTTTTTCTACACCTATTACAGATGCTCCTAATTTTTCATGCTGTTCTATTATTTCCTTTAAACATGGCTTTTTACCTTGCATTATAACATCACCATACATTATGGCAAAAGGTTCGTTTCCAACAAAATCTTTTGCCATATATATAGCATGTCCTAATCCTTTAGCTCCACCTTCTTCTTCAATAAAATGCACTTTTGCTTTTCCTGATAAATTAGTTATTTGTGGAATAAAGCTTTCTTTTCCTCTTTCTATTAAAAAGTCTTTTAATTCTTTATCGTCTGAAAAATAATCTTCTACTACTTCCTTTTTTCTTCCCACTACTAATAAAATTTCTTCTATTCCAGATTCAACTGCTTCATCTACCAAATACTGAATAATTGGTTTATCTAATATTGTAAGCATACATTTTGGTAAACTTTTGCATGCTGGTAAAAATCTAGTTGCAAATCCTGCTACTGGTATAACTGCTTTTCTTACACTCATTTTTATCCTCCTAAACATATATCTATTATATATATTACCCTATTTGTTTTATAGAATACTACTATTTTATATTATTTAATAACAAAAATCAAGTGTAAGTTATAATTTTATTTTTTCTTAAGCATAACCTTCAAATACATCACATATTTCTTTTTCTCCAGAAGTATTTAAAATCTTATCATGCATAGATAAAATTTCTTGCATATTAATGTTAAATTCACTAACTTCGTAACAATTTATTATTTTAATTTTTATTTCTTTATATTTGTTTTTATTATCTTTTAAAAATTTTTCTATATTCTTATTTGTTATATCAATATAGCTCTTACTTCCATTAACAAATACCACATTTAATGTATCTCTTTCCATTTTTTTTATTTCTTCTTGTAAAACAGAATATTTTATTCCATTCTTTTTCTTCCAATTTAATTTTAGTATTTCTTTTTCATTTTTTAAATTTAATTTTTTTGTTAAAGTTTTTATATTTTCTTCTATATCATTTTCTAATATTGTTATAATATTGGCTTTTTCATTTATTTGTTTATTTATATATGGAAGTAACATTGTAACTAAGTGCCAATCACTTACATAAAAACTACACAATCTTTCAATGTTATTTTTTAATATTTCCATATTAAAAGCCCCCTTTATTTTGATATGGTAAATTTTACCATTTGTATTTCCGTAAGTCAAGCTAAATCGTCCCCTTTATTTCGACATTGTAAATTTTTTGTTTTAAATCAAAAAATTTGGAAAAAAAGTATAAAATTTTTAAAATAGTAAATAATTTTAGTACAAGCAAAAATTTTCTTTTAGGAGGATTCAAATGAAAAATTTATTGAATTTTATTAATTTTAATTTTATTAAGCGTTTTTTTGTCGTATTAATTTTATTTTGTTTTTTTGTATTTATTAGTGCATTATCTTACGTAAATGCTGTATCTTCTGATATTTCTGAAAGTGTTTTTAGGCTACATGTAATAGCAAATAGTGATTCTAAAGAAGATCAAGAATTAAAATATAAGGTGCGTGATGCTGTTTTAGAATATATGAATAATATTTCTAAAAATTGTACTTCTAAGGAAGAAGTTATTGAGTTAGCATATAAATATAAAGAAGAATTCAAAGAAATTGCCAAAAAAGTTATTCAAGAAAATGGATATGATTATGATGTAAATATAAATATAGGAAATTTTGAATTTCCTACAAAATACTATGGTGATATATCACTTCCAGCAGGTTTTTATGATGCTTTAAGAATTGAAATAGGAGAAGCAAAAGGACAAAATTGGTGGTGTGTAATGTTTCCTCCTTTATGTTTTATAGATGTAACTTCTGGAATAGTCCCAGATGAATCAAAAGAAATAATGAGAGACAATTTAAATGATGAAGAATATAGTTTAATAAGTGATAATGAAAGTAATGATATAAAGTTCAAATTTAGTTTAATTGAATTTTTTCAAAATATAAATCTTGCAAAAAAAGTTAATTAGATTCGACACCTGTTTTTGGGAACGGAGCAAAAAAACAGGTGTCATTACTATTGTCTTTTATTAAAAAGTATGTTATATATTATAGTTAGAGTTTATATTATAAACTCTATTTTTTAAGAGTTACATATTTGATATATACATTGGGGGTAATAAATTGGAAAAGTTAGTAATTAATGGAGGAACAAGATTAAAAGGAGAAGTCACAATAGGTGGGGCAAAAAATGCAGCAGTTGCAATACTTCCAGCAACTCTTTTACTAGATGGAATATATACTATTAATAATTTACCAAATATAAGTGATGTAAAAATAACTTGTGATATATTACAAGATTTAGGTGCAAAAATTTCTTGGATTAATGATAATGAAATAACTATAGATACAAGAGCTGTAAATGGAAAAGAAGCTCCTTTAGATAAAACTAGTAAATTTAGAGCATCATATTATTTAATTGGTGCTATGCTTGGTAGACGTGGTCAAATTGAAGTTGGCCTTCCTGGTGGTTGTAATTTAGGAGCTAGACCTATTGATCAACATATTAAGGGTTTCGAATTATTAGGGGCTAAAGTTGATGTTGGACAAGGTAAAATATCTGCTAAAGCTAAAAAATTAGTAGGTACATCTATTTACATGGATGTAGTTTCTGTTGGAGCTACAATTAATGTAATGCTTGCTAGTGTTTTAGCAGAGGGAACTACTACTATAGATAACGCAGCCAAGGAACCTCATATAGTTGATGTTGCAAACTTTTTAAATTCAATGGGTGCAGACATTCGTGGAGCTGGTACAGATGTTATAAAAATAAATGGTGTTAAAGAATTAAAGCATGAAGGTACATATTCTGTAGTTCCAGACCAAATTGAAGCAGGTACATTTATGCTTGCTGCTATTGCAACAAAAGGAGATATATTAATTAAAAATTGTATTTCTGAGCATTTAGATTGTATTACTGCAAAAATATTGGAAATTGGTGGAAATGTTGAAGATTTAGGTGACACTATAAGAGTTTGGACAAATAAAAGGCCAACTAAGGCAAATATAAAAACTCTTCCTTATCCTGGTTTTCCTACTGATATGCAACCTCAAATGGGAGTTGTTTTATCTATTGCTGATGGTACAAGTATTATTAATGAAAGTATTTGGGAATCTAGATTTCAATATACAAACGAACTTAATAAAATGGGAGCTCATATAACAGCTCAGGGAAAAACTGCTATTTTTGAAGGTGTAAAAGAATTATCTGGTGCTCCTGTATATGCAAGTGATTTAAGAGCTGGAGCTGCACTTTTAATAGCAGGTATTCTAGCTAAAGGTACTACTGAGCTATATAATTTAAATCATATAGACAGAGGATATGAAAATATAGAAGAAAAATTTAGGAAATTAGGTGCTCACATAGAAAGAGTAAATGAATAATAAATAGGGAATTTAGTTTAAAAGAAATATTTTTCATGGATATATATTTCTTTAGAGCAAGACAAAAAGGATTGGATTTTTTATGTTTAATTTTTGTAGTTTATATAGTGGGAGTTCTGGTAATTGTTTACTAGTAGAAACTTCTAATACTAAAATTTTAATTGATGCTGGCGAAAGTGCAAAGAAAATAACTTCTGCACTTTCTTTGTCAAATATAGAACCAGACCAAATTGATGCTATTTTAGTAACTCATGAACATTCTGATCATGTAAAAGGATTAGGAACTTTTTCTAAAAAATATGATATTCCAGTATACGCAAATTCTAAAACTTGGGATGCTATGCCTGAACAAAGTTTTAAAATAGCTGAAAAAAATATTCAAAAATTTACTATAGAAGAAAATTTTGAAATAGGTGATTTAAAAATACATCCTTTTAAAATACCTCATGATGCAGCTAATCCTTGTGGATTTAATTTAATATATGAAAATAACAAAATAAGTATTGCAACAGATATTGGACATATGACTTCAAATATAGTACACAAATTAGAAGATAGCTTATTTGTTTTGCTTGAAGCTAATTATGATCCAGAAATTTTAAAATGTTCTCCTTATCCTTATTTATTAAAAAAGAGAATAGCAGGTCCAAATCGGGCACCTTCCTAATAGTGAAGCAGGAAAAACTATTTCTCATTTAATGAATTATGGTTTAAAAGAAGTAATGCTTGGTCATTTAAGTAAAGAAAATAATTTTCCAGAGCTTGCATATAAGACCGTAGTTGAAGAACTAATTGAAAATAAAAGAGATTCAAGCAAAATCAAAATAGATGTTGCTAATAGATATGAGCCAAGTAATTTGATTAAAATTGCAACTGCTTAGATTTTAAGTATGTCAAATAGTATATAATTTTACCCAAACCATTACTTTATAAATACTTATGTATTGCAAATACATACCATATCCTTTTTTAGTGTAGTGAAATATACTACAAATTACAAATATAAACTGGAGGAATAATGATACATATAAATATAATCTCAGTTGGAAAAATTAAAGAAAAATATTTAAAAGATGCCATAAATGAATATTCAAAAAGGCTTTCAAAATATTGTAAATTAAATATTATTGAAATTGATGATGAACAAATACCTGGTAATTTAAATGAAAAAATAGCAGAAAATATAAAAAATATTGAAGGCACTAAGATTTTATCAAATATAAAAAATACATATTCTATTTCTTTAGATTTAAAAGGAAAACAATTTTCATCTGAAGAATTTTCTAAAAAAATAGAAAATATTTCTTTAAATAATAGTAGTATTTCATTTATTATTGGTGGCTCTTTAGGTTTATCTAATAAAGTAATTTCTAATTCTAATGAGTTAATATGTTTTTCTAAAATGACTTTTCCTCATCAGTTAATACGTGTATTTTTATTAGAACAACTTTTTAGAGCTTTTAAAATACAAAATAATGAAACTTATCATAGATAATATATATAATTGTAGAGGAAATTAAATTATATTTTATGGGGTAATTTTTTAGATTAATTATAGAAAATAAATTTCAAGAAAGGAGTTCTACTAAGAACACTAATATTATTATGAATATAATATAATTTTAATTATTTACTTATTAATTTTTTCTTTTTCGGGGGCGAAATAATTAAAAAGCAATTTCCTCTACAAGATTAAAAACTAATTTAAATAATATTTTATTTTTTTTATTAATTTAATTGCATTTATTTTAATAATTATTTTTCTTACTAATATAAAAATAATAAAAAAAATTATAATTTTAAAAATCATTTTATTTCCTTTTTGGATTTTAATTTTAGATTTAATTTAATTAGAAATTAATATTTTATTGAAATAATTTATGTTTACATTTTAAATTATTTTTTCTCGTTTGTCAAGAAAAACTTTACGACAAAATTCGACAAATAATTGTAGATACAATCATTCCAGTTATATCTGCAGCTAGTGCTGCAAACAAAATTCCTCTTGTTTTTTTTATTCCCACTACACTTGTATATAGAGCAATTGTATAAAATGTTGTTTCTGTAGATCCCATAATTGTTGATGTAATAATTCCTATTAATGTGTCTACTCCATATTTTTGCATTATATCTACTGCAACTGCCATTGATGCACTTCCTGAGATTGGTCTTAGCATCGCTAAAGGTAAAATTTGGCTCGGTATTTCTAATAAATTTGTAAGTGGAGATATTAAATTTACAATTAAATCTATTATTCCTGAACTTCTTAATGCTCCTACTGCTAAAAATATTCCAATTAATGTTGGAAATATTTTAAATACTATTTCAATTCCTTCTTTTGCCCCATCTAAAAAAGTATCAAATACTTTATTTTTTTCTTTTAATCCATAGGCTATTATAAATATAATTGTAATTGGTATTGCTGAGCTTGATATATAATTTACTATATTAGTCAAATTAAGCATCTCCTATCTCTATAAATGAATAATTATCTCTCGATATCTTCATTTATCTTAATATTTTATTTTTATATTAATTAA
>CALXVN010000014.1 GCA_944392085.1 uncultured Clostridia bacterium | reverse complement strand
TAGCAAGGTCGAAAGGCAGCGTACGAGGAAAGTCCGGGCTCCATAGAGCAATGATGCTGGATAACGTCCAGTGAGGGCAACCTTAAGGAAAGTGCAACAGAAAATAACCGCCATTTAGAAGTTAGGTATTAGAAATTAAATAAAAATTATATATAAAATTTAATTTTTAATATCTAATTTCTAACTGGTAAGGGTGAAAAGGTGAGGTAAGAGCTTACCGCTAATATGGTGACATATTAGGTCAATGCAAACCCCATCTGGAGCAACACCGAGTAAAGAAGGTTAATGGCTGCTCGTCAGTCTTCTTATATTGGTGGCATGAGACATATAGCAATATATGTACTAGATAGATGACTATTCACGACAGAACCCGGCTTACAGATTTACTTCTTTTTTGTCGCGATAGGGACAGGCCTTTTTGCGACACTTTTTAAATATAATTATGTATAAACACAAAGTGTCGCAAAAAGGCCTGTCCCTATCGCGACAACTTATCTGATGGCACCAATAAAAATAAGTATAATACCTGAAATTATATTCCATATATTATTAGGCAATTTTGAAATATTGCTAATTTTATTTCCTAAGAATTTACCAATACTTAGAAAAATTATTTGAAATAAACTAATAAGAATAGGAAATATAAATGAATTTATTCCTATTGTACTTCCCATAAATCCAATGCTTATGGAATCTAAAGATAGTGCTAAGCCTAAAAATATAGCTTCTTTAATATCAATTACATTTGATTTATCTAAATCTGAATTAATAGGATTTTTTATAATATTAATAGTTATTCCAAGGAAATCTATAAAAAAATTATATTCTTTATGCTTACATATTTTTTTAGGGGATTTTTTTTCTTTATTAGTGATTGCTCCATAAATAATAAAAATACCAATACAACATAACAAAAGTCCGCCAATACGTGTTGTTAAATCAGTAGAAATAAAATTAGAAATTGTACTTCCTAAAATAATTGATAAATTAGTAACAAAAAGGCTTAAGAAAAATAATACCAAAATTGCAAGAAATGATATTTTTGTTTTTTTAATTCCATATGTAATTCCAACTCCTAATGAATCTATACTAGCTGAAAAAGCAAGCAAAAACGCATTAAATAACATAATTATTACACCTCTTTACATAATATGTATAAACAATTAAAAAGTGCTACAAAAAAATTACTATTTAATAGTTTTAATAAAATTAAACATTAGAAAGCTAGATATACTAAAACCATTAAATAATAACCAAAAAATCGACAAAATTCTATATATCTATTTATTTTTTAAAATAATATGCTATAATATTTGGTATGAATTAATATATGGAATAGAAAATATAATATAATAAAAAAGGGGGAAGGCTTTAATGTTAAAAAATAAATCAAGCAAAATGTTGCAAATAGTAATTTTTATATGTACAGTACTGATAATAATATTTGCAATATTAGCCACTATGTATAGTACAAAAGCCTTCCAATATAAGACATATATAAATGGAATTGAATGTTCATTTCTAAATATAGAAAGTGCTGTAGATAAACTAGAAAGAAAAATGAATAGTGCAAAATTAACATTGATTTTTGCTGATAATAAGCAGTATACATGCTTGGGTACATATTTTGAAATAAAAGTTAATAATAAAGAAGAGTTAGAAAATACTTTATTTAAACAAAAAGAAGAAGATACTAATACTCAAAAAACATATAATATTACAGAACTTTATAGCATAAATGAACAAAAAGTAAAAGAATATTTATCTTCATTAGGTGTATTTAAAATGGAGATGAATGAACCACAAAATGCTTATTTAGAATTTGATGGTAAAAATTCTGTAATAATAAAGCCTGAAAAATATGGTAATAAATTAAATTTAGAAGATGCCTATAATTTTATGATTAGTGAATTAAAAAAAGGTGAAACAACTATTGATTTTAGAAAAATTACTGATATAGAGCCAAATATAAAAGCATCAAATGAAAATCTTATTTCTCAAAGAGATTATATAAATTCAATACTTAAAACAACTATTACATATAAATTACATGATGGAAATACATATAAATTAGATGCAAATACCATGAAAGATTGGATATATAGGGATGATGAAGGAAATTATAGTATGGATTTAGATAAGAATATTACTGAATTTGTAAATAATCTTAATAAAAAAGCATCATATCTAATAACTTCAACAAAATTTAATGCAACAGGAAAAGGAGAAATTTCAATTTCATTTGGAAGAAAAACATATGCAACTGTAAACAAAGATAAAGAAATAGAAAAAATAAAGGAACGACTAAAAAAAGGTGAATCCGCTGAATTTGAAGTAACATATAATCCGCTTCCAGATTACAAAAATATAAAAACTTATGTAGAATTAGATTTATCTAGACAAAGAGTATGGATGTATGTTAACGGAAAATGTATTTTAAATACACCATGCGTAACTGGTAATGTTGCAGGTGGATATGCAACTCCAAGAGGAATATATTACCTTACATATAAAACAACTAATACGACTTTAGAAGGATATAATAGTGATGGAAGCAAGTATTCTTCGCCAGTAACTTTTTGGATGCCATTTAATGGTGGAATAGGATTTCATGATGCATCTTGGAGATCATATTTTGGAGGCAATATTTACATGACAAATGGCTCACATGGTTGTGTAAATTTACCTTATTCAGCAGCTAAAACATTATATAATAATATAAATACATCTGTGCCAATAATATTGTATTAATTAAAATAAGGGGGAAAATTTTATGGGGGAAAATGTAAAAAACAATTATTTAATAGGAATGATAGGAGCATTAGTAGGCGCATTAATAGGTGCGATTCCTTGGGTACTTATGTACGTTTTTGGAAATATGATGTACGCAATACTTGCTATATTAATAGTAATTTGTAGTTTTTATGGTTATAAAATAACAAAAGCTACAATAGATAAAAAGCTACCGATTATATTATCAATAGCATCATTTATATCAATTACTGTAACAATGTTTGTTATAATACCAATATGTATGATGATTCAAAATGAGGTAGGAGTTAGTACAGAAACATTTGAAATTTTATATTCAAATGACCAATTTTTAACTGCAATGGTGGGTGACTATATTATATCTTTATTATTCTGCTTAGTTGTAATTGGTGGAATAATAGTTAATTTAAATAAACAAATAAAAAATGGTGTGGAAAGTAAAGACATAAAAATTATAGCTCAAGATGCAGGAAATGAAGAATTTTCTAAAGAAGATATTGAAATTGTAAAAAATGCATTTGAAAGAAATGAATGTATGAGTAAAGAACGTACTATAACAAAAGAACTTATATTAGAAGAATTAGAAAGAACATTTGATAAAGAAAAAGCTGAAAGAATTTTTGAATATTTAAAAATACAAAAAATTATTAGAAAAAAATCAGGCAAATATTATTTCTTAGAAAAAGCACAAAAAAACACATTCTATAGATATGGAGTAACTAGTATAAGAACATTTGTAATAGTTATGGTAATTGCTGTTGCCTTAGCAGGAATAATAATATTCACAGAAGACCAAAATAGTACAACCAATAATTTGGGTGAAAGTAGTACAATAGAAAGTAGAACATATGATTTTGGAGTAAATAATTTAAAATTAGAAGTTCCAGAAGATATGCATATTCTATCAGCAGAAGAAATAACATATTATTTTGCACCAGAATATGCAAATATGTATGATTGTTTAGCAGCAAGTGATGATTTTAACAAAATTATTATGGTATTTTCTATAGAAAAAACAGACCAATCTGCAAAAGATTATTTAAGTGAATCTATAGGTGATGAAGATATAGAGATTAAAGAAGAAAAAATAAATGATAATACTTTTTATACAGTAGCATTTACCTATGAAGATAATGAACAAGATTATATTACAATAAATTGCGTATATGATGCTGGTGATAAGTTTATTTGTATGGTATTAGACAGTTTACAAAATGATATGCTTAGTTTAGAAGATGTGATAAAGTAAAAGCTATAATGAAAATGTAAATTTATATAATAAAAATTTCTCATTTTTTAAAAGTGCCCTAGGTATTACCTAGGGCGAAAATCATGCATTGATAATTTCCCAAAAATGCTGTGCTTCATCAGCCGTAAGAGTTTCCAAAGTTTTAGAAATGTCAATTTCATCCTTAGGAATAACCAAGGCATGATTTTGCCAAAAAGATTGGCATCTTTCTACAAATTCAGTTCCCTTATTGATAGCATAAGGGTTGCTCGGAAGAGGCAGAACGCGTTTCCCAAAAAAGCAATTAGATACAAATATTTTTCCGTAATATCTTCTAAAAACGATGGTCATATAGGTAGTTTTTCTTGCAACACCATTAAAATAAACAGGAACTGTCCATTTTGAATTGCGTTTACGGTAAACCCAAAAGACATTGTCTTTCTGGTAATCTTCGACTTCTACAAGAGAAGTTGAGCCAACGATGCGATTAAAAGAATAAGTGTATATTGCCGGAAATTTTTGATAAATAATATGAGGCAAAGCCTCTGCAATAAGATTTTTTTGTTCATCAGAAAATTGCTTGAATTTTTCCTCCGTATAAAAGATTTTTTTGTTGTCTTTAGTAGTGCCAGCAAGGTAAATACTAGTGTTGTCTTTCATAATACCAAATCTCCTTAATCTCAGCAATAAGGTACTTTAATTGTAGAATTGAAACAAACTCATACGAGGATGATATAATAATTATATAATATTTACTAAATTATGTCAATGATTATGATGAATGCATAAGTATAAAGATATGAAATTATTTTTTGTAACCTAAGAGGTATTAAGCTATGAAAAAAAGCGTCAAGAGAATTATCAATAAACGGCTGAGAAAGCTGATAGGACACGAAATCATTTCTCGATGAAGATTATGCAGATTCAACAATTTGGGAGTTAGCTGAATAACATCTCACACAATGCTGGCGAGTAATTTTGCCAGCATTGTGGTGTGTAAGATTAAAAATAAAGTATTATACCAACATAAATTTGAAACTTTTTATAAGAAATCATACTCTATATAAGTATAAGAATATTATAGAAAGGATGTATGAATATGAAAAAAGTTTTTATTACAAGTTTATTAATTTTAGGAGCGTTAGAAATAGGAGCTACTTCAGTATCTGCCTATATGTGTAATTCTCAAGATAAAGCTGAAATACTATCAGAACTAACAGGTAAAAGTACAAATGAAATATTAGAACAAATAGTAAATGAGGACAAAACTTATGGAACAATTGCACTAGAAAATGGTGTTTTAGAAGAATTCCAAGAAAAGAACCTAGAGCAAATGAAAACTAATTTAAACGAAAAAGTAGAAGCAGGAGTAATATCAAAAGAAGAAGCGGATACAATAATTAGTAATAGAGAAAACGCAATGAAAAATTGTGATGGAACAGGATCAGTGTTAAAAAAATGTAATTATCAAACAAATAAAGGAATGAACTGTAATGGTTCAGAAAATAATAAAAATGGATTAGAACAAAAGAATTGTATAAATAAAGCAAATAGACTTTAGGAAATAAAACTTAAAGTCTATTTTTTCTTGATAAACAAATCTATTTGTGGTAACATATCAAAAGAAGAGACTAGTTTTAAACTAAAGAAGAGATATAGGAAATTAATTAATCTATTATTAAATAGAAAGAAGTGAAAAAATGGAAATTGCAATAGCTTTATTAATTCCATTTATTGGAACAACATTAGGATCAAGTATGGTATTCCTAATGAAAAATAAAATAAATATTAAAATAGAAAAATTGCTTTTAGGATTTGCAGCAGGAGTTATGATGGCCGCTTCTGTTTGGTCTTTAATTATACCATCAATAGATATGGCAGAAGAGCAAAATATTGTAAAATGGCTACCTGCAACAACAGGTTTTTTATTAGGGATATTATTTTTGTTAGCACTAGATAATTTTATACCACATTTACATTTTAAGAGTGATAAACCAGAGGGAATAAAAGCAAAATTCAAAAAAACTACAATGATGGTTTTGGCTGTAACCCTTCACAATATACCAGAAGGAATGGCAGCAGGTGTAACAATTGCAGGAGCATTATTAGGACATATTGGAATGACATTAACAGGAGCTATTGCACTAACAATAGGTATAGCAATCCAAAACTTTCCAGAAGGTGCAATAATATCTATGCCTCTTAAAAGCGAAGGAATGTCTAAATCAAAAGCATTTTTATATGGAACATTATCAGGCGTAGTAGAGCCAATTTCAGCAATAATAACTATTCTTTTAACAACGGCAGTTGTACACATCCTTCCATATTTGTTGTCATTTGCAGCAGGTGCAATGATATATGTTGTAGTGGAAGAATTAATACCACAATCTCAGGTTGGAGAACATTCTAATATAGGAACAATAGGTGTAGCAATAGGATTTATTATTATGATGATTTTGGACATTGCGCTAGGGTAAGCGTTAATAACCTTGTAGATTTCTTGACAAAAGATATGATGGAATATATATATCAAATAGTAATATGTTTTGATTGGAAAATTTGTATTATTTAAATAAAATATTTTATAAATATGTAGGAGTTAATATAAATTTAGTAAGAAAAGAAGAAAATAAAGAAATATTATAAACAGAAAAATTTAAAATATGAAATGTTATTATGAAAAAGATAATATGAAAGTGATAAACAATATGAATGTATAAAAATATTCGAATAAAATTTTTAAAATGGAAGATAATAAAAGAAAAAAGTGTGGATGATATATGAAAAGAAAAGTTTATGAAGAATTAAACAGAAAATTAGAAGATTTAAATTATGCTATGACAAAAAGTAAGTTTTTAGATTTAGTTGAGCTTTTAGGAAATAGAAAAGAATTATTTTGGAGAAATATTTGGTCAGGAATAGTAAAAGGTATAGGTATTGGAATTGGTGTTACTATCATAACAGCAATTATTTTAATTATTCTTCAAAAAATAGTAACCTGGAATATACCAGTAATTGGAGAATATATTGCTGATATAGTAGATATAGTGGAAAATAGTAAATGATTTTATTATATCAAAAAATAAGAAAGAAAATACAACTTTATAGTTGTATTTTTTGTGCTTTTTGGTATAATAGTATATGTAAAATTTTAAACATATGAAAGGATGATTAATAAATGATTAAAAAAGTAGCAATACTTGCTAATGGTGGAGATGTTTCAGGTTTTAATGCAGTTATAAGAGCTATTATAAAAACTGCTGAAAATAAGAATATAGAATGTTATGGATTTATAGATGGATATAGAGGTTTATTAAAAAATGATATTATAAGATTAGGGACAAGTTCAAGTGATAATGCAGTTGGAATATTGCCAAAAGGTGGTTCAATAATAGGTTCATCTACAAATGCAAATGTATTTAATTATCCAGTAGAAGAAAATGGAGAAATAGTATATAAAGATTTATCAGATAAATGTATAGAAAATATAAAGAAAAATGAAATAGATTGTTTATTTACTCTAGGTGGAGATGGAACACAAAAATCAGCAAGGGATTTATCATTAAAGGGAATTAATGTTATAGGAGTTCCAAAAACAATAGATAATGATGTTGCATGTACAGAAATAACTTTTGGATACAATACAGCTGTTTCTGTTGCAGCAGAAGCAATTGATAGATTACATTCAACTGGTGAAACACATCATAGAATAATGGTATTAGAAGTAATGGGAAGATATGCTGGATGGATTGCACTAGAATCTGCAATCGCAGGAGGCGCAGATATTGCATTAATTCCAGAAATACCATTTGATATAAACAGTGCTGCAAGAAAAGTAATAAATAGAAAAAATAGAGGAAAATCATTTAGTGTAGTAGTTGTTGCAGAAGGTGCAAAACCAAAAGGTGGAGAAATGGAGATAAAAAATATAAGACACAATGGAAAAGGTGTTGATAATACAAAACTTGGAGGAATAGGAGAAAAGGTTGCTAAACAATTAGAAGAATTAACAGGTTTGGAAGCAAGATGCACAGTACTTGGATATATGCAAAGAGGAGGTACACCATCTGCTTTTGACAGAGTATTATCTACAAAATATGGGTATAAAGCTATGGAACTTGCATTAGAAGGTAAATTTAATGTGTTAACAGTTATAAAAAATGGTAAATTAAATAGTGTTCCATTAGAAGATGTAGTTGGAAACAATAAAACAGTTGGAGCAGTATCGGGAAATACTCCAGAAAGTAATTTAAGAAAAGTAACAATGGATGATGAGCTTGTTAAGACTGCAAGGGCAATAGGTATTAACCTAGGAGACTAAAAGTTAAAAAATAATTTAATTTTAGCTTCGTTAAATTTCATTTCGAAAATCCTCAGCGTACACCAAGTACGCTTCCGGTTTTCTCATTCATTTGCCTAGCTAAAATGTAAATTCTTTTTTAACTTACTATATGTTTTTTATTGCATATAAAATAAGAAAGATACTAAATATTGAAAAAATAGAAAGGAGAATTTATGGTAGATTTTAAGAACATAATAGCACAAGAATTAGCAAAAGTTACAAATATCGATACAATTGAGCAATATATAGAAGTTCCTTCAAATAAAGAAATGGGAGATTACTCGCTTCCATGTTTTAAACTTGCTAAAGAACTAAAAAAAGCACCACAAATAATAGCAAATGAAATAAAAGAAAAATTAAAATTAAATGAAGATATAGTAGAAAAAGTCCAAGTAGTAAATGGATATTTAAACTTTTTTATTAATCCTAAAGCTATTATAAATACTGTGTTTGAAGAAGTTGATGCAAAAAAAGAACAATTTGGAAGTAGTACAATTGGAAATAGTAAAAATATTGTAATAGATTATTCATCACCAAATATTGCAAAACCTTTTCATATTGGACATTTGCGTTCTACTGTTATAGGAGGAGCTTTATATAAAATATATAAATTTTTAGGATATAAAGTTACAGGAATTAATCATTTAGGAGACTATGGTACACAATTTGGCAAACTAATAGAAGGTTATAAAAGATGGGGCAATGAGTATAATATAGAAGAAAATCCAATTGATGAACTTACAAAAATATATGTACGAATAAATAATCTATGCAAAGAAGATGAAAGTGTATTAGAAGAATGTAGAAATAATTTTAAGAAACTAGAAGAAGGGGATAAATATTGCACAGAATTATGGCAGAAATTTAGAAACTTAAGCTTAAAAGAATTTCAAAAAGTATATGATTTATTAGATGTGCATTTCGACTCATTAAATGGTGAGGCTTTCTATTCTGATAAAATGGGTGAAGTTGTAAATCTTCTAGAGAAAAGTGGAAAACTGCTAGAGTCTGAAGGAGCAAAAGTTATAAATTTAGAAGAAAAGCAAATGCCACCATGTTTAATTGAAAAAACGAATGGTTCAACTACATATGCTACACGTGATTTAGCAGCAATTCTTTATAGAGCAAGAACTTATGATTTTGACAAAGCAATTTATGTAACATCTTATGAGCAAATTTTACATTTTAAACAAGTTTTTGAAGTAGCAAAATTATTAGGATTAGATGAAAAATATACAGATAATTTAATACATGTGCCTTTTGGAATGGTTATGCTAAAAACTGGTAAAATGTCTACTCGTGAAGGAAATATAATAAAGTTAGAAGAACTTTTAAATGAAGCAATATCAAGGGCAAGTACAATAATAGAAGAAAAAAATCCAGATTTAGAAAATAAAGAAGAAGTAGCTAAAAGAGTAGGAATAGGTGCTGTTATATTTAATGACTTGTATAATAGTAGAATTAAAGATGAAATATTTGATTGGGATACAATGCTTAATTTTAATGGAGAAACAGGACCATATTTGCAATATATGTATGTTCGTACCAATAGCATACTTGAAAAAGTTGGAAAAGTAGAAGATATTTCAAATATAGATATTTCAGTTTTAGAAGATGAAGCAAGTATAAATTTAATTAAGGAAATTTATTTCTTTGGAGATATAATAAAACAGGCAGCTATGAAAGATGAGCCATATATTATTTCAAGATACTTAATAAATATTGCTAAGCTTTTTAGTACATTTTACAATGAAAATAAAATAATTATAGAAGACGAAAAAATTAAAAATGCTAGAGTATATGTGACATATTGTACAAATTTAGTTTTAAAGATAGGAGCTAAACTTTTAGGAATTAAAATGCCAGAAAAAATGTAAAAAAGGATATAGAAAAATATGAATGAAGTAATAAATATAGAAAGAAAAATAGAAAATGTAGATATAAAAAAAGAAGAAAAAGCTAAAGAAAAAAACAAAAAGAAATTTACTATATTTGGATTTACAATTATAATATTACTTGCATATTTTATAATATATAGTGTAATAGGATTTGTAATTGAAACAATATTTGGCTTATTAACTAAAGGAGTTATAGAAAGTAGAAAAAGCTTTTTATATGGACCATTTTGTGGTATCTATGGTTTAGGTGCAGTAGTTATGATTATAGGGCTTCAAAAATTTAAGAAAAACAATTATACTTTATTTATAGGCGGATTTATAATAGGTTCTATAATTGAATATGTTATAAGTTTAGTGGGTGAATTAATATTTAATATTAAGTGGTGGGACTATTCAGATATGCCATTTAATATTAATGGAAGAATATGTGTTTGGTACTCTTTCTTTTGGGGGTTACTTGCAATTTATTTAATGAGTCATGTTAATCCGAAAGTAGACAAATTTATAGAAAAGATACCAAAGAATATTTTAAAAAATACAACAATTATATTAACCATATTTCTGTTTTTTGATTTTTTACTTACTTGTTTTGCTTTAAAAATGTTTTATGTAAGACTAGTAAATAATTATGATTTAGATATAAAAGGAGTAGACAGATACATAGTAAAATATACTGAATTATATGAAAAGCCAGGTATAAAGAAATTTGTAGATACACATTTTTCAGATGAAAAGATAATGAAAACATTTCCTAATATAAAAGTTACACAAAAAGATGGAAATATTATATGGATTTGTGATATACTAACTAACATACAACCATATTATTTTAGGGTATTTACACCTAAGAGATAATAAGGTTGATTAAAAAAATTACATTGACCAAATGAGATTAATATTAATAAAAATATAAATAACACTACTAAATTATTTTAGTAGAAAAATTGGAGGTTAATTATGAGAAAATATTTCGGAACAGATGGAATTAGAAGGATTGCTAATACTGAGTTATCACCAGAATTAGTTTACAGAGTTGCAAAAGCAGGTGCATATGTTTTGTCTAAACATACGAATCATACACCAACTATATTAATAGGAAGAGATACTCGTATTTCTGGCACATTAATAGAAAGTGCAATGGTAGCTGGCTTTTTAAGCTATGGAGCCAATGTAAAAATTCTAGGGGTTATTCCAACACCAGGTGTAGCATATTTAACAAAAAAGCTAAAAGCAGATGCAAGTGTTGTTATATCAGCATCACACAATACATATGAATTTAATGGAGTTAAATATTTTAGTAATAAAGGAATGAAAATACCAGATGAACTAGAAGAAGAAATAGAAAAAATAATGGATTCAGGTAAATTAAATGACTTTTCAGCAGTTAATGATAAAATAGGAGTGTCTGAAATAAGAACAGATTTACTTGATGAATATGTGTATTTCTTTAGAAAAAACTTCGAAGAAGATTTTGAGAAGATAGATATGCCAGAAGACTTTGTAGTAGCAATAGATACAGCAAATGGTGCAACTTCAGTTGTAGCAGAAAAGGTGTTTACTGCATTAGGAATTAAACATTATATTTTAAACAATACTCCAAATGGAACAAACATAAATGATAATTGTGGTTCAACACATTTAGATGTATTAAAAAAATATGTTGTGGAAAATAAATGCAATTTAGGAATTGCTTATGATGGTGATGGGGATAGATGTTTAGCTGTTGATGAAAAAGGAAATGAAATAGATGGTGATAAACTTTTAGCAGTTATTTCTAATTATATGAAAGAAAAAGGAACTTTAAAAAAAGATACTCTAGTTGCAACAGTAATGAGTAATTTAGGACTTAAAAAATATACCCAAAGAAACAACATAAATTTTGAAGAAACAAAAGTAGGAGATAGATATGTACTTGAAAAAATGTTAAAAGAAGGATATAATCTTGGAGGAGAACAATCAGGACATATTATAATGCTTGATTATAACCCAACAGGAGATGGAATTTTAACATCTTTAATGCTTACTAAAATAATTTTAGAAAAAAATGTTGCAGCTTCAGAAATTTGTGATATAATACGAATATATCCTCAAGTTTTAATTAATGCAAAAGTATCAAGTAATAAAAAATATGATTATGAAAATGACGAGGAAATAAAACTTGAAATAGAAAAATTAGAAAAAGAGTTTTCAGGAAATGGTAGAGTTTTAATTAGACCATCAGGAACAGAACCACTAGTAAGAGTGATGATAGAAGGTACAGACAAAGATTATATTAAAACAAAAGCAGAAAACCTTGCAAGATTAATTGAAGTAAAATTAAATTAATATATAAGGGGGAGATAGGTTGAAAAATAATTACAATTTTGACGTCGTCAAACTTCATTTTAAATTTAGTCAACGTACAATGAGTACGCCTCCTAAATTTCAAATTTGTTTTCCTAGTCAAAATTTAATTCTTTTCCAACCAGTTTTCAGCCTAATAGGAAAGGAATGAGAGAAATGCCAATGATAAATTTTGCAGATCCATTAACATTATTAATAGCAGTAATATTATATGTTTTAGTGATAGTACTTGCTAAAGAAACTAAAAAAAGTGCTATAACAGCAGTTATGTTATTTGCATTTGTAGCATTATTAATTGTTCATACTATAATGTATATAACAGGAGCTAATCTAACTCAGGAAGCATTGTCAAGCTTAATTTATACTGTTATTTTTGATTTAGTATTTGTTCTAATTTCATTTATCGGTTATTTGTGGATAGATGATATTGAAGCTAAGTTAAAAAAGAAAAAAAGTATAGATAATAGTTTGGAATGGTTTTGGGGAAAAGTTTAAAGTTGCGAAATAATTAAATTTTGACGCTCGCAAACTTCCTTTGAAATTTAGTCAACGTACAAGGAGTACATATCCTAAATTTCAAACTCGTTTTCCTAGTCAAAATTTAATTCTTTCACAACATTACAATTGTGACTATGTTGAAAAAAATAATTACAAGATAGCAAAGTAAAATTAATACTTTGCTATAATTTATAAAAGGAGGAATATATTATGCAAAAGAATATATTAATTGGTGGAGCATGGCCTTATGCCAATAGCGATTTACATTTAGGACATATTGCAGGCCTTATTTCAGGAGATGTACTTGCAAGGTATTTTAGATTACTTGGAGATAATGTAATGTTTGTTTCTGGTACAGATTGCCATGGAACACCAATTACCCAAAGAGCTAAAAAAGAAAATAAAAACCCTAAAGAAATTGCTCAATATTACCATAATAGAGATAAAGAAACTTTAGAAAAGTTTGATTTTTCTTATGATTTATATACAAATACAGATGCTGAATTTCATAAACAAGAAGTTATGAAAATGTTTAGAAAAATGTATGATAATGGATATATATATGAAAAAATAGAACCACAAGCTTTTTGCGAAAAATGTGGTAAATTCTTATCTGATCGAGAAATACAAATAACTTGTCCAAAATGTGGACAAGTAACTAAAGCAGAGCAATGTGATAATTGTGGATATGTTCCAGTAATAGAAGATATGAATGATGGAACATGCTTAGATTGTGGCTCAAAAACAGTTCTTAAAGATAATAAAAATTTATATCTAGCTTTATCAAAATTTCAAGATGATATTGAAAAACATGTAGAGAAAAATAATTCTTTATGGAGATTAAATGCTAAAAATGAAACTTCAAAATACTTAAAACAAGGGCTAGTTGATAGAGCAGTAACTAGAGATTTAGATTGGGGAGTAGATATTCCAGTTGAAGGTTATGAAAATAAAAAAATGTATGTATGGATAGAAGCAGTTTTAGGATACATTACTGCGACAATGAAAAAATGTGAAGAAACAGGTAAGAATTGGGAAGAGTTTTGGAAAGAAGAATATGCTCCTATCATTTATATGGTTCATGGAAAAGACAATATAGTATTCCATAGTATAATATTTAACGCACTACTTTTGGCAATGAAAGAAAATTATCATTTAGTAAATACAATAGTTTCATCTGAATATTTAAATATAAATGATGAAAAAATATCAAAAAGTAAAGGAAATGGAATTCCTGCAATAGAATTAGTTGAAAAATATGGAGTAGATAGTTTACGTTTTCATTTAATAAATAACGGGCCAGAAAAGAAGGACTCTAACTTTACAGAAGAAGCACTAATTGCTACAAATAATGGCGAGCTTTTAAATAAATTTGGAAATTTAGTAAATAGAACTTTAAAATTTAAAGAATTATATGAAGTACCAGATGGAAAATTAGATGAAGATATAAAGAACAAAATTGAAGAGACATATAAATTAGTTGGTGAAAATATAGAGAAATTAGAATTTAAAGAGGCATCAAATAAAGCTATGGAGCTTGTGGAAATAGCAAATAAATATTATGATGAACAAAAGCCTTGGATTCAAAAGAAAGAAAATATAGAAGAATTTAATAATACTATTTATACATGTGCAGTAATTATTGCAAACCTTTCTAATATATTTGAGCCATTTATGCCAAGTGCTTGTGAAAAAATACGTAAGTATTTAAATATAGAAAATAAAACTTGGGAATTGATTGCACCAGAAATAGGTTTGAAATTAGAAAACATTGAACCATTATTTAGTAGAATGTAATAGAAGGTGAAATTTATGTGGGCTTTGATTACAGGTGCATCTTCTGGTATAGGGAGAGATATGGCAAGATATTTACATGAAAATTATAAATATAATCTTATTTTAGTTGCTAGAAACAAAGAAAAATTAGAAAGTTTAAAACAAGAATTGGAAAAAAGTGATAAAACAAGTAGTAAGTCACAAGAAATTATTATTATAGAAAAAGATTTAAGTAAACAGCAAAATTGTAAAGAATTATATGAAGAAACTAAAAATATAAATATCGATTTTTTAATTAATAATGCAGGTTTTGGAGAATTTGGAGAATTTGTAAATACGAATTTAGATAAAGAAATAGATTTGATAAATACAAATATTACAGCAGTTCATATATTAACAAAACTATATTTAAAAGAAATGGTAAATAGAGATAGTGGACACATATTAAATGTTGCATCAATAGCTGGAATGGAGCCAGGTCCACTAATGGCAGCTTATTATGCCTCAAAAGCGTATGTTATTAGATTAACAAGAGCTATAAATAAGGAATTAAAAAAGAGTAAATCAAATGTTAAGATGAGTATATTATGCCCAGGGCCAGTTAATACAAATTTTAATAATGTAGCTAATGTTGTATTTAAAGCACCAAGTATGCCAAGTGAAAAGGTCGCAAAATATGGAATAGATAAAGCTCTAAAAGGAAAGCTTATTATCATTCCGGGATTATTAAATAAAACTGTAAGATTGTTTTCTAAAATACTTCCGGATGCAATTTTAGAAGAAGCTTCATATCATATACAACGAAGGAAAAGGTGAAAAATACAAAAATGTGATTTTTCACAAAAAAATATTTGCAAAAATGTGATTAATTCGTGAAATATACTTGAAAAAATGTGATTCAAGCTGTATAATTAGTATAGAAATAACATATACTATTTATAGGAGATGGTTTATTTGAAGAGATTTATATTAAATGAATTAATAAAATGGAAAGAAAGCAAATATAGAAAGCCATTAATTTTAAAAGGTGCAAGACAAATAGGAAAAACATATATATTAAAGCAATTTGGAAAAGAAAATTATGAAGGTGTTGCATATTTTAATTTTGATCATGATGAAGATTTGTACAATTTATTTAACAACACAAAGGATCCTAAAAGAATTTTAGAACAATTATCATTTATATATGGAAAAGCTATACAACCAGAAAGGACTTTAATAATATTTGATGAAATTCAAGAATGCCCAAACGCATTAAATAGCCTAAAATATTTTCATGAAGAAGCAAATAAATACCATATAGCTTGTGCAGGAAGTCTATTAGGGATTAGATTATCTCATACCTCATTTCCAGTAGGAAAAGTTGATTTTTTAAATATGTATCCAATGACATTTAGTGAATTTTTAATTGCAGATAATTGTGAAAACTTAGTTGATTATATGAAAAACATAAAGAATATAGAAAATATTCCAAATATATTTTTTAACCAACTATCAGAAAAATTAAAAGCATATTTTATAATTGGAGGTATGCCAGAGGCAGTTAAAATATGGGTAAATGAAAAAGATATAGAGTTAGTTAATAATGTACAAGAAAACATTTTAAGAGCTTATGAAAGTGACTTTTCAAAACATACACAAAATAGTGAGGCAAACAAAATATCTTTAATATGGAATAGTGTTCCTTCACAATTAGCAAAAGAAAATAAAAAATTTTTGTATCAAACAATTAAAGAAGGCGCTAGAGCTAGAGAATATGAAAGTGCTTTAAATTGGTTAAATGATGCTAACCTTATTTACAAGATTTATAATGTAACAAAAACTAGTTTTCCACTAAAAGCATATAATGACTTAAGTTCATTTAAGATTTATTTAAATGACGTAGGATTACTTAGAAGAATGGCAAATCTAGATAGCAGAATAGTAATTCAAGGCAATAGGTTATTTGAAGAATTTAAAGGAGCATTTACAGAAAATTATGTATTAACAATGCTAAGTAGCATATTTGAAGATGTACCTAATTATTTTACATTTGATAGACATGAAATAGATTTTATTATTCAATACAAAAACAAAATAATTCCTATTGAAGTAAAAGCAAATAAATCGACTAATAACACTAGTCTTACAAGATATAATGAGAAAAATAATAATGATATATCTATTAGATTTTCAATGAATAATTTGGCTAAGAATGATAAAGTTTTAAACATACCATTGTTTTTAATAGAATATATGAATAATTTTATATAAATTCAATTTTAGTAACTTAAAATAGATTTAGTTCATAGAATATTATAAAATATGAATTAAGTCTATTTTTTTATAAGAGCATAAATAGCTTGAATGGAGGTTTTTATGGATTATGAAATTATGATGAATGGAAATGTTAGAATTGGACAGAGAGCGCCAGAATTTGAAGCTACAACAACTATGGGAAATATATCTTTAAATGACTATAAAGGAAAATGGGTAGTACTTTTTTCACACCCAGGAGATTTTACCCCCGTAAAGTCTTAAAATTTGGGGAAATATAAAAAAAGCCTGATATTGCTTAAATTTTTCAGTATCGATAAGTTAATCTAATTTTATATTTAAAGGGCACAGAATCGATTGTGGAGCAATTGGTTAGAAAGAAAAAGGAGTATTGAAAGAATTTAAAGGAATATGGATACCATATGAGGTATTAGTTGACAAAAATTTAAACGATAAAGAAAAGATAATATATTCTATGATTTTATATTTAAGCAAAGAAAAAGATTGCACAATGTCAAATACTTATATTAGTAATTTATTAAATATTTGTAATGTACAAGCATCAAGAATTATTAATTCATTAAAGAAAAAAGAATATGTAAAAGTCGAAATAATATATAAACAGAATTCAAAAGAAATAGCATTAAGAAAAATTATACCTATTAACAAATATGTTAGTAGCTCTAAACGAATGAGTAATGAACCTATTAACAAAAATGTTAGAGATATAATAAATAAAGATAAAATACATAATAAGAATTACAGGTTAAAAAATGACAGAGATTATAGTAATTTCGATTGGACTAGCTTGTATGCAAATATTTTTTAAAAAAGGACTTGCATAAAATTTCAAACAGAGTTAATATCACACACCAAGTGGAGGTGATATTATATTGGATAGGAAAAGAAGAAAAATGTTAGAAATAATATTTAAAGCAAGAGTGGAAAAATTGGCAAGTCTTACTGTTGAAGATAAAAATTACTTTAAAGTACATAACATTGATAGAAGTGCAAGACGTGATTCTTTAGAGGCAGAGTTAGAAAAAATGCCAAAAGACTTTAGACAGTTAAAAGAGACTATTAAAACAAAATTAGAGGACTATATAGAAACAGTTAATCGTGAGAATTGGTATTTATGCAAAAAATATTATATAGCAGGGCTAAATGATGGAATTAATTTAAAAGAAGAAATCAAGTAAGATTGAAGAGCAAGTATAGAATGAACTAAAATCAAAAAATTAGGCATTTTATGCTTGCTTTTTAGTTAAAACGGAGTCATCTGATAGTCTACCCTAAAACAAAAGAGTCCACCGCTAAAAGCCACGCTTTTAGGCAGTTATCGGGAGTCGAGTAGACTCCCTGATCCTGCAAAAAAGATTTGAAATAGTAATACAGAATCTGCGATCAAATGTAAAAATAAAACTTAATAATTAATAAAAGGCTTGAAAATAATGTAAAAAAATGTTATAATAAATGCGATTTGTAAAAAAACTGATATGATAAAAATATAGTGTACACATAAGTATTAGGAAAATAGAAAACAAAAGATTGTTGCTAAAAATTATATAAAATATATTTTCTATGAACTAATTAACTTATTAGAGTACATATTTTTATTATTAATATAAATTTAAAATGATAAAAAGTATAGTATTGGTTAACGAGTTCTAATGCTATGCTTTTGTTATATTTAAAGTGTAAAGGAGAAATAATGTATAAAAATTATTTTAAAGAACTAAAAAGATGCATTGATTTATTAGATATCGATGAAATAGAACGAATAGAAAGGCTAATCGTAGATACTATAAAAAATAAGGGGAATATTTACATTATTGGCAATGGAGGGAGTTCTTCAACAGCATCTCATTATGTTGTAGATTTTGCTAAGAAGTTAGATTTCAATTCATTACCAAGAGTAAATATATATAGTTTAAGTGATAATATTTCAACTATTACTGCGTATGCAAATGACATTTCATATGAAGATATATATTTTGAACAATTGAAGAATAAAATTTTGAAATCTGATGTTTTAATTGTATTAAGTGCATCTGGAAAATCGAAAAATTTAGTAAAGGCAGCAAAATATGCCAAAAACATGAACGCATCAGTCGTTTCTATTGTCGGAAAATTTGAAGGAGAAATATTGAATTTTTCAGATTATAAAGTAATTATAGATTCAAAAGACTACGGTATAATTGAGGATATTCATTTAAGTTTAAATCACGCAATATCATCCAATATAAAGGAGGAATATAGTAATGAGTAAGATACATATTTTGGGAGCTTCAGGTTCTGGGACAACAACAACTGCTAAAGCCTTAGCTGATTTTTTAGGATACGTTCATTTGGATACAGACAATTATTTCTGGGAGCCGTCAGAAGTTCCTTTTACTAAAAAACGAGAGGTAAAAGATAGAATTGAATTATTACAAAAAGATTTACTCAAAAATAATAATGTTGTTTTAAGCGGTATATTTTATCCATGGGGTGATGAACTTACTAAATATTTTGATTATTTAGTTTATGTTGAAACTGATAGAAATATAAGAAAAAGAAGATTAATAATGCGTGAATATAACATGTTTGGAGATCGTATGCTCGATGGAGGAGATATGTATGCTCAATTCAAAAGATTTTTAAAATGGGCAATGAACTATGAAGAAAATACTAATGAAGACATAGGACAGGAAAAAACGGAACAATGGTTAAAGAAAAGTAATAAAAGATTAATTAAAGTTAATGGAGCAATGCCAATTGAAGAAATAACTCAAAAAATAGTAAGTGAATTAAATTGTTGTAGAGAGGAAAGATAAAAAGTGCAAATAATTGTTGATATAATTTTATGGATATTAAGTGCATATTATATAGCTGCTGGTTTAACGATGCTAATAATGAGCATAAAAACAATAAAAGACATAAAAAAATCCGAAAATTCAAAGATAAAATTAAAGAATAATTATTATATCATTTTACCAGTATTGAGAGAGCAAAATATTATTTGTGATTCAATTGATTATTTTTACAATTTAACTAAAAATGAAGAAAAAGTAAAAGTTTTTGTTATTACAACTGAACGTGAAGATGATGAATATATAAAGAATCAAAAACAGACAACTTACGAAATCGCCCAAAATAAAATCAATAAATTAGGAATAAAAAATAAAATAATATTACTTAAAGCACCAAAAGAGCTTATGGGAAAAGTTGGGCAAATGAATTTTGCATATCAATATATCAAAGAAAATAATGAAAAAGGATATGTTGGAGTATATGATATAGATTCCAGACCACCAAAAGAAATATTTTATAATATAGAACATTTACTAGAAAATAAAAATATAAAAGCGGATATTTTTCAACAGGTTTCAAGCTATTGCAATGGAATAGAAAAATTAGAAGGAATTAGTGGAGATATTGCTATTGCAGATGCTCTTTCTCAAACAAGGTGGGCTATTGGATTTGAATATCCAATATATAAAGTTTATTATAATTCTGTTTTAAAGGAAAAGCTAAGACCATTAGTATATTGCATTGGACATGGATGTTTTGTTAATACAGAGTATTTGAAAAAAATAGGTGGATTTCCAACATTCAATAAAAATGATGATTTGTCTTTAGGTTATTTAACTTCAACAATAAGTGGAAAGATATATCCTATTCCTTTACTAGATTTTTGCCAAATTTCGAGAACTGCATTAAACTCTATTAAACAATATAAATTTTGGTTTACTGGTTCAAGTAAGTACTATTCTGATATAAAATATTATATCTCAAAATATAATATTAAATTACCAAAAAAACAAAGATTCATATTCAAAATACAGGGTGGAATTAGAAATTTTTTATGGGCTTGGCGTAGTAATTTAATAATTCTTAATTTACTGTTAGGTATTTTTTAAGGTTCAATTTTATATTTAACATTGAGCTTGTTAAGTATATTACTATATGTTATTGTACCATATTATGTAACATATTATGAACTTAAAAGTTTAAACAATATTAATTTAAAAATTAGAACTCTTATATTAGCACCAATTATATCTTTTTTGAATTTTATAATAAGAGGTATTGGACCATGCATAGCAATGATAACTAATTCAAAAAATAAAAAGCATATTGAATATAAAACAGAGAGATAAATTAGTTTTAAATAGAGAGAAAATGTTAGAGAATAAAGTGTAATTTAGTACAAAAAGAAAGGAATGAAATTTTTAATGGATGATATAGAAAAGGAATTAGAAAATAATTTTTTTAAATATAAAATATTAACATATCCTGATATTTTAGACAAAATGGTTAAAGATAAATTTGTAAATCCAATTAATTTAGAGATTAATTTAACTAATATATGTAATCATAAATGCATTTGGTGTACATATGGATATTTACATTCTAATACAGATACATTGGATAAAGCTGATGTGAAAAAAGTACTAGACGATGCGTATAAAATGGGAGTAAAGTCTATTACATGGACTGGTGGAGGAGAACCTCTAGTTCATAAAGATTTTTATGAACTTATTAAATATGCTGCTAAATGTAAATTTAAACAGGGATTAAATACTAATGGAGTTTTATTGGATGATAAAATAATTGAATGTTTGGCTAAGAATTTTTCATATGTAAGATTTAGTGTTGATAGTGGCTCAAAAGAATGTACTAAAAGATGTCATCAAACAGACGAAAAAGATTTTGATAAAATTATAAATAATATAAAGAAACTTTGTGAGGCAAAAAAACAATATAAAACTAATATACAAATTGGATATTCATTTTTGGTGGATCAATCTAACATAGATGATATGATTACTGCAACACAAATAGCAAAAGAGGCCAAAGTAGATTATATACAATTTAAACCAATAGTTAACTATTATAAGAGTAATAGCCAATTTTCTAGTGAATCAACAATCTGGGAGAGAATAAAAGAAAATTTCTCAAAGATACGTTTAATGGAAGATGATAATTTTAAAATAAGAATTCTTAATCATAAATTTTCTAATATTAAACTTCAAAATCAAAATTTTGGTAGAAAATATGATAAGTGTTATGGTTGTGATTTACTAGCATCTATAGGTGCAAATGGTTCTGTTGACTTATGCTGTGCATATAAAGGATTAGAACAATGGTCTTTAGGTAATATAAAAGAAGAAAGATTTATAGATATTTGGAAAGGAAAGAAAAGGCAAGAAGTGAAAAGAAATATAGAAATAAAAAAATGTCCACCAATGTGTAAAGCAGATGAAATAAATAGATTGGTTAATTTTATAAAAAAATTTGATGCAAATAAAGAGTTTATTTAGAAAGGGGAAATTATAAATGAAGAAGGTAGGAATAGTTGGTGTAGGAGGTGTTGCAAGTTATGCGCAGATTCCAGCATATATTGAAAAAGGTATTAAAATTCAAGCAATTTGCGATATCAATGAGGAGATTTTAAATAAAGTAGGAGACAAATATAATATTGGTAACAGATATATAGACTTGGAAGAAATGATTGTAAAAGAAAATATTGATATTATAGATGTTGCGACGCCACCTCAAACGCATTTGAATATAATAAAGATTGCAAATAAATATAATGTTGAGGTAATAATGCAAAAGCCATTAATTGTCGATATAAAAGAATTTGAACAATTAAAAGAATTAATAAATTCTAATAAACATTTAAAGTTGAATCTAACTGGTAGATATGTATCCGCATGGAAAAAAATAAAAAAAATTATTGATAATAAAGAAATAGGAAAACCATTAATATGTACAATTATAAATAATGATTGGTGGGATAGAGAACAAGGTAGATGGGATTTAAAAACTAAAGACTATATTATCTTTGAAATGTTAATACACCATCTGGATTTGTGCAATTTTTGGTTTGGGTTTCCAAAAAGAGTTACTGCTAGAGGAGGACATAGTGAAAAACAATTAATGAAAAATATGAATTTTGTCAATGTAATGTTAGAATATGAAGATGGACTTATTATCCAAATTATTGAAAATTGGCTAATGCCTGAATTTGATTTTGCTACTGGCCATCCTTTTGAAGAAGTTTTAATAACTGGTGAAGAAGGAGTAATAAAAGCAAATAGCGAAACAGTAAAATTGTCTAAAATAGGAGATAATAACATTAAGACTTGGAAATTACCAAGACCAGGACAAAAACTTCCAGTCGAAAGTTTAGAAAATAATTGGTTTATAGACTCATTTGGATGTGCAATGGCTGATTATTTAGATTATTTTAACAAAAACGAGCAAGAATTAGAAGACAAAAAATATGCATTAGAATTAACAAAATTGACATTTAAAGTTTCAGAGGCTACTGAGTCAAACATATGGATAGAAATATAATTATATAGTGAGGAAAAATGATGGAGAAAATAGAAATGGGAAAAGGAGTGTTGGTGCCTTCTTATAAATGTAATCAAAGATGTAGTTGTTGTTATGCAATGGCTGATATTGTACAGGCTAAACAAACGATGAGTTTAGAAGAAGCCAAAAAATCTATAGATTTTTTTGAAATGATTGGAATAAAAACATATACAATTTTAGGTGGTGAACCTTTAATATATCCATATATAAACGAAATAATCAAATATGCAATTTCAAAAAATATAACCTCATGGATTGTAACTAATGGATTAATGCTGTCAGACAGTAATTTTGGAAACAAATTATTTGAGAACGGACTAATAGGTGGTTGTTTAAGTATGTTTTCTTTAAATAAAGACACACACGAATCAATAACTAAGGTAAAAGGGAGTTATGATAAATTAGTAAAGGCTTTAGAAAATGTGAAAAAATACAATTGGAAATTTTATCCGATGTTTACAATTGGAGAGGACAATATCAATACCATTATTGAGGATGTAAAAGCAATTGCTAAAATGGGATATCATAAAATCTATATAAATTATGGAATTCCAAATGTTGTGGAAGAATTTAATACGGGATTTGATGCAAGTCCTAAAGCTTTAGCTGAGATTACTGAACAATTATATGATATGCAAGATAATTTGGGTGTAACATTTATATTTAATTGTGAAAAAAATAAAATACCGATTTGTTTTTTTAATGAAGAAAAATTCAATGAAATGCGTGAAAAACTTCAAATAGGAACAGGATGTGAACTTGTTCAGGGAAATACAGTTGTTATAGAACCTGGAGGAGATGTTTTAGGATGTTCACATTGGGTAAAAAATGTATTGATGAATATTTATAAAGATTATAGTAAGTTAGAAACATATACAGAAGATGAATTTTGGAATATTTGGTTAAACGGATATCCCGCTGAAGTTAGAAGAAAATATTCATTATATCCATTTGAAAATTGTAAGAGTTGTAAGATAAGAGAAAAAAAAGAGTGTTTTGGAGGCTGTAAAACTTGGCATGCTTATGGAACTTTGCCAAATAAATGTAAAATCATATAGAGGAAAAGCAGATGAATAAAGAAATAAAAAAATATATAAATAATAATATATTACCATTATATGAAAATAATGACGAGAGTCATTCATTATCACATATTAATAATGTTATAAATTATAGTTTGCAATTAGGAAAAGAATATAATCTAAATGAAGATATTTTGTATACTATCTCAGCATATCATGATATTGGTGTATCTAAGAATAGAAATATGCATGAGATAATTTCAGCAGATTATTTTTATAAAGATAAATTTTTAAAAAGTAAATTTTCAGAAGAAGAACGTCAAATAATATATGAAGCAATATTAGATCATAGAGCTTCTGGCAAAAGTGAACCTAGAAGTATATATGGAAAAATAGTAGCCACAGCAGATAGACAATTTGAGTCCTTTGAAGTAGCTTTAGAGCGTACATATAGATATCTTGCTAGTAATTATCCAGAAAAAAGTATTGAGGAAATTTGCGATTTAATTTATAAGGATTTCAATAACAGATATGGAAAATGTGGATATGTAAAAGTGTATGCGAATGAAGAAGAATTCACGAAGAAATTAAAACCAATAAAAAAATTGTTATTGAATAAAAATAAATTTATAGAAAAGACCAAAATAGTATTAAATGATAGTGTAAATTAATCTATGAAAAAATAGAATATGAAAACATTATCCAGAAAATGTAAAAAAGTACATTGAAAAG
>CALXVN010000013.1 GCA_944392085.1 uncultured Clostridia bacterium | reverse complement strand
TAATTTCAAAATTTATGGATTATAATGATTTAAGTAAACCACCATTTTCTCCACCAGGATTCTTATTTGGAATAGTATGGACTATATTATATATTTTAATGGGAGTTTCGTATAGCATATTAGATATAAACAATTTAATTGATAAGAAAACAAAGATAATATACTATACGCAATTAATAGTTAATATAATTTGGCCAGTTTTATTTTTTATTTTTAAAGCAAGGTTACTTTCATGCGTTTGGATAATTTTATTATTTGTCCTTGTATTATACATGATAATTACATTTTATAAAAAGAATAAACTTTCAGCATATTTACAAATACCATATTTGCTATGGACAGCATTTGCTACTTACCTAAATATTGGAGTGTATTTATTAAATAGATAGGACAATTGGGGACAGGCTTATTTTGTCCTATTCATACAACAAAATAATTCGATTTCCAATTTTATCAACCATTTTATCTTCTTTTAAAAGTTTTAATTCCCTCATCATTGCACTTCTATCAACACTTAAATAATCTGCTAAATCAGTTAAAGATAAAGGAAGTTCAAATGTTTTAGACAATTTTCTAGTAGATATAAGAGAAAAATACATAAGTAATTTATCACGAGTAGTTCTTTGAGTTAAAAGTTCTATTCTAGTGTTTAATTCTGTAATTTTATCAAGAATTAGTTCAGGCAAATGTTCAACTAAAGTATTATGAAATTCACATCCATGAGTACATGGCTCTTTTAATTGATTATAGATATAGAATAAAACGGTACATTTAGATTTTGCTTCTACAAGTAATTCATTATTTGTAGTTACTTTATAAAATACTTCACCAAATAATGCGTTCTTTGAAAGATGCTCAACTATAGTTCTATTACCATTTAAGTCATATCTAACTAAATCAGCATTACCCCTTAATAAAATACATAACTGATTACGTTTTTGTATATATGTAGTAATTATTTGACCTTTAGAAAAGGTCTTTTTTTGTACTTTATTACAATTACAAGAAAAATTATAATAAAAGTTTTCAATATTAAAATCGCTATTCATAATATAAAGTCACTCCTCATATCTACATAAAATTATTATAAAGGAAACAAGCTTTAAAATCAATAAAATAAAGGAAAATTTAACAATAAAAATAAAATATTCAAAAAAAAGATGCAAAAACTTACAGCCTCTAACTTTTGAAAAATGAGTTTCATAATATGTAGCTTATGCAACAGAAAAAAAACAAGAAAAATATATAATAAAATAAATTAGATAAAAAATCTAGTAAAGAAGGTAGATATATGAAAGTAATTAAAAGAGATGGTAGGGCAGTAGACTATGACAGAACAAAGATTCAAATAGCAATAGAAAAGGCAAATCAAGAAGTAGTAATAACAAATAGAGCATCAGCAGAAGATATAAAAGAGATAATTACATATATAGAAGCACTTAACAAAAAAAGAATTTTAGTAGAAGATATTCAAGATATAATTGAAGAAAAATTGATGGAACTAAAAAAGTATGAATTAGCGAAGAAATACATTGTATATAGATACACAAGAGCTTTAGTAAGAAAACAAAATACTACTGATGAAACAATTTTAGGAATAATTAGAAATGATAGTAATAACGAATATTTTGAAAAAGATAATATGACAGCAGCTATGCAAAGAAATTACATATCAGCAGAAGTATCAAGAGATTTAACCAAAAGACTTTTACTACCAGAAAAAATTGCAAAAGCTGACGAAGATGGTGTCATTTATTTCCATGATGCAGATTATTTTGTGCATCCAATGATAGGAAATAGTTATATAAATATAGGAGATATGCTAGATAATGGAACAGTTATAAATGGCAAAATGATAGAATCTCCAAAAAGTTTTTTAGTAGCATGTATAGTAGCAACTCAAATTATTGCAGGATTATCTGGAAATCAATATGGTGGACAAACTATTGATATGTCTCATTTTGGTAAATATTTAAAAAGAAGCTACGAAAAATTTAGAATTCAAATAGAAAAAGAATATAAAGGAAAACTCTCGGAAGAATATATTGAAGATTTAATTAGAAAAAGAGTAAAATCAGAACTAGAATCTGGGATACAAATGATACAATATCAAATAAATGTGTTAGAAACCATAAACGGAAGAAAACCAGTAGTTACATTATTTTTACATATAAAAGAAAATGACGAATATATAAAAGAAAATATAATGATTATAGAAGAAATCTTAAAACAAAGATATCAAGGAATAAAAAATGAAGAAGGAGAAGAAATTACTCCACAATATCCAAGACTAGTTTATGTATTGGATGAAAATAATTCTTTGCAAGGTGGAAAATACGACTATTTGACTAAACTTGCAGTTAAATGCTCACTAAAAAGAGGATATCCTAGATATATATCTGCTAAAAAAATGAGAGAAAACTATAAAGGAAATGTATTTGCACCTATAGGAGAAACAGATTTTCTAACTCCAATAAAGAATGATAGAGGAGAATATGTTTTTGAAGGAAGATTTAGCCAAGGAATTGTAAGTATTAATTTACCTCAAATAGCCATTATCTCAGAAGAAGATGAAAATAAATTTTGGAAACTGTTAGATGAAAGATTAGAATTATGTTTTGAAGCCTTAATGTGTAGACATTATGCATTAATAGGAATCCACTCTAGTATAAGTCCTTTGCATTGGGAACATGGCGCATTATCTAGAATAGGAAAAGAAGAAAGAATAGATAAAATGCTATTAAATAATTATTCGATAATAACATTAGGTTATATGGGAATATATGAAACTACAAAACTTATAAAAGGTGTGTCACAAATAGGAAAAGAAGGAAAAGCTTTTGCATTAAAAATAATAAAACACTTAAATGATACTACAAAAAAGTGGAAAAAAGAAACCAATATAGAATTTGTGTTAAGCGCGGTAAATTCTAAAGAAGTATTAACTAGATTTTTAAGTATCGACAGAGAAAAATATGGAATCATAAAAGACATAACAGATAAGTCGTGCTACACAGGAGGATATTATTTAGGGCAAAACGAAGAATTAGAAACTTACGAAAGACTATCATTAGAAAGTGAATTTATTAATAATTCATTAGGAGGAGCGATTTCATATATAAAAATAGACGAAAATATGAGAGAGGAAGAGTTAGAAAAACTGATAAAATATATATATGAAAATATACAATACATAAAATTAATAAAATAGTTACCAAATAAATAAATTACATAAAACAAAAATATGGGAAACAAACTTCAAAAGTGCTAGAAAATAAGAAAAAAATTGTAACAAAAATGTAATATTAAAAATTATATTTTTCTAAAACAACGGACTCTAATGCAAATCAAATTGAAAAAACGAAAAAACATAATATGTGGTATTTGCAACAGATTTTAGATAAAAAAGAGATATAATATTATCAAATTTAAATAAAGGGGACAGGGAAAACCTAATTACACCTTTAGGAAAGGAAGAAAATATGCAAGTAATAAAAAGAGATGGAAGAGTAGTAGAATTTAATCCAGAAAGAATAGTAAAAGCAGTAACACTAGCTATGTCACAAACACCAGGAGGTGTAGATATAGATTTAGCAAATAAAATAGCTTCAAGTGTTCAAAAACAATTTGAAGATAAAAATCAAGCATCTGTATATGAAATTCAAGATGCAGTGGAAAAAAAATTAATGGCTTCTTCAAGAAAAGAAGTTGCTCAAAGCTATATTACATATAGATATAACAGAGATGTAGCAAGAAAATCAAAAACTAAAGAAATATTTTTAGATATAATTGGTGCAAAAGCAAATGATATAACAAGAGAAAACGCTAATATGAATGCAGATACACCTGCAGGAATGATGATGAAATTTGCATCAGAAACAACAAAACCATTTGTTGATGATTTTCTATTATCTATAGAAGCAAGAGAAGCTTTTAAAGGTGGATATATACATATACATGACAAAGACTATTATCCAACAAAATCATTAACATGTCTTCAACACCCATTAGATAAAATATTGAAAGAAGGATTTAAAGCAGGACATGGTGCATCAAGACCAGCAAAAAGAATAGAAACAGCAAGTATATTAGGTTGTATATCAATGGAAACTGTACAAAATGAAATGCATGGAGGACAAGCTATACCAGCTTTTGATTATTATTTAGCACCTTATGTAAGAATGACATATAAAGAGGAAATAAATAAAATTGCTGAATTTGTAGAAAAAGATTTATCACATCTTTTAGATATAGAAATAGAAGACTATATTAAAAAGCCAGTAAAAGGTTTGCAAGGAGATGAAAAATACGTACAAGAAGCAATAAATAATACTGTAGGTAGAGTACATCAATCAATGGAAGCATTTATCCATAATATGAATACAATCCATTCAAGAGGTGGAAACCAAGTTGTATTTAGCTCAATAAATTATGGAACAGATACTTCAGCAGAAGGAAGATGCATAATAAGAGAAGTATTACTTTCAACAGAAAGAGGAGTAGGTAACAACGAAACACCAATATTCCCAATTCAAATCTGGAAAAAGAAAAGAGGAGTAAATTATCTACCAGAAGATAAAAATTATGATTTATATAAATTAGCTTGCAGAGTTACAGCAAAAAGATTTTTCCCAAATTTCATAAATTTAGATGCTACATTTAATCAAAATGAAAAATGGAATGCAGAAGACCCAGAAAGATATAAATATGAATGCGCAACAATGGGATGTAGAACAAGAGTATTTGAAAATAGACATGGAGAGAAAACTTCAATAGGAAGAGGAAATCTTTCATTCACAACAATAAACTTACCAAGACTTGCGATAGAATCTGCTTTAGAAGCACAAGAACAATTAGGATTAAAATTTGATTTGGGAAAAGGCTCAGAAGAAAATATGACAGCATCATTCAAAAAAGCAGTAAAGAAAATATTTATGCAAAAACTAGATAAATATGCAGGAGTTGCAGCAAGACAATTATATGATAGATATAGATTTCAATGTACAGCAATAGCTAAACAATTTCCACTTTTAATGTCTGGACTTTGGGTAGATAGTGATAAACTAAAACCATTTGATAGTGTGGAGCCAGTATTAAAACATGGAACATTAGGAATAGGATTTATAGGCCTAGCAGAATGTTTAACAGTACTTACAGGAAAGCACCATGGAGAATCAGAAGAATCACAAAAGTTAGGGTTAGAAATAGTTGGAGAATTAAAAGAATTAGTATCAGGATTTTCTGATAGATATGATTTAAATTACTCTGTACTAGCAACACCAGCAGAAGGTTTATCAGGAAGATTTACAAAAATAGATAGAAAAGAATATGGAACAATTTTAGGTGTAACAGATAGAGAGTACTACACAAACAGTAATCATGTACCAGTTTGGTATAAATGCACAGCAGAGCAAAAAGCCAAAATAGAGGCACCATATCATGACTTAACAAGAGGAGGGCATATTTTCTACATAGAATTAGATGGAGATGCTACGCATAATCCAGAAACAATAGAAGCTGTTGTAGATTTAATGGATAAATACAACATGGGATATGGAAGCGTAAATCATACAAGATCAAGATGTATGCATTGTGGATTTGAAAATGCAGATGCTAATTTAAAAGTTTGCCCAGTATGTGGTAGTGAAGAAATAGACACAATCCAAAGAATAACAGGATATTTAGTAGGAACTACATCACGTTGGAATAGTGCAAAACTTGCAGAATTAAAAGATAGAGTAACACATACAGGATTAAATTCAGATGAGATAAAAGGTGCATAATATGCAATAAAAACTTATTCAAATGAAAAGGAGATGAAGAAAAATGAATATGGCAGGATTTTATGATGAAAGTATATCAAATGGAGTAGGATGGAGAGCAGTATTATTTGTAAGTGGATGTCCACATCATTGCCCAGGATGCCATAATGTAGTAGCACAAGATTATAACTATGGACAAAAATTTGATAAACAAGCTATAATAGATAGAATATGTGATAATTCTATATTAAAAGGAATTACAATAAGTGGTGGAGAACCACTATGTAAAGAGAATATTCCAGAAGTATTAGATTTTATAAAAGAAGTAAAAAAAGTAAGACCAAACTTTAATGTATGGTGTTATACAGGATATACATTAGAGCAACTAGAAGAGAGAAAGGATGATGTGACAGATGAAACATTAAAAAATATAGATGTTTTAGTAGACGGAAGATTTATGGAAGAAAAGAAAAATCCTACATTAAAATTTAAGGGCTCAGAAAACCAAAGGATACTAGATATACAAGAATGTCTAAGAGAACATAAATTAGTGGAATATAAAGTTTAAAAATTAAAATGCGCAATTGGGGACGTACACCTTTTGCGCATTTTCGTATTTTAATTTTTATTTTATAAATTATTTTCTACAAAAAATGCTCAAAAGGTGTACGTCCCCAATTGCGCATTTTTTAAAATCCAATTATTTCATTATACATATCAATAGCAAATTTATCAGTCATACCAGATATATACATTATAATTGAAAGATAATAATCATTAGCAATATTTATATCAAATAATTTTTTGTTCTTTAAATTATTTTTAGTAGAAGCTTTTGAAAAATTATTAAACCAATCAATAAATCTTTTTATTAAATGAGGATAATATTTTTCCAAAGTTTTTAAATTTTCTAAAGTATTATTACCATCATATGCATCTTTTAAAGTAGAATATATTTGATTTAACACAATAGAAAAGAAGTTGTCCGATGCTTTTAATAATTTAGATAAATAAATATATTCATAATTAAATTTCTTTATTTTATTCATAAGATTTAATGCATTTTCAGAGAAGCACAAACCTTTATCAGGAGAAGAATTTATACATAGATCATAAATTAAATTATTCATTATCACAGTATTATTTATAGTTTCACTAGTATAACCAAGAAGCTCATATAATTTATCTAAATGCTCATCTAAAATTCCAAGAGAAACAGCATCTTCAATATCTCTACCAATATATGAGATTTTGTCAGAAATTTTTACAACACATGCTTCCCAAGTATAGGGGGCGAACTGATTTGGATATTTATATTCACTTAAATCTATATATTCATTTCTAGGAAATAATGAATTTTCATCAATTTCTCCACAATGAGATATTATTCCATCACGAACAGCATAAGTTAAATTTAAGTTTTGCTTAAAACCTTCATAATCTTCAAGTAATTCAATATTATCTACAAAGTACAACCCATTTTTTTCGTGCCAAAATGATTTATTTAAATCTTTTTTACAAATTTCATCTAATATTTTTTCTCCTTTATGTCCAAAAGGACTATGTCCTAAATCATGACCAACTGCTATTGCTTTAGTTAATTCCTCATTTAATCCTAAATAATGAGCAATAGTGTAGCTTATAGATTGAACATGATTAACATGCTCAATTCTTGTACAGATGTGATCATCTTGAGGAGAGTAAAATACCTGAGTTTTATGCTTTAATCTGCGATAGGCATTACTATGAATAATTCTTGTAAAATCTCTTTCGAATTCGGAACGAAGGTCATTATTAGATGAATACAAAAGAGCTTGTCTAGATATAGCAGTACTCCATTTATTGTTTTTTTCATTCATACAAACATCTTTAAAAATATTTCTCATATTTAATCTCATTCCTTCCTTAGGCACAAATCTGGTTGGAAAAGAATTAAATTTTGGCTAGGAAAATGAATTTGAAATTTATGAGGCGTACTTATTGTACGTTGATTAAATTTCAAATGAGGTTTGACAACGCCAAAATTGTAATTATTTTTCAACCATATCACCTTTTTCATCAATATATTAGTATTATATAGTTTTATGAAAAGGCTGTCAAATAAAAATAAAACAAACTATTAATTAGCATTAAAAAAACACGAACAAATTTTCGAAAAAGTATTGACAAAACAAAAAATAAAGTGTAAAATAACACAAACAAACGTTCAAGAAAAATAGGAGGTAGGTATAATGAGAAAAAATAATGAAAAAATAATTAAAACAACAAAAATTTTTGGTATTGGGTATGAATTAAAAATCAGTTATAAATATATTAAAAGTCCAAAACTAGAAATAAAAAACAAAGAAATAGAAATATACTTACCTAATAAGTATAAAAAAATTGATAACACTGTTATAGTAGAATTATTATTAGACAAAATGTATGAAGCAATAGCAAACAAAGAAATAGATAATATAATGGAAAAAGTAAGAACAACTCTTAAATTTGCTCCAGAAGATTACAAAATAATGAAGTTAGATAAAAGATTAGGAAAATGCTTAGCAAATAGAATAATAATAAATCCTGAAATAGTAAAATATAGAAAAGAAATAATAGAATATATAATTTTTTGTGAATTTTGTAATATAAAAGTAAAAAGACATAGCAAAAAATTTCAGGAAATGATAAAAACATATATTCCTAATTATGAAAATTATGAATATGAACTAATAGGAATACAATATTAATAGATGTAGCAAAAAATATAACTACATCAAGAGGAAAGTAGTGCGCACTACTGATACTATAATATATAAAATATGTTATAAAGAATATTATTAAGTATCTAAAATGATGGATTAAAAGAATAGCAAATAAATTGAAGAACTTAATTCTTTATAGAATAAAATTAATTATGAATAAATGATATGCATATCAAGATTAAAATCGTTAAAAAATATGATGTAATTATATAACGTAAATAATAAAAAATCAACATATTTTACAGAATTTGTAAAATATGTTGAAAAACTTGTCGAAAAATGTCAAAAAATAATTAAATGAAATTTATAATGTATTTTTTAATCTTTCATATTTTTCTGTTGCAATTTCAGGGTTATATGGTCCATTAAAATCTTTTATAGGGGCAAATTCATTTTCTTTATTAACTCTAAGAAGAGCTATATTGTCAAAATATTCAAAAGAATCAAAAATAAACTGCTCAAACTTATATATATTAGGTTCATCAGGAACCTGTTTTACACCTTCATAGTTTATAAATGGGTTTTTACGAAAAGCTCTATGATAAGGCAAAGTAATATCTGACATTTTTTTTAAGGCACTTAAGCTAAATAAATGAGCTAGCATATTTGTTTCTCTATATAGATAATTTCCTTTTTTATCTGTTAACTTAGAAATTTCTTCAGTGAAGTTCTCACAATCTATAATTGCAGGTTTGCCATTTTTCTTTGCAAAAATCCAAGATAAATCTTTAGGATTTTCTTTAAATATTGTTTTAGAGCCTATCTTACATTTTGAAGATATAGTATAACCTATAAAGATAGAATCCAATGGATTTAATAGCACATTGTCTATTCCACTAACAAAAAGCCATTTTAATTTTTTATTTTCCATGTCAAGTACTAAATTAGATTTTTTTAGTGCAGAAAACAGATTACCATTTCCATTAGAAGCTAAGTTAATTTTATAAATCTCAGAAAGTACTAATTTACCATTTACATCTATTATTGGCATATTATCTTGAACAAAAAATGTAATATTTTTAGGATTATATCCAAAATAATTATTTTGCTCAAAAAAATTTCTTGTATCAAAATAATTATTAGTGCTTGTCATAATATACCAAGGAATTTGCACTTTGTATTTTGAAGAAGCTGATTTTATGTAATTACATAGTATTTCAAATAAAGACATAGGTGGATTAGTTTCTAAGGTAAATGTTCCTTTTGGACCTTTAAAACCAAGTCTTGTTCCTTGTCCACCAGCAAGAGTTATAACACCAACTTGACCAGATTTTATATATTTAATTCCAGTATTGGAAAATTGCTTTATCTTGATTGGAGTTAAAGCAGACTTATCACAATATTTAATAGGTTCTATTTCCTCTGTAGATACGTATACATTTTTTTTAGAAGTCTCATATAAATATAATATTTCTTCAAAATTTATTTTTAGTATTTGGTTTAATAAATTTGATTTCTGTTCTTCTGTAAGTTCAGAATAAAATTGAAGTAAATGAAGTTGGTCATATTTTTTTAAAATTTCCTTTACAATTTTTAGTTTATTTTCCATAAATACCTCTTTATTTTAAATTTGGATAATTATAGTAATGCTTAATTTAGATAATTAGTAGCACTTCTTAATTCAAAAATTACTTTATCTTTGCTAGGCAAAGAAGATTTTTCTAAAAGAGAGATTTCTTCTTTTATATTATAAGGTAGTCTAACTAAATTAAAACTTATACTAGAAAGTTCTTTAGAATTTAAAAATCCTTCCAATATAATATATGAGGCAACTGTAGAAAATTTGTTGGTTTTATCATTAAAATCATCATTAAGCATCTCAATAGGAATACCTACACTACCTGGGTTAAAAATTGTTTTATTACGTATCCTTAGAATGTTAGGTGTATGAATATGTCCATATCCTACAATGTCAGGAATAGGGTCAGTACTCTTTTTGCCAATGAAATCAGTGTTTTGAAAAAGTTCCATTGCATCATAAATTTCAGTAGCAGAATATATAGTATTTTTATTTGAAAACATAGGATTAAATACATAGTCTAATCCAAAAGGTGAGGAATGAAACAATCTAATCAAGTATCCACTCATATAAAAATCATAAGAAATAGACAAGTTATATAAAAAAGAAGCTCTGTCTTTACCGATTAAATCTCTTGTCCAAAATTTACCTTTAGGTATGTCGGGTCTAGCTATAGCTTCATCGCAATTTCCCTTTAAAATTACATCACATTTCTCTTTAAGTAAATCTATAACTAAATCTGAATTACAGCTTTTTAAAACACTATCACCCAAACAGTAAATTTTATCAATGCCTCTATTTTCAATATCTTTAATTACAGCTTTTAAAGCAGTAATATTCCCATGAATATCTGAAATAATTGCAATTTTATCCATAACTACACCTCCTAGTAATTTATATACAAATATTATAATATAAAAATTTAGGCTTTTCAATGATAAAGAAAATAAATTATTAACAGATTGTTGCTATTTAAAATGTAAAAGCTAGATATATGTTTATTTTTCGAATTTTTTGTTCTTGTTGTCGAAGCCACTAATCATGCAAATAAAAATTCTTTTTATTTGCATGGAAAGAAGGCTTCTTCAAGCGCACTCGCATTAAAATGCTCGTTTGAACTGCTCAGGCGAACTGCAAAATGTCTAAAAATAAACATATATCTAGTTTCAATAGTCAAACATTTAACTAGTAACAACTTGTAATAAAAAATAGTATATAATATAATAAGTAAAAAAAGAGGAGTGATAAAAACATGCTAAAACATATAGGAAATACTCCAATGATAAAGATATCATATAAAAATGGAGAAAAGATAAATTATATATATGCAAAATTAGAATGGTATAATCCAACCGGAAGTATAAAAGATAGAGTTGCATACTATATGATAAAAAAAGCAAAAGAAAGAGGAATTTTAAAAGAAAATATGCCAATAATAGAAGCAACAAGTGGAAATACAGGTATTTCTTTGGCAGCACTTGGCGCATATTATAATCATCCAGTTTATATATTTATGCCAGATTGGGCAAGTAAAGAAAGAGTTAAATTAATGAAAAGCTATGGAGCAAACGTTATACTAATTTCCAAAGAAGATGGGGGATTTAAAAAATGCTTAGAGGAGGCAGAAAAATTAGCTAAAGAAAAAAATGGATTTTGGACTAATCAATTTGCAAATACTGATAATATACTTGCTCACTATGAAACTACGGGAGAAGAAATTATTAAAAGCTTACCAGAAAAAGTATCTGCTTTTATATCAGGCGTAGGAACAGGTGGAACTTTAATAGGAATAGGTAGAAAACTAAAAAAATGGAATCAAAATGTGGAAATTATAGCGCTAGAACCAGAAAAAATGCCTTTAATTTCTCAAAACAAAATTATAGATAACCACAAAATAGAAGGAATTGGTGATGACTTTATACCAGATTTATTAGATAAAAACTTGCTAGATGAAGTTATTTTAGTTAATGATGAAGATGCAATAAATATGTCTAGAAGATTAGCAAAAGAGTTTGGATTAGGGGTAGGAATTTCATCGGGAGCAAATTTAATTGCAAGCATTATATATCAAGAAAAGGTAAATAAACCAGTAGTTACAGTATTTGCAGATGACAATAAAAAATATTTAAGTACAGATTTAACTAAAGAAATTGATGAAAACAATAAATTTATCTCAAATAAAATCAAGTTATTAGATTATGAAATAATGTAATAATAAATTTTTAATTACTATTTCTTGCTTGTATATAAACTATAATTAAATACTAACAAAAATAAATATCAAAATATAGATTCCTTTCATAATATATTATGAAAACATATTATGAAAGGAGTGTTTTTAGTGAAAAAAAGAATAATATTACTAATATTTTTCATAATTATATTTTTAATAATAACTGTACCAGCTTATGCATTATCTCCTTCAAGTAGCAAAATATATAAAGGAATAGATGTAAGCGAATGGCAAGGAGATATTGATTTTAAAAAAGTAAAAGAATCAGGAATTGAAGTTGTGTATATAAGGGCAGGCCAAGGTTTTAGTTATGAAGATGCAAAGTTTGAAACAAATTATGAAAAAGCAAAAGAAAATGGATTAAAAATTGGAGTTTATCATTATGTTACAGCAAGAAGTGTAGAAGATGCAAAACTTCAAGCTAAGTTTTTTGTTTCTTTAATATCAAATAAAAAAATAGATTGCAAATTAGCAATGGATTTTGAATCTTTTGGAAATTTAATTAATTCGCAAATAAACGAGATAGCGTTAGCATATTTAAAAGAATTAGAGGAACTGTCAAAAAAAGAAGCAATTGTATATAGCAATACATATGATGCAAAATATAAATTTAATAGTGAAGTTGCAAAATATCCTTTATGGGTTGCCCAATATGGAGTAAATGAGCCACAGGATAATGGAAAGTGGAAAAGTTGGGAAGGATACCAATATAGTTCTACAGGTAGAGTGAATGGAATAAGCGGAAATGTAGATTTAGACAAATTTACAGAAAATATATTTTTAAGTAATGTAGAAGAAGTTCCAGAAGTAGAGAAACCAAAATGTGATAAAGAAGATAGGATTTTATATAAAGTAAAAAGAGGAGATACATTATCAAAAATAGCTTTGGAGTTTAATACAACAGTAGAACATTTAGTACAAATAAATAATATAAAAAATCCAAACTTAATTTATACAGGCGAAATATTAACTATATCATGTAATCATAATAACAACACAAATGATAATGATAGTCAAAATATGATAACATATAAAGTAAAAAGAGGAGATACTTTATCTCAAATTGCTTTAGAGTATAATACAACAGTTTCTAGTTTAGTAAATTTGAATAATATAAAAAATCCAAATTTAATCTATGCAGGTGAAACAATAAAAATTATTCCTAATAATAGTTCATCAAATTACTATACAGTAAAAAGAGGAAATACTTTGTGGGGAATAGCAAGAATGTATAATACCTCTGTAGCTAATATAGTAAGAATGAATGGAATTAGAAACCCAAATTTGATTTATCCAGGGCAGAAATTAAAAGTAAACTAAAAGATTAGTTGTAATAAAAAATATACAAAGCATATTATAAAAGGTGTATGTTTTTAATTACGCATTTATATCAGAAATATCCCATTTTAACTTAATTAGATAAAATGAGATATAATTATCATAGCCCCTCATTATATAAGAAATTCAAATCAGAAAGAGCAAAAAGCAAAAGCAATGTATTTATAAAGGAATAATTACATTGCTTTTTTCATAACTTATTGACAATGTATAAAGAATACCGCTTAAAAGGTTTATTGTAAAAAAATTATAGAATTATATGAATTTATAAGATAATATTCCCTAAATAATTAAAGCAAAAATCTTCAAAAACGTTGAAAATATTACAAAAATGTAATATAATTGTAATATAGCTGTAATATTTTTCTGCGTCAGTATCCGTAAGTATATAAAAAATATTTTCAAAAATATAGAAAATATGGAAAAAAGTGATATTGACTATGAAAAAAAATACATTTAAAATATAAAGTATATTAAAAGGTGAAAAAGGATGGTAGAGAATATGAAGTTTAAGAAAATAGCAGTTTTTATCATAATAACCTTATTAGCAGTATTAATGTTAGGACAAATAAATATTTCAAATGCTGCAACAGGAAGTAAATATTTAGGAATAAAAATGCTTAGACAGTCAGGTTTTGGATATAAAGCGTTAGAAAAGAATATATGGAAAATAGTAGAAACAAATAGTAGTGGAACTTCAGCTAATTATGATAGTACAATTTATTGTTTAAAAGGAGGTCCAGGTTTTGGTTCTGGAGAATTTGGAAGTGGTAGCCCAACAGTAAGACAATACACAAGATATTTTGATATGAAAGATCCAGATTCAATACCTAGTACATACCAAAATGCCTTACCAGATGTAAATAGCAATACATATAAAGCTTTATTGTGGTTACTTGAAAATGTATATGTTGCTCCAAAGAGCACAGCATCTTCATCAGAAAAACAGGAAGCTAAAGAATATAGAGAACAATTATTAGAAAGAGCAGGAATAGCAGGAGGATATTTAACAGATGATGATATAGATGCAGTACAACAATTGGCAGTATGGCATTTTACAAATGACGATACTTATGATGCTGGAACTCAAGGAAACTTTGAATTATGGGTAAATGCAGTTGCAGGCACAGATGGAAATTACTATCCACTAAGTGATGAAGAAGGCGAAGGTGGAGAGTATGGATGGGATAGAGCAGATGAAGCTCAAATCTTATACAAATATTTAATAGATGAAGCTACAGCCAATGCACCTACATACACACCAAAAGTTTCAACAAAACCTTATGAACTTGCTAAACTAACACAAACTGTAAATATACAGGGAGTTAACTGCATAATAGGGCCTTTTAAAATAAATAAAATTAGTGATTCAAATGCCACATTAACAGCTACTTTTACTAATAGTAGTGGAACACTAAATCCTACATTGCAAGATGCTAGTGGAAAAAGATTTAATAATATAACAGAAACAATTGGAAAAGAATTTTACATAGTTGTACCTACCTCAACAGATATAACTAAAATTACATTTAGTATTAGTGGAATGTATTTTAATACAAATATTACATACTGGTCAGTAGAAAATGCACCAGCACAAGATCAACCAGTTGCAATAGTAGAAAGAACAAAGGAAAATTATAGTGACCAAGTAGTTTTTACTTATGAGGAAGAAGACAAGATATTTGATTTAGCTTTAAGAAAATTTATTACATCAGTTAATGGTACTGCGCCAACTGTAAGTAGAGTTCCACAAATAAGTGCACAAACTTTAAAAGATTTAAATGATGGAAAAATTACAACAGCAGAAAAATTACATACAAAAAATCCATTAACAGTAAAAACAGGAGATAGTGTAGTTTATACAATTAGAGTATATAACGAAGGAAATGTAGATGGTATAGTAACAGAGATTACTGATTATTTACCAGATGGATTAAAATTAAAAGAATCTAGCAGTATAAATACACAATACGGCTGGACAAGTACAGATGGAAAAACAATAAAAACAACAAAATTATCAGGTACAACATTATCAGCATTTAACGGAACAACTTTAAGCTATGCAGATGTACAAATAGAATGTGAAGTGGTAGCTAAAGTATCAAGTGCAGACACTAAGCTAAAAAATGTTGCTGAAATAACAGGAGCAACAAACACAGAAGGAGAAATTGATAGAGATTCTACGCCAAACAATGTTAGAGTGCAAGGCTATGGAACAACTAGCCAAGAGGATGATGATGACTTTGAAGATTTAATAATATTAGGACAATATTTTGATTTATCTTTAAGAAAATTCATTGTTCAAGTAAATAATACTGAACTTAAAGATACAAGTGGAAAATACTTAAGGGAGCCACAAGTAGATATAACTCCACTAAAATCTGGAAGTTCTACAACAGCTATATATAACCATCCTAAAAATCCAGTAAGTGTATCTATTGGAGATGAAATTATATATACTTTAAGAGTATATAATGAAGGACAATTAGATGGATATGTAGATGAAATAACAGATTATTTGCCAGAAAACTTAGAATTTGTAAATGATGAATTTAATGCTAAATATGGTTGGCAAATATCAGGAAATGGTAGAGTTGTAACAACAAATATTACATCACCAGAAACAGAGTTTTCGGCAAGCAGAGACACAATTTATGAAGATAGAAAAAGTGGAACAGATAAAGTAATATTAGAAGCTTTTGATGGTGAAAATTTGGACTATATTGATGTTAAAATAAAAGTAAAAGTAAAAAGCACAGCAGTTCCAGATGAAAAATTAACCAATATAGCTGAAATAACAAAGTTTACTGATTCAAATAAAGAAGAAGTAACAGATAGAGATTCTACTGAGGATAATATTACACTTCCATCAGATACTACACTTCCAAGCTACAAAGATGATGAAATAAATAGAGGAGATAAATATATTCCAGGTCAAGAAGATGATGATGATTTTGAAAAAGTAGTTATTCAAAAATTTGACTTAGCTTTAAGGAAATTTATTACAGGTGTAAATGATAAAGTAATAACTGATAGAGAACCAGTATTTAGTATAGAAGACGGAAAATATACATATACGCATACAAAGGAGCCAGTAGAAGTAGCAACTGGAGATATAGTTATATATACATTAAGAATATATAATGAAGGAGATATTGCTGGATATGCAGAAGAGGTAAAAGATGATATTCCAGAAGGATTAGAATTTTTACCAGATAATACAACAAATATAAACTATAGATGGGTAATGTATAACGAAGCAGGAGAAGAAACAGAAAATGTAGAAGAAGCAGTAACAATAAGAACAGATTATTTATCAAAGGCACAAGAAGATGAAACAGGAAGAGATAATTTAATAAAAGCATTTGATCAAACTACAATGGATGAACCAGATTATAAAGAAGTAAGGATAGCTTTTAAAGTAACTATGCCAAACACATCAGATAGAATAATAATAAATACAGCAGAAATATCGGAGGACACAGATGAGGATGGAGAACCAGTAGAAGATATAGATTCAACTCCAGATAATGATAAAGACGGAGAAGATGATATAGATATTGAAAAAGTAAAAGTAAAATATTTTGACTTAGCCTTAAGAAAATTTATTACAGGTGTAAATGATGAAGTTATAAATAATAGAGTACCAGTATTTAGTATAGAAGACGGAAAATATACATATACACATCCAAAAGATCCTGTAGAAGTAGCAAATGGAGATACTGTAATTTATACATTAAGAATATATAACGAGGGAAGTCAGGCAGGATATGCAGAAGAGGTAAAGGATGATTTACCAGAAGGATTAGAATTCTTACCAGAAAATAGCATAAATACTGAATATAGATGGGTAATGTATAATGAAGCAGGAGAAGAAACAGAAAACGTTGAAGAAGCAGTAACAATAAGAACAGATTATTTATCAAAGGCACAAGAAGATGAAACTGGAAGAGATAATTTATTAGAAGGCTTTGATTCAGAAACAATGAGTCAGCCAGATTATAAAGATTTAAAAATAGCATTTAAAGTTACAGAGCCAAACACATCAGATAGAATAATAATAAATACAGCAGAAATTTCAGAAGACGCAAATGAGAATGGAGAGCCAGTAGAAGATATAGATTCAACTCCAGATAATGATGAAGAAGGAGAAGATGATATTGATATTGAAAAAGTAAAAGTTTCATACTTTGATTTAGCTCTAAGAAAAATAATTTCAAAAGTTACTATGACTTTAGATGGAAAAACAACAGTGGAAGAAACAGGACATAAATTTGAAGATGAACCAGAAGAAGTTGTAAAGGTAGAACTTGGAAATCATAAAATTAATGATGCAGTAATAAAATTTACATATCAAATACGAATAACAAATGAAGGAAATAAAGCAGGATATGCATTAGAGATTAAAGACTATATTCCAGATGGGCTAAAATTTGTAGCAGAAGATAACAAGAATTGGACATTATCAGAAGACGGAAAAACAATAACAACAGATCAGTTAAAAGACACATTATTAGAACCTGGAGATAGCAAAGTAGTAGAAGTAACATTAAGATGGATTAACGGACATAACAATTTAGGTGTTAAAACAAACTGGGCCGAAATATCAAAAGATAGTGATGATGATATAGACTCAACACCAGATAACTTTAAAGAAGGAGAAGATGATATTGATAAAGCAGAAGTAGTATTATCAATAGTAACAGGTGTTGGAGAACACTATCTAGGAGTAATTACAGCAGTAGTTGTATTGCTAGGAGCAGGAATAGTTTTAATCAAGAAATTTGTATTATAGTGTAAATAGGAGGGCGGTTCATTTATAGAACCGTCTTTAAAAAATTGTAAATAAATGTTTACTTTAAAAAAACACTATGGTATAATCTCAAATATGATGGAGGAAAATGAATGAATCAAATTTTAATGATTGAAAACAAGAAAAAAACTAAAAATAAAAAAAATAGAAATTCTTCAGCACCAATAGAAATAAAGAATGTTATAAGATTTTTTGCTGTAATAATTATAATATTTGCAATTTGTATAATAAGCCACAGTTCGTATGCATTATATAGAGAAGCTAAGGGAAATAATACAAATAATTTAGCAAATATCACTTTAACTAGAGAAAATGATACTTTAATAGTAAATGTGCAAAGTGAATATATTATAGAGAAATTTAAGTATAATTGGGAAAATTCTCAGCAAACATCTATATCAGAAGAAAGTAAAAGCTTTGAAGAAGAAATAATATTACCTAGTGGAAATAATGTTTTAACAATAATATTAGAAGATGAAACAGGACGAGCAGTAACATATACAAAAGAAATTATACTAGATGGAATAGATATAACAAAACCTTCTATTGAAATAGAACAAGGTCAAGGTGCAAGCATAAGAATTAATGCTGTAGACGAAACTAAAATAGAATATATAACATACAGGATAGATGATGGAGAAGAAGTAAAAATAGAAAGAAATGAAGATAATGACAAAATAATAGAGTATATATTAACAGATATGCCAAGAGGAGAACATACACTTTATGTTACAGCAGTAGATAGTTTTGGAAATATAGCAGAAGACGAAGCACCAATAATTATTTCATCTGAAAGGCCAACTATAAAAAATATTAGTATAGACCAAGAAAATGGTAAAATAATGATAGAAGCATCAGATGTAGATGGAATTAAAGCAATAGAAGTTAACTTAAATGGTTCTGTTTACAGTATGGATGATGTAAATAGAACTGAAGCAACTTTTTCATTAAATATTCAGGAAGGTAAAAATACAATAAGTATAAAACTTACTAATGTTAATGGGATTACAGCAGAAGGAGCAACAGAGTTTGATTATGCAAGATAAATTAATATTTTATTTTATAGTTTATTCATTTTTAGGTTGGTGCTTGGAATCAGTTTATAAAACGATAATGTTAAAAAGACCAACAAATAGCGGTTTTTTGTACGGACCATTTTGTCCTATGTATGGAATTGGTGCTGTACTTATGATAGAACTAGGAAAAGTATCTAATGATGTAATTATAATATTTCTACTTTCTTTTATATTATTTTCTATTTGGGAATATATAGTTGCAGTAATATTAGAAAAACTGTTTAAAACAAAATACTGGGATTATTCTAAGTTAAAGTTTAATATACAAGGGAGAATATGTTTAAAAAATTCTATATATTGGGGAATTTTAGGAGCATTATTAATATTTGTAATACAACCGTTCATTCAAAAAGTTACAAATTTGATACCAGATGAAATACTAATTTATGTTGAGATTATTTTATCTTTAGCAATAGCGGTTGATGGAACAATAACTATATTTAGGATTATGTTTATTGATAAGAAAATTAGACAAGTATTTGAAATTGGTGAAACAATAAAGGAAAAAATTTTAGAAATAAAGAAGCAAACTTTAGAAGAAAATTACAAGGAAAATTTGCAAAAACTTATTAAAGAGCTAAAATTAAAGCAAGCTATACTTAAAATTAAATTATATAAAAGAATTATTAAATTTAGAAAATCATTTCCAGATATGACATCAGAAAATATAACTAAATTTATGAAACAAAAAATTGAATTAAAGGATTTAACAGAAAAAATAAAAAAGTACAAGGAGAGATAGTATGGCACAGGAAATCTATATTATTGATGATAGTAATGAATTAAAGTCTATCATCGAGGAAATGCTAAAAAAAGAGAAGGAATTTAAATTAAAAAAAGTAGCAACAGTAAATATTGATGATGCTCTAAAAAATATACCTTCTTTGATTATAATAAATGAAGATAATATTGATGAAAATATAATAGAAATATGTAAAAGAATAAGACAAAACGAGGATAATAGTATTACTCCAATAATAGTAGTATCCTCAAATAGAGAAAAAGAGCATAGAGTAGAGGTATTAAAAGAATGTGTTGAACATTATATAAAAGCTCCAATAGATAAAGAATATATGTACTATACTATAAAAAATGTTATAAGATTACTTGATACTAACAGAAGAGTAAGCCCACTTACTGGACTTCCAGGCAATGTACAAATACTTGCTGAAATGAAAAAAAGGTTATTAAATAAAGAAAATTTTGTAATGCTTTACTTAGATTTAGATAATTTTAAAGCATATAATGATGTATATGGATTTTTAAATGGAGATGAAATAATCAAATTTACAGCAAGAACTATTGGAGATAATATAGATAAATTATCAACTAGTGGAAATACATTTATAGGGCATATTGGTGGAGATGATTTTGTAGCAATAGTATCTGAGGAAGATAACTATGAAGCAATTTGTCAAAATATAATAGCAGAATTTGATAAAGGAGTTTTAAAATATTTTAACGAAGAAGACGTTGAAAGAGGATATTTAGAAGTGCCAAATAGGAAATGTGTAATAGAACAATTTCCATTAACTTCTATATCAATAGGAGTAGTTGTTGCACATAAAGGCAGATTCCATAATGTACTAGAAATTGGAGAAGTAGGAGCACAAGTAAAACACTTAGCTAAAACAACAATGGGAAGTGCTTATATAATAGATAGAAGAAAAGAAAAAGATGTGTGTGCAATTGGGGACGTACACCTTTTGAGCAAAGAATAAAAATTTTATAATAGTTATTGACTTAGTAATTTTATTAATATAACTAGAAAAAATTTAAAAGAAGAAAGAGCAATCTTGGTTGCTCTTTTTTAGTGCGCAAAAGGTGTACGTCCTCAATTGCGCAATTTATTTTATTTTTTTTATTTCTTCATATCTTTTTACTTTTTGAGTTGTTGTCTTTATCATTGGCTCATCTGTGATAATCAGGTTTTTTATATGTTTATATTTTGCCAAAGTAGAATTAATATTCTTAATATCTTTCCAAATAATATCTTTTAAATCTGTTTGACTTATATTTCCATATTTTTCTTCAATATAATCTTTATTATACACAATTTTTGCAGATAATACTAAATCATCATCTTTAGGTAAGCCAAATACCATAGATTCTGCAGAATAAGGAAGATTATTTATTAATAATTCGATTTCTTCTGGATATATATTTTTACCATTTTTTAATACAATAACATTTTTCTTTCTTCCTGTTATGAATAAAAATCCGTCTTTATCTATATATCCTAAGTCACCAGTATAAAACCAGCCATCTTTTAGTACTTTTGAAGTTTCCTCTTCCATTTCATAGTACCCAAGCATAATATTTGGTCCTTTTGCAATAATTTCTCCAATTCCTTCTTCATTAGGGTTATCAATCTTAATTTCTACTTCTGGTAATGGAAGACCTACAGAACCAAACTTAATACATTTTTCATTTTCAGCGCTTAGTACAGGAGAAGTTTCAGTAAGTCCATATCCTTGAACTGCTAAAATACCAAAGTCATAAAATCCTTTTGCAACATTTTTATCAATAGCAGATGCTCCACTAATTACAAAACGAATATTTCCTCCTAAATTGTCTAAAATTTGTTTAAATATTTTTCTTCTAATATCAATTCCTAATTTCAATAATATATGACTTAAATTATTTGCAATTTTTAAAATTTTAGTTTTTCCTTGTTTTTCAACTTCAGCATAGATTTTTTTATACATAGCTTCTAGCAGTAGAGGTACACAAACAAAAATTGATACTTTATATTCTTTTAAATTGGCTTGAATATATCTTAATCCATCGCAAAATACATTTGTGACTCCATCAGCCAAGAAAAGCAATAATGCAGTAGAACCAAAGGTGTGATGAAGTGGTAAAAATAACATGTTTACATCTGTATCATATATTTTTTCAGCACAATTTATGTTATATATATTTGATGCAATATTTGTATTAGAAAGCATTACAGCTTTTGACATAGATGTAGTACCAGATGTAAATATAATTGATGCAATATCATCAGGATTTATTTTATGATTTTCAAAACGAGTATCACCATTATCAAGTAAAACTTTACCTTCATTAATTAAATCTGATAGTACTTTAAAAGTACCATCACAACTAGAATTCATGCATATAAATTCTTTTATATCAGAATTTTTTTGTATATCTTTCATAATATTAGCATACTCATCTTCAAAAATGACAGCATCGACTTTTGCTCTTTTTAGAGATAATTCGATTTCTTGTGGTGGCAGTCCCTTATCAAGAGGAATAGTAATTCCAACACCACATAATGTCGCTACAAATGAGAGAACCCACTCATACCTATTTTTCCCAATTATAGCTATTCGTTTATTTTCTAATTCTAAATTAATAAGTGCTGTACCCAATGATTTTAAATCTTTTTCGAACATTTTGTAAGTTATTTTTGTATAAGTTACATCATTACCATTTTTATTTTTTATAATAAATGCATTGTTATTAGGGTATTTTTCAATTGCTGCATAAATATAGTCTCTTATTGTATTAAATTTTTGGGCATCATACAATTTTCTATAAACCTTCATATATACTCCTTAAAACTAATTTTTTAATAAGTTTATCATCAAAAAGATAAATTATCAATTAGCTTGAACAGATAGTCAAAAAAGTAATATTAAAAATTAGTAATACATATACATATTTTGAGGGATGTATATGATTATTTTAAAAAGAAAAAGAATAATGACTATGTTGTGCATGATTTTTATATCACTATATGCATTTTCATTTAAAATTGCAAATCAAAATTTTGCAGATACAGAAAAAACAGCTCAAACTGTTGCTTTGCCAGCTACAAACAAAGTAATAATAGTAGATGCCGGACATGGCAGTCCAGATGAAGGGGTTAGCTTACTGCATTAAGTAAAAATATAAGTAACTATTCCTTTATATAATAAAATTGCAGATGTAAAAGTTTGCAATTTTTTTGTTGATATAAAATAAGTAAAGTGATAGAATAAAAATAAAGAAGGGATTAATATGATTAGATATTTACAAAACTCAATAGAAAATATGAGAGATATTGGAGGCTATAAAAATAATGAAGGAGGAATTATTAAATTAGGAAAATTAATTAGAAGTAATTTGCCAATAAATTTATCAAATAAAGATATTTCTATTATAAACAAGATGGGAATAAATACAATAATTGATTTAAGATCATATGAGGAAATTAAAACTAGGAAATCTATTTTTGAAGGTAATAAAGATTTTAATATATATCACATAGGCATGAATATAGGAAAAGATATACCAGAGAAAGAAGAATTTGTTTCAAAATCATATATAGAAATGTTGACTCTACAAAAAGAAATTAAAAAAATATTTGAAATATTAAGTAAAAGTGATAGAATAATATATTTTTGTAATGCTGGAAAAGATAGAACAGGAGTAATTACAGCCTTGATTTTAAAATTATTAGGAGTTAGTGAAAAAGATATAATAGATGATTATATGTATACAAAGGTATTTATGAAAGAAATTTTAAAAAAATATGCTAATAATAATACTAAAATATTAAATATAATAACGCCTAAAAGAATTTATATGGAAAAATTTTTAGAAGAATTTGAAAATCTGTATGGAAGTATTGAAAAATATTTAAGTTTAATAGGAATTGAAGAAAATATCATAAAAAACATTAAACAAAAATTTATAGGATAAGATAGTAAATAAAAATATTTAATAAATTAAAGGAAATAAATAATAGTAAAGAATAAATAGAAACTTTAGTAGAATTTCAAAAAAGATTTTTTAATACGAAATTATAGAAGAAATAAATGATATAAAAGATAGAGGAGAAGAAATATAAGATGAAATATAAATACATATTTTTTGATTGGGGATATACATTAATTAATAAATTTGAAAATGTTGATGATAAAATAAATAATATATTAGAAAAATATAATTTAAAATGGGATGATGTATTTAGAAAATGGAAAAACTATCAAATTTTAAATTCACTAGGAAAGGTTACAGAAAAAGAAATATATAAAGATTTATCATCAATCTTAAATATATCAGAAGAAGATTTAGAAAAAATTGACATGCTATTATTAGAGTCTCATATTTTAGAAGACGAAACAAGAGAAACTATTATTAAATTATATGAAAAGGGGTATTATTTAGGGATTATAAGTAATAATTCTATCAGAAATGTTGAGTATATTTTAAAACGTGAAGGTATAAAAAAATATTTTAAAAAAGTAGTTATTTCAGAAGAAGTAAAAGAAAGAAAACCGAATTTAAAAGTATATATGAAAGCATTTGAAGAAATTCCAAAAGAACAATATAATAAAATTGTATTTGTAAGTGATGAGTTACTAGAAGATTTATTAGGAGTAAAAGTATTAGGAGTAAAAACTATATGGTATGAGCAAGAAATAGATAGTAGATGGAAGAAAAAAGAAGAAGTTTTAATAGAACCAGATTATAAAATAAAATCAATGAAAGAATTATTGGATATTGTATAAAATACAAACTGTGGATAGTATTTTATATTATAATGTACAATGAGATGATAAATTCAATACCAAAAGTTTAATTGTATAAATAAAAAAGTAATATAAAAATTTGTAGAGCATATACATGTTTTAGAGGGATGTATATGCTTATTTTAAAAAGAAAAAGAATAATAGTAATGATGTGCATGATATTCATATCACTATATGCATTTTCATTTAAGATAGCAAATGAAGATATAATATTAAATAAAAAAACAGTTGAAACAGTTTCAACACCAGTTACAAACAAAATAATTATAGTAGATGCAGGGCATGGTACTCCTGATGTAGGGGTTAGCTTACTGCATAAAGTAAAAAATAAAAGTAACTATTCCTTTATAAAAAATTGATAAAAATTTAA
>CALXVN010000012.1 GCA_944392085.1 uncultured Clostridia bacterium | reverse complement strand
TTTCCTGTATCATAAAACATTTCTGTATCTGGTCCACATGGTCCTTCTTCTCCTGCTATCCACCAGTTATCATCTTTACCATAAAAATATATTCTTTCTTCTGGTATTCCTGCTTTTTTCCAACATTCTGCAGTAACTGTATCTTTTGGTGCATCTTCATCTCCTGCAAAACATGTAACTGATAATTTTTCTACTGGTATCCCTAGTTCTTTGGTTAAAAACTCAAAGCTCATAGCTACAGATTCTTCTTTAAAATAATCTCCTAAAGACCAGTTACCAAGCATTTCAAAATAGGTTAAATGGCGGTTGTCTCCTACTTCATCTATATCATTAGTACGTAAACATTTTTGATAGTCTGTAAGGCGTGTTCCTTCTGGATGTTTTTCCCCTAACAAATATGGTACTAATGGTTGCATACCAGCCGTTGTAAATAATACAGATGGATCATTTTCTGGTATTAATGGTGCGCTTGGTATAACTTTATGTCCATGATTTTTAAAAAAGTTTAAATATTTATTTCTTATTTCTATTGCTTTCATTTAACTTCTCCTATCCTCTATTAATCTCTATATTTAACACTAAAATTATATTACATATTTTAGTAAATTGCAATAGTTGAATTGTTTTTATTGTTTGACATAATATGTTAAATATGGTATTATATACTTAGTTAGTTAAACCTACATTTTATAAAAAAAGGAGAATGCAATTATGACTAACAGAATCACTGACATCCAGTTTCAGAGCAAGTTCATAAAGAAGATGAAATTTCCGAGTACCCCAAGTTTCGAAAATTTCAAGTCCTTCTTTGTTGGCATCCTCAACGAAGACGAGGAATTCGTCCTTGGCCTTTTATGGATTTTGACTTACGCCCCCGATGGCCAAGATGTTCCCAAAACCTATTGGCTCATCTGTGACGTTTTGCTCAAATTTTCTGATCAGCAGCGACAGGCCATTTGTTCTGAGCTTCGGCATCAGTACAAACAACTTCATGCCGATTTTCTCAAAGTCGATGTTGAGGGCAATGTTGCTCAAAGCTACACAAAGCTGGTTAACGTTGCTAATGAAATTACAGCATATCAGGTTCTACAGAAATGCCTGCAGTACAAAAATCTTCCAGTAGAGTCTGTAAAACATTGTTCCGAACTGCTAAGAGATGAGAAAGAGAATCGTTATTTTGGTGGACTTCGTGATTTGGGCTTCAACAAAAAGTCCGCAAACTATCTCAAGCCATTCATCAAGGAAATCGCTCAGCTGTTTAAAGATATTACAGCTGAGAATAATGCACAAGAAGATGACATCGTATCTAGTCTTCCTTTTATGCTTGGTGGTGAAGATACTCCAGTGCAGAATGGCTGTGAAGTTCAGGCTGTACAAGATGATGTTGAAGTTCAAACTCCTCGGGAAGATGATGTTGAAGTTCAAACTCATTTGGAAGCTGACAAAAATCAGCTTAGTGCTGTTTTTGCTTTGCAACACAAAACGGAGTTGGATAACTTCTTCAAAGCACTTGAAGAAGTTGAATCTATCGGTTTAACCGCAGAGCTTATCCTCAGCAAAAGAGCTGAAATAGAGCAGCTTTTAAGGGTATCCACTCTTTTCTAATGCGTTCTACCTTGCAAAGGGGACGGAGTAATTTCCGTCCCCTTTGTTTTTATTTTATCTTCTTATGTATTATCTTTTATTCCAAATATTAATTTTACAATTCCTCTTAAAAATTTAGGAACTTTTTTTACTACAATAGTCATATAATCCCTCCTCCTATGCTTATTCTTTAAAATTATTTACTTTTTAGCAACATAACCACATAAGTCCAACAGCAACAATTGTAAGTCCTATTATAAATAACCAACCTGATATAGGAAGTAATAATACGAGTAGTATGCCTAACCCAAATCCAATTAAGCAAACTGCAATTGTCTTTTTTAGTAGTCTACACATATTTTTATTACCTCCTTTTCTTTATATATTATATTAATTTATCTTTATTTGGTTACCATTTTATGTTACAATTTATGTCAAATTTAAAATCAGACGTTACTATTTAATAGTTTAACTATATTTAAAATAGAGAAAGCTAGATATATGTTTATTTTGAGATATTTTGCAGTTCGCGTAGCGTTCAAACGAGCGTTTTAACGCGAGTGCGTTTGAAGAAGCCTTCTTTCTATGCAAATAAAAAGAATTTTTATTTGCATGATTAGTGGCTTCGACAACAAGAACAAAAAATATCTCAAAATAAACATATATCTAGCTTTCTAGTTCGTAACTTTATCAAAATCATTAACTAATAACGTCTGATACTATATTTTTTATAGAAAACTCTTGATACTAAATCCATAAATAATATATAATACTAAAATATAAGAAAGGCGTGATTATTAGTGAATAAAAACGAAGCAATAAATATACTAAATATATTAAAAAAATCTTATCCTGATGCTAAATGTAGTCTTGATTTTTCTAGCCCTTTTGAGTTATTAGTTGCAGTAATATTATCTGCTCAATGTACTGATGAAAGAGTAAACAAAACTACTCCTAGCATTTTTGAAAAATATTCTACACCTGAAGATTTTGCAAAAATGCCATTAGAAACATTAGAAGAACTTGTGCATCCATGTGGTTTCTATAAAAATAAAGCCAAAAATATTAAACTTACTGCTCAAAAAATTATAGATAACTTTGACAGTAAAGTTCCTGAAAATATGGAAGAACTTTTAACGCTTTCTGGAGTTGGCAGAAAAACTGCAAATGTTGTTATGTTAGAAGCTTTTAATAAACCACAAGGAATTGCAGTAGACACACATGCTAAAAGGCTTTCTAACAGAATAGGTTTTTCTAAAGAAACTACACCTGAAAAAATTGAGCAAGACTTATTAAAACTTTTTCCTTATAATTACTTAAAAGATGTAAATCATTTACTAATTTACCATGGACGTGCAATTTGTACTTCTCGCTCACCTAAATGTAATATTTGCCCTATAAACAAATATTGTGAATTTTACATTAATTAGATATCACATAATATTTTCTAAAAAAGAGTTCTTTTTATATTGAGATTTAAAGTTTGTAAATAATTTCGTATATTTTATAAAAACTATTCCATACTATATATTATGGGGTGGTTTTATTTTGACAAATATTAATTGTTCGTGTAATTGTAAATATCAAATTGATGGAATATGTCATTTAGAAAATATACAAAATCAAAAAATATCTCCAAATAGTGAATGCATCTATTATTCTAAAAAATAACCATTGACAAAACTCCTTATAAATTATATTATTATTTCATAATATTTTGAGGAGGGATTTTTTTGAAAATTAAGTTATCTTTTAAAATAATAATATCTATTTTCTTGATACTATTATTGTTACCTATTTGTGTATTTGCCACAAATACAATCAATTCTGATGAAGCTAATGACATTTTAGCTGTTTATCAAACTGATTATGAATATGTTGCATCTGATTTATTTTTATATGATACAAATATTGAAATGTCTGATGTAGTAGACGGCAATGTTTTTGCTTATGGCTCTAATGTAAAAATAACTGGTGAAATTTATGGGGACCTTTTTGTTTTTGCAGATTCTTTAGAAATAACTGAAGATGGAATTGTTCATGGAAATGTATTTACCTATGCAACAAATATTACTGTGTCTGGAATTATTTCAGATATTTATGCTATGTCTGATAATTTTAATTTAACAGATTCTGCAATTTTAGCAAGAAATTTATGTTTATATACAAATACAGCTAGTCTTTATGGTCAAGTTTCAAGAGATGCTTTTATATCTTGTGAAAGTTTAACTTTTGGTGATAGTAATGATGTTATAATAAAAAACAATTTAAATTATACATCAAAGCAAGAAGCTCAAATACCAGAAAAAGCAGTTGCAGGAGAAATAAATTATACTCAAATTCAAGTAAATACCACTAATATGGTTCTATCAACAGTATTAGGTATTATTAGAGTATTAATATTCTCTTTTGTTATAATAATATTAAGTATTTGGCTTTCACCTAAATTTAAAGATAGAGCTTGCGAAATTATATCAGATAAAAGTCTTAAAGCTTTTGGAATTGGTTTATTAGTATTATTTATAACTATTATAGCTTCAATAATTTTACTAATATTTACATATGGTTTTGGCATAAGCATAGCACTTACTGCAATTGCTTTATTAGTTCTTAGTTTAGCAGTTTCTAATACAGTATTTAGTATGTCTATTGGTAAATTGCTAGCAAACAAATTTAATTTTACAAAAACTGTAGCTTTTGTAGTTTTATCACTTTTAATTGTCTTGATACTAGAATTAGTTAAATTTATACCTTATATTGGTGGTACAATTAGATTTATAACTGCCATTACAGGTCTTGGAATACTATGTATCAACGCATATAAAAGAAAAGATTTAATAGAAAAAGGTACTACAAATTAATTAAAAGGACGATTTTAAATCGTCCTTTTAATTAATTTGTTATTGCGGCTTTTACCAATTCTACAAATAATGGTGCTGGTTTATTTGGTCTTGATTTAAATTCTGGATGGAATTGACAGGCTATAAAATATGGATGATCTTTTATTTCTACAATTTCTACTAATTTTCCATCTGGTGAAGTTCCTGAAATAGCAAGTCCTTTTTCCTCCATTTTTTCTCTATATTCATTATTATACTCAAAACGATGTCTATGTCTTTCGTTTATTTCACTTTTTCTATATACTTTTTCTGCTAAACTTTCCTTTTTAATTTTACATGGATAACTTCCAAGCCTCATAGTTCCGCCTTTTTTTGTTATATCCTTTTGGTCATACATTATATGTATAACTGGATTTTCACATATTTCGTCAAATTCTTCTGAATTCGCATTTTTTAATTTCAATACATCTCTTGCAAATTCAACAACAGCCATTTGCATTCCTAAGCATATACCCAAAAATGGAATTTTATTTTCTCTTACATATTTTATAGTTTGGATTTTACCTTCTATTCCTCTATTTCCAAATCCACCCGGTACTACTATTCCTTCACAATCTTTTAGCATATCTTTTACATTATCTTTAGTTACTTTTTCTGCATCAATTAATTTTATTTTTACATTTACGCCATTTTCAATTCCTGCATGTTTTAAACTTTCTATTACTGATAAATACGAATCTTCTAATTTAACATATTTTCCTACTATTCCTATTGTTATTTTTTCATTAGAAATATTTTTAATTTTTCTATTTAATTCTTCCCACTCTACATTATCTGGTATATTTCTTTGTAAATGCAAATGTTTACAGGTTTCATTTGCTAATCCTTCTTTTTCCATCATTAAAGGCACTTCATATAGGCAGCTTGCTGTTCTGTTTGCAATTACACTTTCCTTTCTAACATTGCAAAAAAGAGCTATTTTTTCTCTTACTTCCTCTGATATCTCTACTTCTGTTCTACACACAATTATATCTGGTTTAATTCCAAATGATTGTAATTCTTTTACTGAATGTTGTGTTGGTTTTGACTTTATTTCTTTTGAACCTGAAATATATGGTAAAAGTGTTACATGGATATATAGTACATCTTCTGGATTGCTTTCTATTCCTACCTGTCTTATGGCTTCTATCATAGATAAGCCCTCAATATCTCCAACAGTTCCTCCTATTTCTGTAATGACTATATCTACATCAGTATTTTCGAAAGCATATATTTTTTCCTTTATAGCATTTGTAATATGCGGTATAACTTGTACTGTTTTTCCTAAATAATCTCCTCTTCTTTCTCTTTCTATTACCTCTTGATAGATTTTTCCCATAGTTACACTAGAATTTTTAGTTAAGTTTTCATCAGTAAATCTTTCATAATGTCCTAAATCTAAATCTGTTTCTGCCCCATCATCAGTCACAAAAACTTCTCCATGTTCATAAGGGCTCATTGTGCCCGGATCAACATTTATATATGAATCAAACTTTTGATTTACAACTTTATATCCCCTATTTTTTAAAAGCCTTCCCAATGATGCTGCTGTTATACCTTTTCCTAATCCTGATACTACTCCACCTGTTACAAAAATGTACTTTGTTTTCATATTTTTTCCACCTTTCTTGATTTGTATAAATATTACATTTTAAAAAACAAAAAGTAGATTAAAAGAAAAACTCCAAAATCGGTTTTTTTTAATCTACTAAATAGTTCTTAATAAATATTTTATATAATATCACTAAATTTTACATTAATCAAGATTTTTTTACATTTTTAATTTATTTATTGTTTCTTTAAAATTACTTGACTCTATAATACAAGTTCCTGCAACTATAATGTCCACTCCTGCTTTTTTTATCTCCTCTATGTTATCTAAATTGATACCTCCATCTGCCTCAATATCAACCTCTAAATTGTTCTTTTGTATATATTCTTTTAAGATTTTAATTTTTTCTATTGTACCATGTATTAAATCTTGCCCACCTTTTCCTGGTTCTACTGTCATTACTAAAACTGTATGAATAAATGGAAGAATATCATATATTTCTTCTATTTTAGTATTTGGCTTTATGCTTATTCCTACCTTACAATTATTTTCTTTTATATAATTTATCCAACTCATTAATTCTTCTCTACTTTTAGCTGTTTCATAATGAATTGTTATATTTCTAGGATTAAATATTATAAAACTTTTGATAAATGACATTACATCTTTTACCATTAAATGCACATCCAATGGAACATTTGTAATACTATTTAAATATTCAGCATATTTAGTCATTTTCTCTACCGTATTATTCTCCACAAATTCTCCATCCATTACATCTATATGAAAATAATCTGTACCTGCTGTTTCCAAATTATAAAAAGTTTGTATACAATTTTCTTCTTTCACATTCAAAATTGATGTTGAAATCTCCATACTTTCTCCTTTTTTGTCGCGATAGGGACAGGCCTTTTCGCGACATTTTTATTTTTCCTATATTTAAATATCATGAGTGTCGCGAAAAGGCCTGTCCCTATCGCGACAACTTCTCGAAAGTAGTATATCTTTCTTTTGATATTTTTTCTTCTGCTAATGCTTTTTTTATTCCACAATTTTTTTCTTTTATATGGCTACAATCTACATATTCGCAATCTGTAATATATGGTCTAAATTCTATAAAATATTTTGCTAAATCTTCTTTTTTTATTTCATTTATATCAAATGTTGAAAAACCAGGTGTATCTGCTATATATGATTTTTCATCTATTTTATATAGCTTTACTTGTGTTGTTGTATTTTTTCCTCTTTTATTTTTGTAACTTATTAGTCCTTCTTCTGTTACACTTTCACCTAATAGACTATTTATTAATGTAGATTTTCCTACTCCTGAATTTCCTGAAAATGCCGTAATTTTATTTTTCAAATTTTCTTTTAATTCATCTACACCTATTCCTTTTTTAGCATCGGTTTTTATAACTTTGTATCCTATTTTTTCATATATCTCACTAATGCTATTAATAACTTCCGCATCTTCTAAATCTACTTTATTTAAAACTATTATAGGTTTTATATTCATATATTCTGCATAAGCTAGTTGCTTATCTAATAATTCTAAATCTGGTTTAGGCAGTTTCATAGAAATAACTAATATAATTTGTGATAAATTTGCTATTTTAGGTCTTTTTAAGTAATTTATTCTTTCTTCTATTTTGTTAATTACACCTGCTTTTTTTTCTTCGTCAATTATTTCTATTTCCACAAAATCTCCAGCAACTGGACTTGTTTCGCCATTTTTAAATTTTCCTCTTGCATTGCAATCATAAATTTTTCCATCTACTTCTACTTTATATAAATTTGATATGTTACTTATTATTATTCCTTTTTGCACTAAACACCTCCGTTTTAACGCTTATTTTAAATAATTTATTTCTATTATACCATAAAAAAACAAAAAAGGTAGAGTTTCTACCTTTTTTAATCTATATTTAATACAGGATTTTCATTATTCATATTTAATTGTTTTTCTACTTCTTTTACACCGTTTATAAATATTTTTACTGTAACAGTTCCCTTTCCAGAAATTGTTTTTGTGAATTTTTCTACATCTTTTCTTTGATTACCTTCATAAACTTTTTCATCATTAACTTCTATTCTTAATTCAACTGTAGGATCTATTTCATTTCCTTCTTCGTCTTTATCTATTTGTCCCCCTGTTAATGATTTTAAGTTTATATTTAGAGTACCTTCTTTAATTTTCTCTATTTTATTTACTGTAAGTGTTACTTTTGTGCCTTCATCAACTGTTGTTCCTACATCTAGACTTTGTTTTAATACAACACCATCATCTTTGCTTGTATCTTCTTCATAAACAACATTTACATCAAAGCCTAAATCTGTAAGAGTTTTTTTAGCATTATCTTCTGCTTTTCCTATTACATGTTCCATTGTAATTTGTTTTATTCCTGTACTTACATATATCTTTACAGTTTCACCTGCATTTACTTCTTTTTCTGCTTCTGGATCTTGTTTTATTACATATCCTGCTTCTACTTTGCTACTTGCTTCTTCAACAACTTCTACTTCTAATTCTTCTGCTTTAATAGCTTGTTCTGCTTCTTCTCTTGCCATTCCTGTTACTTTTGGTACAATTTTAATATTTTCGCCCTTACTTATAACTAGATTTACAGTTGAGTTTTTTTTAACTACATATCCATCTAAATATGGCGGATCTTGTGAAATAACTTTTCCAAGTTCTACTTCCGAACTAAATTCTTCTGTAATATCTAAAGTAATTTTTGCTTCCTCTGCTTTTGCTTCTGCTTCTTCACGTGTCATATTTACAAAGTTTGGAAGTGCTACATCTTTTACTCTTCCTATATTTAATATTGCTTGTGTACCAAAAAATCCTATTACCGGTATTAGAATTATAATTACTGCTATTAAAATATATTTGGCTGAAGGATGTTTTTTAAAGAAATTTTCTTTTTGGGCCTTTTCTTTAGTTTCAGCATTTCTGTTTTCTTCCTTACCTTTTAGTTCATCTTCTTTTATTGTTTCAATTCTTTGAGTATATGCCATATCATTTGAAGAAGTCTTTACGAAATCTCCTTCTGGATCTTTTAGCGCCATATTTAAGTCTTTAAGCATTTCTGTTGCAGATTGATAACGTAGGTTTAAATCTTTTTCCATTGCTTTCATTATAATTTTATTTACTGAATATGGTATTGCTGGGTTTAGTTTTATTGGCTCTATTGGTTTTTCTTGCATATGTTTTAATGCAATAGATACTGGAGTATCTGCATCAAATGGAACTCTTCCAGTTAGCATTTCATACATTACAACACCTAGTGAATATAGGTCTGATTTAGCATCTGTAAATCCACCTCTTGCATGTTCTGGTGAGAAATAATGTACTGAACCTATTGTTGTTCCAAATGCTGTAATTGTTGAATTTGATACTGCTTTTGCAATTCCAAAATCAGTAACCTTTGCTACTCCATCTTCTGTAATTATTATATTATGTGGTTTTATATCTCTATGTACTATATTGTTTTTATGTGCAATTTCCAATGCTGAAGCAATTTGTGATGCTATGTTTATTGACCATTTCCATGGAAGAACTCCATCTTCATCAATAATTTGTTTTAAAGTTTTCCCTTGTATAAGCTCCATTACAATATAATAAACATTATTTTCTATTCCTACATCATAAATAGATACTATATTAGGATGCGCTAAGCTTGCTGCTGACTGAGCTTCTGTATTAAATCTTCTTATAAATTCTTCATCTGTTGTAAATTCTTCTCTTAGTACTTTTACTGCAACATATCTTTTTAACATTTGGTCTTGTGCTTTGTACACTGTTGCCATTCCACCATTTCCAATTTTCTCTAATATTTCATATCTATTACCAAGTATTTTTCCTTCTAGGTTCATAAAAACTCTCCTCTTTATTTTATTATAATAACTGTTATATTGTCATATCCACCAGCTTGATTTGCTTCATTTACTAATCTTTCTGCTGCATTTTCTAAATCTTGTTTTACTATTTCATATATTCTTTTTTCATCTAGCATATTACTTAAACCGTCCGAGCATATTATAAATATATCGCCTTTTTCAAAATTTCTAGCTCTTAAATCTGGTTCAACATAAGCTGTACAACCTAGAGCTTTTGTAATCATATTTTTCTTAGGATGATTTTTTGCCTCTTCTCTAGTTATTTTTTTATCTTCTATTAATTGTTGTACATAACTATGATCCTTTGTAAGTTTTCGTATAACTTCTTTTCTAATTCTATATACTCTGCTATCTCCTACATGTCCTATATATGCTTTATTATTATATATTAAGCAAACTTCTAAAGTAGTACCCATTCCTTCTAATTCTTGCACTTCTTTTGATTTTTCGTATACCACCATATTTGCATATTCGACAGCACTTGATATTAATTTTAAAATTTCTTCTTTTTCTTTGTTTATACTATTAAAATTACTCTCAATATATTTTTTAACTGACTCTGTTGCAAGCTTACTTGCTATTTCTCCACCTTTATATCCGACCCATTCCATCAGCTAATATGTATATTTGAGGCTCATCATTTTCTTTTGAAATATAGTAATAGTCTTGATTTATCTCTCTTAACTTTCCTATATCAGTTTTTGCAAAAACCATTAATTCTTACCTTGTCCTTTCTACCTTATGCTTAGTAAATAATGCTATATATCATTGTCTTTATGAAAATTAGTCAAATCTGTTTACAATTTATTATTACAAATAGCAATTATTACCTAAACTAAATTTTTCCTTCTTAGTTGTCCGCATGCTGCATCAATATCTGCCCCTAACTCTCTTCTTATTGTTGCTACAATTCCTTTTTCATTTAAATAATCCCTAAATCTAATTATATTTTCATTAGAACTTTTAGTAAATTCTCCATTTTCTATCTTATTTATTGGTATTAAATTAACATGGCATAGCATTCCTTTAAGTAGCTTTACCAATTCCTTGGCATCATCTAAATTGTCATTATTGTCTTTTGCTAAAGCATATTCAAATGAAATTCTTTTATTTGTCTTTTCTATATAATATTTGCAAGCTTTCATTAGCTCTTGTATATTATATCTATTATTTATTGGCATCATTTTGCTTCGTTTTTCATCATTCGTAGCATGAAGTGATATAGATAATGTACATTGTAATTCTTCATCTGCAAATTTATATATCATTGGAACTAGTCCACTTGTTGAGATGCTTATATGTCTCGCCCCTATATTTAATCCTTTTTGATTATTAATTACTTTTATTGCTTTCATTACATTATCGTAATTATCAAATGGTTCTCCAATTCCCATAAATACTATATTTGATATTTTATCTCCAATATCTTGCTCTACTGCAAGTATTTGTTCCACAATTTCTCCACAGCTTAAGCTTCTTACAAATTTTATTCCAGTAGATGCACAAAACTTGCATCCCATTTTACAACCAATTTGTGATGAAACGCAAATTGTTATTCCGTGGTGATACTGCATAAGTACTGTTTCTATTGCATTTCCATCAAGTACATCAAACAAGTATTTTTTTGTTCCATCTGATGATTCTTGCTTTTTTAGAATATTAAAATTACACATGGTATAGTTTTGTTTTAGTTTTTCTCTAAGTTCTATGGATAAATTAGTCATTTCATCAAATTCTTTTACTTTATCTACATATATCCATTTAAATATTTGCTCTGCTCTATACTTTTTTTCTCCCATAGAAAGTAGCTCATTTTGTAATTCGTCTAAATTGTATTCTTTTATATTTTTCACTTATTAACCTTCATTTCTTTTTGTTATTTCAATAACTTATATCATATTTTTGATTATTTTTCAATTATTTTTATATTTAATTTTATAGCTTTTTTAATTCCTCTAATCTTGCTTCATATGCAGCCATAACATCATCTTTTAGTGCAACTTCTTTTTCTTGTCCTAACATTTTCATTATTTTTTTTGTAAATAATGGATTTAATATAAGTATTGGTCCTATTACATATGTTCCTATAAAATTATTTTTCTTTATTCCTTCTAGTTTGCTTTCTTTGTTTAGTCCAATTCCTTTTTCTACTTCTAAGAAATATGAATTAGTGTTATCACCATACATCATTGTAAATTGACTTTTAAAACCTACTATTTCAATATCTTCGAATTTTCCTACCATAAGGCTATTATGTCTATGCATCATATCTCTTTTACTATATACATCAAATATTCCAAGTCCATTAATTTTACTTCCATCTTCATTTTCGATGTATTTTCCAAGTACTTCTAAAGCATTACCTGTAAATAAAAATACCACATTTTTTTCTATTAATTCCTCAATTCTTTCTTTATATGGCAATAGTTTTTTTATAACTTTTTCTTGTGTATTTTCTGTCATAGGTCCTAAGTAAATTAAATTCACATCTTCATTTACAAATGTTGGTACTTCATCTAATGCTGTTTCTATTAATTCTGCTTCTGGAATACACATTTTTAAATATTTCATATTAAATATATCACCAAATAAATTACAAAATTCAGGAAATAGAATTTCCATTTTCATTTATAATCACTTCTCTTTCTTATCTAAATTTTTAATCATAACCTCTACTTTATTTTTAGCAGCATCTTTTAATTCCATTGAATATAAGTCATGTAAAATAAATACCGTATCAATTCCCTCTAATTTTAACTTGTCTAATGCTGAAAGTTCATCTCTTTCATAAACTATTTTTTCTTTATTAACTCCTGCCATTTCTAATCTTACTAAGCCATCTAAATATCTAGCTCCTGCTATTATTATTTGTTTTATGCTTTCATCATTTAAGAATTCGTAATCAGTATCATATTGCCAAGAAGTATTTTCACTTCCTTTTACTGCTTCATGCAAATCATCTACTATTAAAAATACAGCCTTATTTCCTTTATATTTTCTTGTATAGTCAAACACTCTAGAACAAGCAATTGGATTAATTCCTTTAGCTAAATGTGTAATTATTTTTACTCCATTAACAGTTTCTTCTGTATATCTTGTGTCTACTATTTTTAGCTTTTTTAGAGACTCATTTATTTGTTCTTTGCTTAGTCCTAGTTGTTTAAGAACAGTAATTACTGAAATAATATTATATATATTTATGATATTATCGCTAATTAAATCATATTCTTCTTCTCTTTCACCTATTTTTAAAGTCATTTTCATATTTTCCAAATCCAATTTAGTTGCCAAATAATCTATTTCTGGTGATTTAAAATCACATTTTGGGCAATGTGCTTTTCCTATATGGTTATATCTTACATAATCATATACAAGTTTAGTATCACACTTTGGACAAGCAATAATATCTCTTGATATATTTTCACATTCTTCTGTATCTGTATCTAATCTATCTATACCAAAATACATTCTTTTATTTTCTGGTGCTAAATTGCTTACTATTAAATCATCTCCATTTAATATAAGAATAGTATCTTTTGGAATATATTTAGTAAGTATTCCAGATATAAATTCTGTGTGAGCATTCCTCATAAGAGAATCCCTAAATAGGTTAGTGCATACCAAATATGTTGGTGTTAAATAAGGATAAATTTTAGGTGCACTTCTTTCATCTACTTCTAGAATAGCTAAATCTTTTTTAGATTTTCCCATAAAGCTTACTCCACTAATTAAAGTTGTAGCAACTCCTGCATCTATGTTTGATCCATATTTATTATCAATAAAATCATATTTATTATCTTTTAAAACATCTTCTATCATGTTACAAACTGTAGTTTTTCCATTTGTTCCAGTAACAGCTATCATTGTTTTAGGCTTTTGTATTCTTCCTATGAAATCTGGACATACTTTTAATGCAAATTTTCCTGGAAAAAAAGTTGCATTTCTTCTAAATATTTTTAAAAGTAAAGTTCCTATTTTTGCCCCCCATAAAGCTAAGTAAAATCTAAAACTCTTTTTCATTTATTGCTCCTCCTTCATTTCTTATTTTCTCAAAATATTATATATTATTGTTATTTATAAATCAATACCTTTTATCAAATGCATAAAAAAGTTCAATATAAAATAAATATTTAATTTTTATTGAAAAAAAAGTAATTATAATGCAAAATAAATCTATGCATAATATATTTTTAGTTTAATTTCTTATATATTAATTCAACAATAAAGTATAAAACTTACTTTGTTAAAAATTCACTTGTAAATGCATAGAGTAAATTTCAAGGAGAGGAGGTTTTTAAGTATGATTTATTTAATTATGATTATTTTTGGAGTTCTTCTTTTAGTATTACCAAAAGACAAACTTGTAAAAAAAGAAAAATTATCTGATGAAAAAGCTGCTGAAAAATCATTAAAAATTATAAGAATATCAGGAATTGTTTTCATTGTTGTTGGAATTATTTTATTTCTAACTAATTTATAGTATTCATTAAGTGCACATTGAACTCAATTATTTCAGATTTTTTAATTTCAAGTTAAGGAAAGAGAAAAGTCTATTAATTTAAATACATTTGCAAAAAGATAGAATAAAAATTCTATCTTTTAAATCAACTTTTGAAAACTTCATAAAGTAATTTTTCTATGCTAGCTAGCCTTCTTTCAAATAGTGTATTGGTCATATCACAGATTTTGTCATACTCCAATAATTTTGAGAATTTTTGCATATTTACTTTATGGTTGTTTTCTAAAGTTTTTTGCATATTTTTTTGTTCATTCTTTATTTCATTTAATAGTTCATTTATTTGTGTAATTAATGCTTCAAGTGTTTCATTTTCAGAATCATTCTTTGACATATAATCACCTCAATTTCATTTTCGCAAATATTCTATCATATTCTTAACAAATAATCAATAGTTTTACGAAAATTTGTTTGTAATTTTTCCTCCTCCAAGTACGGTATTATCTTTATAGAAAACTATAGATTGTCCTGGTGTTATGGCTCTTTGGGGCTCTTTAAATATTACTTTGGCAATTCCATCTTTTACCTTTAAAATTGCTTCTGCTTCTTTTGCTCTATATCTAACTTTTGCTTTTATTTCTAATGGTTTTGTTAAATCTATATTAAGTAAAAAATTTAATTCATTTGCTTCTAATTTATTACTGTATAATTCATTTTCTGTTCCTACTATAACTTCATTCTTTATATTATCTAATTTTAGCACATATATTGGTTCTTTATATGATATTCCAAGACCTTTTCTCTGTCCAATGGTATAATTAATAATGCCATTGTGCTCTCCTAGAATTTCTCCGCTTCTTAGAACAATTTTTCCTTTTTTATTTTTTATATTATTGTTTTTTAAAAAACTTATATAATCATTATTAGGTATAAAACATATTTCTTGGCTATCTTTCTTTTTTGCTACAATTAATCCATTTTCTTCTGCAATTTTTCTAATTTCTGTTTTATCTTCAAAATCTGAAAGTGGAAATATTATTTTGGGCAAAATTTTTTTATCTATATTATATAAGAAATAAGTTTGATCTTTTTTTTCTGAATTTGACTTAGTTAATACATACTCTTTATATTTTTCTGAATATTCTATTTTGGCATAATGTCCTGTCGCTATGTAATCGCAATTTAAGTCTTGTGCAATTTTATAAAATTCACCAAACTTCATATATTTATTACATTCCACGCAAGGATTAGGAGTTTTAGCTTTCTCATAAGAACATATAAAATTATCTATTACATGCTTTTTAAACTCTTCCCTTAAATCTACTACATGGTGTTCTATTTTTAATTTTTCGCATACTTTTTTTGCGTCTTCTAATGCAGTAAATTGTTCATTTTCGCATAATAACATAGTTAGTCCAATTACTTCATATCCTTGTTTTTGCAAAATTACTGCTGAAACTGAGCTATCCACTCCACCACTCATTCCTAGTAATACTTTTTTCATCTACCTTCTCCTTTTATGAACTTTCCTAAAGTTCAAAGACACTCCCTTTTCTATTTTAATTACTTTCTTGGAGTGTCTTTTTAGTTATTCTTTAATTCATCATATATTTTTCTTTTACTTCTTCTAATGCTTTTGCAAGTTGGTCTGGACAAGATGTATCTTTTATTCCACAAGGTATTCCCTTTAATCTTTTAATTACTTCATTAATATTCATACCTTCTACTAATTTTGATATTCCTAATGTATTTCCTGCACATCCTCCAACTATTGTTAATTTTTTTATTATATCTCCATCTAATTCTATTATCATTTCTCTTGAGCAAACTCCGCTTGGTTTATATCTATATTCCATCTGTTTTCTCCTTATTTTTCTTTTACATCTACCTTTATATGTACATCTTCTAATTGTTTTTCTGTAACTGTACTTGGTGCTCTCATAAGTAGGTCTCTTGCTTTTTTATTTTTAGGAAATGCAATTACTTCTCTAATGTTATCTGAATCTGCAATTAGCATTACCATTCTATCTAACCCTGGTGCAGCACCTGCATGTGGTGGAGTTCCATATTGGAACGCATTATATAATGCACCAAATCTTGTTTCAACTTCTTTTTCAGTATATCCTGCTATTTCAAATGCTTTTACCATAAGCTCTGGATCATGGTTTCTTACAGCACCAGAAGCCATTTCATATCCATTACATACAACATCATATTGATATGCTAATATGTCTAATGGATTTTTATTTTCTAATGCATCATATCCACCTTGTGGCATTGAGAATGGATTGTGGTTAAAATCTACAGTTCCTTCATCTGATAATTCATACATTGGGAAATCTGTTATAAAACAGAATCTATATACATTTTTCTCTATTAAATCTAATCTCTTTCCAAGTTCTATTCTTACTAGTCCTGCTATTTTTTGAGCTTTTAGGAATTCGTCTGCCACAAAGAATATTGCATCATTTGCTTTTACGCTATATTCTTTTGCAAGTTCTTCTTGCATATCCTCTGTAATAAATTTAGCAATTCCACCAGTGTATCCTGTCTCTTCAACTTTTACCCAAGCTAGTCCATTTGCACCCGCTTCTTCTTTAGCAAAATCTGTCATGCTATCAAAGAATTTTCTTCCTTGACTTGCTCCATTTGGAACAACAATTATTTTTATAGTTTTATCTTTAAATGCATTAAACTCTGTATTTGCAAATAATTTTGTTGCATCTTGAATTATTAATGGATTACGTAGGTCTGGTTTGTCAATTCCGTATTTTTCCATAGCTTCTCTATATGGTATTCTTCTAAATGGCGCTTCATCCACTTTCCATGTAGTATGCTCTTTAAATACAGTTGTAAAAATATCTTCTAATACTTTAAAAACATCTTCTTGCTCTGCAAAACTCATTTCAAAATCTAATTGATAAAATTCTCCTGGTGCTCTATCTGCTCTAGGATCTTCATCTCTAAAACATGGTGCTATTTGATAATATTTATCAAATCCTGATACCATTAAAAGTTGTTTGAATTGTTGTGGTGCTTGAGGAAGTGCATAAAATTCTCCTGGATGTAATCTGCTTGGTACTAGATAATCCCTAGCTCCTTCTGGAGATGAATTAGCTAATATTGGAGTTTGAATTTCTGTAAATCCAAGCTCATCCATTTTTCTTCTTAATGTTTTCATTATATTTGAACGAAGTAAAATAGTTTTATGTAACTTATCATTCCTTAAATCTAAAAATCTATATTCTAAACGTAAATCTTCCCTTGCTTCACCTGTTTTTTCAGAATTAACTTCAAATGGTAAAACATTTTTACATTTACCTAAGATATTGATTTCTTCTGCCTCAATTTCAATTTCTCCAGTTGGTATCTTCGTATTTTTATTGCTTCTTTCAACAACTTTTCCTTTAACCCCAATAACACATTCTGTAACAAGTTCATTTGCTCTTTCTTGCATTTCTTTATTATCACTTATTACTATTTGTGTTATTCCAAATTGGTCTCGTAAATCTATAAATTTCATTGATCCTAAATTTCTTATTTTTTGAATCCAACCAGCTAATAGTACTGTTTGTCCAACATTTGATATGTTTAATTCTCCACAATTATGGTCTCTATACATTTTTTATCATTCCTTTTATATTCTTTTATTGATTTCTAAACATATATAGTATACTATATATTAAAGATTATTACAACTTTATTGCTATATGAATTTTTTATTTTTCTAATATTATTGTAACAGGTCCATCATTTAATAGACTTACTTTCATATCTGCTCCAAATATACCTTTTTGAACTTCTATTCCATTTTCCTTACATTTATCGCAAAAATACTCATATAATTCATTTGCCACATCTGGCTTTGCTGCATTTACAAAAGATGGTCTATTTCCACCTGTGCAATCTGCATAAAGTGTAAATTGAGATACTATAAGTAATTTGCCATTTACATCTTTTAAACTTAAATTCATTTTTTCATTTTCATCTTCAAACACTCTTAAATTACAAAGTTTTTTCACTAAATAATCTGATATTTCTTTAGTATCAGTATGTGTAACTCCAAGTAACACTAAAAAACCTTTATCTATTGCTCCTACTGTTTTTTCTTCTACTTTAACTTCCGCATTTTTTACTCTTTGAACTACTAATTTCATTTTTTATATCATTCCTTTCCTAGTAAGCACAAATCTGGTTGGAAAAGAATTAAATTTTGACAAGTCAAAACTAGTTTGAAATTTATGAGGCGTACTTTTTGTACGCTCAATTAAATTTCAAATGAAGTTTGTGGGCGTCAAAATTGTAATTATTTTTCAACCTTTCTTCTTACATATTCATAAATCATTATTCCTGCAGCTACTGCAGCATTTAAGCTTTCTGTTTTTCCAAGCATTGGTATTTTTACTTTTTCATCAGCCATAGCTTGTACTTCTTTAGAAACTCCATTTGCTTCATTTCCTATTACTATAACCTTTTTATTATAATCTACATCATAAATACTATTATTTGTATCTAAAGATGTTACCATTATTTTAAATTTATTTTTTTGTATCTCCTTTAAAGTTTCTTCTAATTTATCTACTTCAATTATATTTACTCTAAATATTCCACCCATTGTGGAACGCACTACCTTAGGATTATATGGGTCTGCACTATTTTTTGAAAGTATAATTTGATTTAAATTAGCGCTATCAGCTGTTCTTAAAATAGTACCTAGATTTCCTGGATCTTGCAAATCATCTAATGCAATTATTATATCTTGAGAATAATCAATTTTGTTTGTCTTATTTTTTTCTATTACTGCAATAATCCCTTGAGGAGTCTTTACATCTGTTATTAAATCAAACACTTTTTCTGTTACATATATTAAATTATATTTTGCAATTTCATATAATGTTTCCTTGTCTATTTCTTGATTATCTGCAAAATTTTCGCACATTACAATTTGCTTTATTTTCGCTTTTTCTGCAATTGCTTCTTTTACTAACTTTATTCCTTCAATAATATATGCATTTTCTAAATCCCTATATTTCTTTTCTTTTAGCTTTCTTATATTTTTTATAATTTCATTATCCTTACTCGAAATAACTTGCATTTTTATTTGTATAATATATTAAATAACTCAAATATATTATAATCTCCTTTCCCATTTTTAAATTGTCGCGAAAGGGACTGTCCCTATTGCGACAAAAATCCCTTAATTTTTTCTATTACTTCTTCATCTTTTAAGTTTCCGATTTTCAAAGTTATGTATGGTTCTATACCTGTTGAAAATTTAATATCATAACCATATTTTTTTATTAGTTTATCCACTATTTCTGGATTATATTTATTTTTATCATAGTAAAATACTAAATTTTGTGTATTAGTCATCATATTTTTCTTTTCTGATATTTTTATAATTCCAGCTTTTCTGCATAATTCTTTTATTCTTGCAACTTCTATTAAATTTTCTAGTTCTTTAGGCATTACACCATATCTATCTATTATTTCATCTATTACATTTTGTATATCCTCTTCTGTTCTACAAAGTGCAATGTTTTGGTATATTTCTATTTTTTGACTGCTACTATCTATGTAGCTATCTGGTATATAGCTTGAAATATTTATATCTATTTGTATTTCTTGTTCTTCTTCTATTTCTATTCCCTGCATTTCTTTTACAACTTGGTCTAATAAATTGCAATATGTATCATATCCAACTTGTTCCATATGCCCATGCTGTATTTCTCCTAACAAACTTCCTGCACCTCTTATTTCTAAGTCCCTCATTGCAATTTTAAATCCTGATCCAAACTCTGTAAATTCACGAATTGCTTTTAGTCTTTTATCTGCTACTTCTGATAACAGCTTATCCCTTTTATATGTTACATAAGCATATGCTTGTCTATTACTTCTTCCAACTCTTCCTCTTATTTGATATAACTGTGCTAAACCTAGCCTATCTGCATTTTCTACAATTATTGTATTTGCATTTGGTATATCTATTCCAGATTCTAAAATAGTTGTGCACACTAACACATTTATTTCACCTTTTATGAACCTTTCCATTATGTCTTCAATTTCTCTACCTGTCATTTTTCCATGTGCAAATTCCACTTTTGCCTCTGGCACTAATTCAGAAATATCTAAAGCTTTTTTAGATATGTTTTCCACATTATTATATAGATAATATACCTGTCCGCCTCTTTCTAGTTCTTTTGTTATTGCTTCTTTTACAACTTCTACATCATATTCTAATACATAAGTTTGTACTGGTCTTCTATTTTGTGGTGGCTCATATATAACTGACATATCCCTTACACCTAGTATAGACATGTGAAGTGTTCTAGGTATTGGCGTTGCTGTCATTGTAAGTACATCTACACTAGTTTTTAGTTTCTTTATTTTTTCTTTGTCTTTAACACCAAAACGATGCTCTTCGTCTATGATAAGTAGTCCTAAATCTTTAAATTCAACATCTTGACTAAGCAATCTGTGTGTTCCTACAACAACATCTACCTCTCCCAATTTTAGTTTTTTAATAACTTGTTCTTGTTCTTTTTTTGTTCTAAATCTGTTTAGTAGTTCTACATTTATTGCAAAGTTTTCCATTCTGCTTTTAAAACTTTCATACTGTTGATTAGCAAGAATCGTTGTAGGCACTAAATATGCTACTTGTTTATGGTCCATTACTGCCTTAAAAGCTGCTCTTATTGCAACTTCAGTTTTACCATAGCCTACATCTCCACAAAGTAACCTGTCCATTGGTCTTTGAGTTTCCATATCCTTTTTTACTTCTTCTATACATCTTAACTGGTCATCAGTTTCTTGGTATGGAAATTCTCCTTCAAATTGTCTTTGCCACTCTGTGTCTTTACTATATGCAAATCCTTTCATTTTCTGCCTTTTAGCGTATAATTCAATTAAATCTTTTGCAACTTCTCTTAAATTCTTCTTTACTTTTACTTTAGTATTACTCCATTCCTTACTTCCTAACTTATTTAGCTTTGGAGCTGAATCTCCACCTCCAATGTATTTTCTTACATTGTCTAGGTTATTTGTTGGTACATAAAGCATATCATCATTTTGATACCTTATTTTTATATAATCCTTTGTAACTCCGTCAGCCTCTATTGTATTAACTCCAACAAATTGACCTATTCCTTGTGTTCTATGAACAACAATATCTCCTTGTTTTAAATCAGCAAATACAACCTTCTCACCTTGTTTAAAAGTTGTGCTTGTCTTTTTCTTCTTTATTTCTACTTCAAAAGCATCTGCCATGTTTATAACCACTAGGTTTAAATCATAACATTCAAAACCAGAAGAAAGACCACCTGTCGCGATAGGGACTGTCCCTTTCGCGACAATTTTTTCTACTTTTGATATATTTTCCGTACTTCCAGCTAAAATTATAACCTCTTTTTTATTTTCAAGCCATTTATTAATGTCATTTATTAATAAATCTGTTTCACTTTTATAGAAATTAACTGGTCTATATCCAAATTCAAATTTATTAGCAGTATTAGTATTATTTTCATCTAAATATATAACTTGTTTTATTTCATATAGTTTATTCCAATCTTCTTTGCTAAACTTACTTATTTTGCTAATTGCTTCTGGAACAAATCTTTCTTTTTCTATTAATGATTTTATTAAATTATTATTTTCTATAATAATGTTTTCTATTCTTTGATTTATTTTTAAATTCTCATCTACAAATAATAAACAATTTTTTGGAAGATAATCTAAAAAACTAGCCTTTTCACTATAAAACTCGTCGAAATATTTATCTATTTTACTTATATATTCTCCATTTTGAATTGCTTCTATATCCGCTTCTATGTTTTGCATTAACTTTTCACTTAAGATATTCTTATTAGACCTTTTCTCATTATCCAAATATCTTTTTCTTATTTGATTTGTAATCTCTAAAGCAATTTTAGAATAATCTGGTAAAATTTCATCTGAATCATAGTTTAAAATGTATTCATGTGCTGGAAATATTGTAACTTTATTTGTCATTTCAGTAGTTCTTTGTGAACTTACACTGAAGTATCTAATTGAATCAACCTCATCTCCCCAAAATTCTATTCTGATGCCAGTTTTTTCAGTTAATCCAATATCACAAATTCCACCTCTTATGCTAAATTGCCCTCTGTTTTCTACTAAATCATTTCTTTCATAACCTAAAAGTAATAATAATTTTTTTAAACTATTTAAATCCTTTTTTCCTTTAAAATTAGTACTAGAAAATACATTTCCTACACTAAATTCTAGTACATTTTTATATAATATTTCTTTTGGTACAACCTGTTGCATTACTGCTTCAATTGTAGTAACAACTATTCTTGCCTCTTTATTGTATATTTTATTTAGCACATCGATTCTTTCAAAAGGCAAATCTTTACTTTCTGCAATATAATCATATGATGCAATTTCCTTTTTTCCCAAGTATTCTATTTTATCTGTAAAAAATCTTAAATCCTTAACCATTTGTTTTGCTTGTAATTCATTGTATGTAATTATACAAATTGGTCTTTTACTTTTTTCTGCAACTGATGAGATGATATGAGATTTTCCCACGAAGGCTAACCCCGATATATTTATCGGGGTTTGTTTTAACTCTATTTGTTCTACAAGTTCTTTAAATTTATCTAATTCTTCAAGCTTTTGTATAAGTAAGTTTTTCATATTATCATTCCTTTTCTTATTGCATAGATGCTTCTATATAATAAGGTTTCTTAGACTTAATAATTCTTTTAAAATTAAAAGTCTTTTTTCTTATACATTCTTGTTATCATAAACTACTTTGTAATTGAAATAATTTTATATTTAATAACACCCGCTGGTGCTTGTGCTTCAACTATTTGACCTTTTTTAGCTCCCATAAGTGCAGATCCAATAGGTGATTCATTTGAAATTTTATTTTGGGCTAAATCTACTTCAGTTGAACCTACTATTGTGTATGATTCTTCTTCATTGAATTCCATATCTAAAACTTTAACAGTATTTCCTACTTGTACAGTTTTAGTATCTATCTCAGATTCATCTATAATTTTAGCATATCTAATTTTATTTTCTAATTCAGCTATTTTAGCTTCGTTTGCAGCTTGAGCATTTTTTGCTTCATCATATTCTGAATTTTCTGATAAATCACCAAATCCTAAAGCTATTTTTATTCTTTCTGCTATTTCAGCTCTTTTTTCAGTTACTAAATATTCTAATTCTTTTTCTAAATTATCATAACCTTCTTGAGTTAATAGAACTTCTTTTTCTTCCATCTTGTTTCCCTCCTTTTTTATTGCAAAAAAATCAATACTCCTAACTATGCAACAAAGTTAATTTCTTTGTTACGCAAAAATTGCTAAGCAATTTTGCATATATTCATAGAAAGCTTTGTTTTTGTCATAATATACGCTTTTTTACAAAAGAAAATCGTTGTTTAGTAGAACATCTTTTACGAAAAAATGCATTATAAAATGCATCTCCTAAACAACATATTTTATATTAAACTATTTTATGCATTTTGTCAAGATATATAACATTAATTCAGAAAAAAATCTGTATATGTGTCAATGATGTGAAACAAACTTTTATAAAAAAAATTGTAGACAAAAATTTTCATATTTTGCCTACATTTATTTTACACTAACTGCGTTAAAAAATAAGTTTTTTTATTTGTTTATTTATATATTATTTATTACACTATTTTAGTTAATAAATATAGTGCAGGACGAGAAGTTACATAACCATTATTGATTGTTGGATTAGTCGTATTACGGCTCATTACTGGATTATATGAACCATTATTACTCGTCTGACAGTGTCCAGAACGTGCTGAACGCTGTCCATAATTTGCTTCTTGTGTATATTCAGAATAATTTCCGGCTAAATCATATATATTTTGGGCACTCCATGCTTTACTAAATCCTGTTATTTGTCGAAGTCCTTTTCCTTCTATATCTGCTGCTCCTGTACTATTAAAGTAATTTCCCCAACTATTTGAACAAGTATAAGTATCATATCCTTTTGTATATAGCCAGTTACATACTGTATCCCATTGATTTCCATATATCATTGTTGTTTGTGCATAGTTTGTACTTACTATATTAGTACAAGCTTTCTTTAAATTATACCAATCTTCTTCTAATACTTTTCCTTTTTGAACTGTTGGTTTTTCTACTGTTCCTGTTAATTCATATCTTCCTATATAAAATCCTTCATATTTTTTTATACTTTCATATGTTGCCATATATTCTTCTACCATTTTATCTGCCATATCTTTTAAACTATCATATCCTAATACATTATAGTAATAACCATCATTAATAGAAATATCTGGCTCTCTTACTGAATACAAATCTCCTGGTTTACCTATCCTGTAATGTCCGACTTCTCCACTTGCTATTCCAAATTTACTATATACACTTGTTGTAGTTTCCATTCCATATAATTTAATTGGTTCTGTTACTTCTTCATACATTGTTGTATAATCTTCTATTGGCACCCATACAAATTCATTTCCTATACTTTTGTGATTTTCATCTATTTTATCTGTTATTACTAATCCACCATTTATTTTATTTATGCTATTTGTTACTCCTACTGCAAATCCTCCTGGTATCCATGCTGTATTTCCTTCACTATCTGTATATTCAGTCGTTGTTTCATATATATCTGAGAATTTTTCTCCATCCGTTGCTATTTTTTTACTTAATTCTGCTGTATTTCCTGCTCCATCTGTTACTCTTACTTTTATTGTATATTCTGTTAATTCTGTTAATCCTGTAAATGTATATTCTGTTGCTGTTTCTGTTTCCCCTATTGTATATTCTTCTCCATCATTACTACTATACTCTATTTTTGCTATTCCACTTTCATTATCTGTAGCTATTACTTGCACTTTTATTGTTGTTTCTGTTACCTCTATTTCTTTTATTTCTGTTATTTTTGGTTCTACTGTATCACTTATTGGAAATGTTGCATAATCACTTGCATTTGTTCCATCCCATAATCTTGCATATAAATTTGATTCTTTGGCTGGTATATTTGTTACTGTTCCTCCATTTGATATGTTTTGCCATCCATTATCTTCTATTGCATTTATTTGATATTGTAACTGATAACTTGTATTTGTTTTTACTATTGCACTTGCCGTTCCATTTCCTGGCCATATTGGTCCTTCAAATGTTATTGTTCCTTCTTCTAATTCTCCTAACATTACATTTTCTGTTTTGGTATCTTTTATTTCTCCATCTATTACTAAATCTACTTTTATTGTGTATTTTTCTGGTGATATTAGGCCTGTGAAAGTATATGTTTCTCCACCATTTGGTTCTTTTTCTACATATGCTTCTTCATCTTCTGCTAATTTTTTTATTGAGTATTTATATGCTGCTCCTTCTGCTCTTGCTGATGTTACTTTTACACTTATTTCTGATAATGTTTTGTTTGTTACTTCTATCTTTCTTATTCTTGGTGGTAAATTTCCTGCCTCTCCTATATAGTCTCCTAACTGTGGTACACTTCTATCTAGTTCAAATGTGTGTCCATTTAAACTTATTTCTACTTCATCCACCTCTGCATCTGGTTCTTGGGCATATATGAATTCATCTAAAAATTCATCTTGATTATATTTTTCATTTACATGTTTTTCTGCATATGCATCTGCTAATACTAATGATAATCTTTCTCTTGCTTCTGCTTTTTCTTGTTCTAGTTTCCCTTTTTGAGCACTTTTTATTAGTCCATTTTCTCCAAAGATTGCATTTATTGATACTACTGCTAATATGATTAATATTACTATTGTAATAATATTCCGTTATGACTATTTTTAATATTTAGCCAACATTTTGTAATTTATTATCTT
>CALXVN010000011.1 GCA_944392085.1 uncultured Clostridia bacterium | reverse complement strand
AAATATGGAGAAAAGGTAAAAGTATATACAATAGGAGATTTTAGCAAAGAAATTTGTGGAGGTCCTCATGTAAGCCATACAGGAGAACTAGGGCACTTTAAAATAAAGAAAGAAGAATCAAGCTCAGCAGGAGTAAGAAGAATAAAAGCTGTTTTATCAGATTAGGGACTATCACTTTTTCTATACTTTTGTCTAAAATAGGGCACACCTTGTACAATATTTTAAATGAATAAAATTAAAGAAAAGAGGAAGAATAATGGGAGATTGTATTTTTTGTAAAATAATAAATAAGGAAATTCCTTCTGAAATTGTATATGAAGATGAAAAAGTTATAGCATTTAAAGATGTTAATCCAGCAGCACCAATTCATATATTAGTAGTACCTAAAAAACATATTGAAACATTACTTGATGTATCAAAAGAAGATAAAGACTTAATATCATATATATATCAAACTATAAATAAAATAGCAAAAGAACAAAAATTTGCGCAAAATGGTTTTAGAGTTATTGCAAATTGCGGAAAGGATTCTGGACAAGAAGTTATGCATATTCATTTCCATGTAATTGGCGGAAAAAAATTAGGAGATAAAATTGTAGATTAATAGCAATAAAATGTAGAATATTATAAAAAAATATGATATAATATATTTATGGTAACTAATAACAAGGGAGGAAGGAATATGTTTAATAGTAAATATAGTAAAACATTAACTGTTATTCTTATTATTGTTATAATTATAATTATAGGATTATTAATATTCTGGGGTATAGATGTTTATAGAAAGTATTATATAGAAGAGGCTGCAGGAGATGCTTATGGGGAATTTCAAAATAGTGTTGCTAATAAAGTTATTACAAAGCCTGTAGAAAATGAAGTGGTTTTAAATGATGTTGTACCCGATGTTGACGAAAATGCAATATATCAAAATACTACAAACAATGAACAGAGTAGCTCAGGTTCAGGAGTTACATATATGGGATTTGATGTAATAGGAACTATTGAAATACCAGCAACAGATGTAAAATATCCAATTATACCAGAATACCAAAATGGCTTAAAAGCATTAAATGTTGGAATAGTAGTTTTATATCCAGCAGGAGATAAAATAAATCAAGTAGGAAATACAGTACTTGCAGGACATAATTATAAAAATGGAACATTTTTCTCAAATAATAAAAAATTACAAAAAGGAGACAAAATTTATATTACTGATACATCAGGAGAAAGAGTAACTTATGAAATAACTAAAAAATATGAAACAAGTACAAGTGATTCAAGTTATATGAATAGAGATACAAATGGAAAAAGAGAGATATCTTTAACTACTTGTACAGATGATACTAAAAATAGATTAATAATTTGGGCAGAAGAAGTATAAATTTTAAAAAAACAGTTGACAAATGTATGATGATGGGGTAAAATTATATATGCATTTATAAAGAAGATGGTGGATGTAGCGTAGTTGGTTAACGCGTCAGTTTGTGGCACTGAAGACCGTGGGTTCGAGTCCCATCTTCCACCCCATCAAATTTATATGTTATATCTATAGAAATGTTAATGAATAAATTTGATTAAAAGTAGCATAATAAATTATATATTGGGCTGTAGCCAAGCGGTAAGGCACCAGACTTTGACTCTGGCATGCGCTAGTTCGAATCTAGCCAGCCCAACCAATTATTATATAATAAAATTAAAGAAGAAGCAATCCACTTCTCACCTTAACTTTAAAGGAAAAGGTTAGAACATATATTAATTTGTTAATAATTAATTATTAAATTAAGTTATTAATATAATAATTTGTGGATTGATTTATCTTTGATAAATCATTTTTTTGTGCTTTAAGTACATATAAATTTTATGGAGGTGTTTTATATAAAACAAGAATTACCTATTAATGAACAAATTAGAGCAAAAGAAATTCAATTAATTGATGAACAAGGTGAAAAAAGAGGAGTAATTAAATTTAGTGAAGCTTTAGATTTAGCATATGAAAAAAAATTAGATTTAGTACTAGTTGCACCGAATGCTGAACCACCAGTTTGTAAAATAATGAACTATGGTAAATATAAATTTGAACAAGCAAAAAAAGAAAAAGAAGCAAAAAAGAAGCAAAAAGTGTTTGAAGTGAAAGAAATAAGAATTACTCCAAATATTGAGCAACATGATTTTGAATTTAAAGTTAAAAATGCAAGAAAATTCATAGAGGACGGTAATAAAGTAAAAATTACAGTACGATTTAGAGGAAGAGAATTAAACTATGTAAAACTTGGAGAAGATAACTTAAATAAATTTATTGAAAGCTTATCAGATATAGCAAGCCCAGAAAAAAAAGCTATTTTAGAAGGTAAAAATATGTTTATTATATTAGCTAAAAAAGTTGAAAAATAAAAGTTAGGTAAAAAATATATTAAAATATATTTTATATAAATAAATTACGAGGAGGAATATGTTATGCCAAAATTAAAAACTAATAAAGCAGCAAAGAAAAGATATTCATACACTGCTACAGGAAAAGTAAAAAGAACAAAATCAAATAGAAGACATCTTTTAGCAAATAAGACACCAAGAGCAAAATCTAGAGGAAAAGTTATGGATGCTTATGCAGATAAAACTTGTGAAGCAGGTATAAAAAAATTATTACCATACGGAAATTAAAATTCAAATGAAAAGCTTCGTCTTGCGGTGTCAAGCGTCGCTAAAAATTTTTCAATATACAAACGTATTATTTTAAAATTTTTAGCTAGCTTTCCTAGCAATACTTGCTTTTGATTTGAATTTAGTAAATGCTAAATAATAGAATAAACAAAATATAATAAAGAATTTTAAGGAAGGTGAAAGAAAAATGGCAAGAGTTAAAACAGCTATAATAACACGTAAAAAACATAAAAAAATATTAAAAAGAGCAAAAGGATATTATGGAGCAAAACATTATAGATTTAGAATGGCTAAACAAGCTGTTATGAAATCAGGAATGTATGCATATGTGGGAAGAAAAGATAAAAAAAGTAATTTTAGAAAATTATGGATAGCAAGAATAAATGCAGCAGCTAGACAAAATGGTTTAACATATAGTAAATTAATAGCAGGGTTAAAAAAGGCAAATGTAGTAATAAACAGAAAAATGTTAGCAGAACTTGCTGTAACAGATGAAAAAGCTTTTACAGAAATAGCAGAACTTGCAAAAAAAGCGTAAAACAGAAAATAATAAAAAACTTCAAGTATAATTAAAAAATTATGCTTGAAGTTTTTTTATCTAATAGGTAAATTTTATTAGATAAAAAGGCTATAATCGCCATTGACTTTGAAATTTTCTCCTTTTAGTCAGAAACTAAAATCGCTAAGAACAAAGGGAGCCCAAGGCGCTTTGTTTTAATAATAAAAGATATAATTATAGTTATAAATCTTTAAAGAGAATATAAAACTAATGTCGAATTATGTCGACGAAAAGTTCTTTACAAATTATGTAATCTGTAGTAATATATAAGTATATTAAAAATTGCAATTTTTATCATATAAGAAAATCGATTTTTCTTATCAATTTAAAATCAAAAAAAATTAAATCTAAAAAGTTTTAATCAACAAATTATTTTATTCTTAAAAAAATCACAATTTAAAAGAATATAAAAAAGGTAGGTGTATTTTATGTGCTAATTTGTACAAGGAAATGCATTAATTCTGTAATTCTATTTATAACTGTAATAATATGCATTCTGCTTTTTATCTTCTTAGATTTTTGTTTCTTAAATGTACCAAAAAGCTCAAATAACGAAAAAATGTATGTAAGCAATATCGACTTAGGAAAATACAATAATATAAAAAGAAGAAATATAAAAAATATTGGATTGGACGTAGAAAATTCTTTTATAGAATTAATGCAAATTGCAGATATTTATGATGAAAACACAAGAGTAGAAGATATAGAAAACAATGAAATAATTGAAGATACAAACGAAGAAAATATACAACCAGAATATACTTTTTTAGATGAAAATAACAAATGGAGAATAAAAATTCCAAGAATAAATATAAATGCTCCAATAAAAGATGGAACTACTCAAGAGATTTTAGCAACAGCGGTAGGACATTTTGAAGAAACTACTAAATGGAATGGTAATGTAGTTTTAGCAGGACATAATAGAGGATATAATTGTAATTTTTTCAAAAATTTAAAATATTTGTCTAGTGGAGATGAAATAATTTATGCTACTGAAAAAGGAGAAAGAAAATATAAGGTGGTTTTAAATAAAATTATAAAGCAAACGAATTGGAGTTATACGACAGGAACCAAAGATAATAGAATAACATTAATAACATGTGTAGAGAATATGAAAGAATACAGAAGATGTATTCAAGCTATTGAAATCATATAAGAAAGAAGGAATAAAATATGAAAATAAAAAAAATAATATCAATAATATTAATTATAATAACAATGATTACTACATTTAGCATATTTAGAAATAATTCAAAGGCAGCAACATATTTAATAGATGAAGCTGATTTATATTCTAAAGGAGAAATAGTATGCTTAACATATAAAAAGACTATTAAAGTAGGAATAGAATTTGTAGTATATGAGAAAAATGGTGTAGAATATCCTGCTTATTGTTTAAATAGAGATTTGCCAGGAGTAACAAGTGATGGAGGATATAATGTTAAAGCAGAACAATTAGTAACCAACAGCAAGATATGGAGAGCAGTAACAAATGGATATCCATTTAAGACAGCTAAACAATTAGGTTGTAATAGTGATATAGAAGCATTTGCTGCAACTAAAATGGCTGTATATGATATGATGTATAATTATAACTGGAATGATTTTAAAGGAATAAATGAACAAGGAGAAAGAGTTTTAAATGCTGCAATAAAAATTTCACAAACAGCAAGAAACTCAGCCGCAGCTAAAGATGTACCAGTAGTAACTGTAAAAACAGATGATAAAAAATGGGAGATGGATGAAAATGAAGAAGAATATGCAAGTAAAACTTTTTATGTTGAAACTAATGTTACTAGTACAAAATATAATGTAAAATTAAATAATGTATCAGCAGAAGGAGTTAAGATAACAAATGAAAATAATGAGGAAAAAAGTGAATTTAAAAATGGAGAAAAATTTAAAGTGTTAATACCAATATCAGAAATGGATAAAGCAGGAGAATTAGAAGTTGAAGTAACAGCAGATATGAGAACATTCCCTATACTATATGGAGATTCAGGGGATAGTAATAAACAAAGTTATGCTTTAGTAGCAGGAGAATATGAGTTTGAAAGCACGAAAATAAAGCTTAATTACTTAGAAAATACAACTACAATAGAAATTGTAAAAAAAGATGCAGAAACTGGAGAAACATTGGAAGGTGCTAAGTTTAATTTACTAGACAAGAAAAAACACTATATTTATACTGATATAACTACTAATGAAAATGGAATTGCAATAGTAGAAAATATTAATCCTGGAACATATTATGTGGAAGAAAGAAAAGCACCAGATGGTTATACTAATTATAATATGTTAATAGAAATAGAAGTAGAACTAAATCAAAAATATACAGTAAATGTAAATGATTATAAAAAACCAGAACAAGAAGAAAAAAAGGTAGAAGATGAAGATATAACTGTAACAGGAGATAAAGAGGTAAATTTACCACAAACAGGATTTTAAAAATTGAGACAATTTAAGGCAGTAATTTTTAAAAAATTACTGCCTTAAATAAAATAAAGTATTAAAAACATAAAATTAAATGAATTTGTAAGGAAAAAGTGTCAAAACTTATACACTTATTTTTTTTCTTCCTTAAACATTTCAGCTGCAGCTCCTAAACTAGAAAGTGCGTTTGTTGCTTCAAATGGTATAAATACTTTGTTGGCTTCTCCATGTGCAACTTCCTTTAATGCCTCTAAAGATTTTAGTTGTACTAATTTTTCGTCAGGTTTTGCTTTCATCATAGCTTCATATACCATATGTACTTCTTCAGCTTTAGCTTCAGCAACTTTCTTTATAGCTTCTGCTTCACCGGCAGCTCTTCTTATTCTAGCTTCTCTATCAGCTTCTGCCTCTAAAATTGCAGCTTCTTTTTTACCTTCAGCAAGTGTTATTGCAGATTGTCTTTCACCTTCTGCTTGAAGGATTAATGCTCTTTTATTTCTTTCTGCGTTCATTTGCTTTTCCATTGCATCACGTATATCTGCAGGTGGTGTAATATCTTTAATTTCAACTCTGTCTATTTTACATCCCCATTGGTCTGTTGCTTCATCTAGTAATACTCTTAATTTATCATTAATAGCATCACGTGAACTAAATGTTGAATCTAAGTCCATCTTACCAACGATATCACGAATTGTTGTAATAGCTAGGTATTCAATACCTTTTTTCAAACTTTGAATTTCATAAACTGCTTTTGCAGGGTCTGTTACTTTATAGAACACAACTGTATCTATTGTAATAGTAACATTATCTTTTGTAATAACACCTTGTGGTGGAATGTCCATTGTTTGTTGTTTTAAGCTAACTATGCTACGAACATGATCAAAAAATGGAACTACTATTGTAAGACCAGCATCAGCTATTTTATAAAATTTACCAAGTCTTTCTATAATATAAACTTCAGATTGTCTTACAATTCTAATTGTTTTAAATGCAATAATTAGTATAATAACTAATAGTATAATTAAAAATGCCATAAAATATCCTCCTTATAAATATATATATTAAAAAATTAAAGTCTTATTTATACAGTGTAAGTGCCTTATATACTTATTTTGTTAAGCACATTACACAGAAATTTTAGCACTATCTGTAACCTTTTTAACTACAGCTTTCACGCCGTCAATTTCTATTATTTCTATTTCAGTATCTTTTTCAATTTCTTCTTCATCTATAGATTTGGCAGACCAAACTTCTCCGTCAATTTTTATTTGTCCACTTCCTTCAACATTGTTTATTTTAGAAGTCACAATTCCTTTTTTTCCAATAATTGAATAAGCATTTGTTTTAAGCTCTTTTGGAATTTTTATAAACTTGTTTACAAGTGGTCTTGTAAATATTATAAGAAGTGTTGATGTTACAAGAAAAACTACAAATTGTACAATTATACTATCTACAAAAAAGCTTGTAACCATAGCTAGTAAAGAACCAATTCCAAGCCAAAAAACTAAAAAGCCAATTGTAGCCATTTCAATTATAAAAAATATTCCTGCTGCAATTAACCAAAATACCCACATAATAATATACCTCTCATTCTGAGTATAAAACTCTTTATATGAATTTGATAGAGCTAAAAGATAAATTTAAGCACTACAATATAATTATACTATAAAATATATAAAAAGAAAATAGAAATATGCTAAATTATTGTCTTTTTTTTCATTTTTTGATAAAATACCATAAGAACAAAGATTTGCAAATAATTTAAAGGAAAGGAATTAATCAATACTGTTTTAAGATAAAAGTACTAACATAGACTAATTCATTCTAGTATTGGTTATATAAGTAAAAAATGATAGATTTAAATAAAAGTGTGCAATATATAAAAGGAGTTGGACCGAATAACTTAACGCTTCTACAAAAGCTAGAGATAAACACATTAGGTGACCTTATTACATATTTTCCACGAAATTATGAAGATAGGGGAAAGCCTAAAAAAATATATGAATTAGTAGATGGAGAAGAAGCATTAATTGATGCAGTTTGTGTAAGTCAAGTTTCAGAAACAAGATTTGCTAAAAATAAAATAATGCTAAAAATGGCTGTCAGAGATGATACTGGAACAGCTGTACTTACATGGTTTAACCAGACATATCTAAAAAATAAATTTACGGTTGGAGAAAAGTATCAATTTTATGGAAAAGTAAGTGTCAAATATGGCAGAATAGAAATGAAATCTCCAGTTTTTGATAAAGAGGGAATTAGTAAAAATACTGGTAAAATAATTCCAATATATCCACTTACATATAATTTATCTCAAAATAAATTAAGAAATATTATAGAAAATGGACTAAAACTTGCTATAGGAAAACTAGAAGAAACTTTGCCAGAATGCATATTAAAACAATATAATTTAGATGAGATAAACTTAGCAACTAAACAAATACATTTTCCTTCAGATTTTAATGAATACAGCAAGGCAAGAAAAAGATTTGTTTTTGAAGAACTGCTTACCGTTCAACTTGCGCTATCTAGTTTAAAATCTAGATATGACAAAGAAACAGACGGAATAGAATTTAATAAAAATGTAAAAATGAGTGATGTGATAAACTCACTTCCATTTAGATTAACCAAAGCACAACTTAAAGTTTTAGAAGAAATAGATAATGATATGGAAAGCAAGAAGCCAATGAATAGACTTCTTCAAGGAGATGTTGGCTCTCGGAAAAACCATAGTATCTATAATTGCTGCATATAAAGCTGCAAAATGTGGATATCAGTCTGCAATTATGGCTCCAACTGCAATTTTAGCACAGCAACATATGGAAGAATTTACAAAGGTACTTGAGCAATTCGGAATCAAATGCGAGCTTTTATTAGGCGGAATGAGTACAAAGAAAAGAAGAGAAATTTTAGAAAAACTAAAAAATGGAGAAATAGATGTACTAATAGGAACACATGCACTTTTAGTAGAAGATGTAGAATTTAAAAATTTAGGCTTAGTAGTAACAGATGAACAGCACAGGTTTGGAGTAAGACAAAGAGCTTGTATTGCATCAAAAGGGTTAAATCCAGATGTACTTGTTATGACTGCAACTCCAATACCTAGGACTTTAGCACTTATACTATATGGAGACTTAGATATATCAATAATAGACGAACTTCCACCAAATAGAAAAAAGATAGAAACCTATCCTGTAATGAAAAATATGGAAAGAAGAATAGAAGAATTTATCCGTTCAAATGTAGCAAAAGGTAGACAAGCATATGTAGTATGTCCATTAGTAGAGGAGAATGAAGAATTTGAAAACTTTAAATCAGTAGTAGAACTTGCAGAAAAATATCAAAATAATATCTTTCCAGAATTTAAAGTTGCATATTTGCATGGAAAAATGAAACAAAAAGAAAAAGATGAAATAATGCAAAAATTTAAAGATGGAGAAATTCAAATACTAGTATCCACAACAGTTATAGAAGTTGGAGTTAATGTACCAAATGCAAATATAATGGTAGTTCAAAATGCAGAACACTTTGGACTAGCACAATTACATCAACTAAGAGGACGTGTTGGTAGAGGAGAGTATCAATCATATTGTATTTTAGAATATGAAAGCAAAGGAAAAAACACAAAAGAAAGAATGAAAATAATGAAAGAAACAGACAATGGATTTATAGTAGCAGAAAAGGACTTAGAACTTCGTGGCTCAGGTGAATTTTTTGGAACAAGGCAGCACCGGACTTCCAGAATTTAAAATAGCAAACTTATTTGAAGATGTTGCAATATTAAAAGAAGTTCAAGCACTAGCATTAAAGATAGAAGAAACAGATTCAAAATTTGAAAAAGAAGAAAACGCAAAGCTTAAGAAATTAGTAGAAGAAAAATTTGAAAATAGAATCAGCATTTGAATTGAGCAAAAGTGAGCTATTGGGGACGTACACATTTGGCTCAAATAAAAAGAGATTGTGGCATATGGTAAAAAATAACTATTTGAGCCAAATGTGTACGTCCCCAATGGCTCACTTTTGCTAAGTAGGAGGAAGAAAATGAGTAGAAAAATTTGGAAAGCAGGGACATTTATATATCCACTTCCAGCAGTAATGGTATCTTGTGGTACAATGGAAAAATCAAATATAATGACAGTTGCATGGACTGGAATAATAAATACAAATCCAGCAATGTGCTATATTTCTGTGAGACCAGAAAGATATTCATATAACCTAATAAAGGACAATAAAGAATTTGTAATAAACCTTACAAATGAAAAATTAGCTTATGCAACTGACTGGTGTGGTGTAAAAACAGGTGCAAAGGTAGATAAGTTTAAAGAAATGCATCTTACAAAAGAAAAAGGAGAATTTGTAAAATGCCCAATAATTAAAGAAAGCCCAGTTGCAATAGAGTGTAAAGTAAAGGAAATCAGAGAGTTTGGAAGTCATCACATGTTTATAGCAGAAGTTCTATCAATAGATGCAGATGATAAATATATTGATGAAAAAGGTGCTTTTGATATTTCAAAATGTAATCTAATTGCTTATTCTAATGGATACTATTATAGTTTAGGAAGAAAAATAGGAAGATTTGGATTTTCGGTACAGAAGAGAAAGAAAAGGTAGTATAAATATAGACAACTAGCAAAAAATAACTTATAATTAAATAGCCTTTCACTAAAAGGTGGAAAGGTGGTGTAAATTATACTAATGAAAAAAATCATCAAGCTAGTTGTATTAATCTTAGTTCTTTATATTTTAAAAGAATTTGAAGATTAAACAGAAAAAACCCTAGAATTGCACTCTAGGGTTTTTATTTGTGTTCATATACTAATGAAATCATCAAACTATTTGCTTATAAGCTATATTAAGTATAATACAAAAAAGTATTATAGTCAATACTTTAATAGTATATTCATTTTTGGATTTTTTATGAAAGATTAGATAGGAATGCTTGACAAGTAATTAAAAAGGTAGTAAATTATTGGCAAGAACGAAAATAAACCCTTATGTTTTATTAAATGAAGGAGGAAATTTTCATGAGTATTCAAGCTAACTTACAGAAGTTTGAAGGAAGAATTGGGTACCAAGTAATTGTTGATCGATTTTGTAAATCTTCTCGGAATGTTCCAGATATTCCTGGAAGAAAGACAAAGGATTGGCAAGATTTTATCCCGGATTGGGAACCTGATTCAGATGGAGTGTACCGGAACAAATATTTTTATAAGGGGGACTTGAAGGGATTAACTTCAAAACTGGACTATCTCAAAGAACTGGGAATTGGTTTATTAATTTTAGGACCAATTTCTGAAACAGAGGAGAATCACCACTATGATGTTGGTGGTCAAATGAAAATTGACCCATACATTGGGACAGAAGAAGACTTTAAAAATCTTTGTTATGAAGCTCATAAGAGAGATATCCTTATTGGCGTTGACTTGATTTTTAACCACATGGGCTATAATAGCGAAATCTTCCAAAAGGCTTTGCATGGAGATGAGAAATACAGAAAGTGGTTTTACTTTAATCCTGACGGGAGCTATCAGTATTGGTATGATTTCAAGAACATGCCGTTGTGTAATCAAAGGCATCCTGATTTTCAAAATCATGCAAGAGAAGTAGTACAATTCTATGTTCAAAATGGAGCTGATATGCTTCGATTGGATTTGGGAGAAAATCTTGATGGAGAGTTGCAACACGTAATTGCAAACTCCGCAAGAGAGATTAACCCTGAAGTTCTGATTATCAATGAAAGATGGGAACATGCTAACAGAGATGACAATTATGATTATTATACTGATATGGCAGATGGAGTGATGAACTATCCTGGACTTGATGCAATTATCATATGGTTAGTAGACAACAATGTTGCACATTTTCAGTATAATATGGACAGAATTTCCCGTTATCCAAAGGAAAAACAAAAATTTCTTTGGAATCCATTGGGTTCACATGATATTCCAAGAATTCTCAATCTTCTTCATGGAGAAGGAATTAACCATAATCCTTTTGCAGGAAGATCGTGGCATTTGGAAATACCTTGGGAAAAACCAAATGATTGTGATACCTATGGATTCAGAAAATGGGAATCAGAGCATTCATACCGCCAATTTCCTGAAATAACAAGAAAAAGATTTTTCTTGGCAAGTACTATTGAGTACATAATGCCAGGTATTCCTGTAATTTACTACGGAACAGAAGTGGGAATGTCTGGACAGAAAGATCCATTTTGCAGATGCCCATATCCTTGGGGATATGAAGACTTGGTTTTAAGAAATCATTTTGTGAAACTAGGAAAAATGAAACTTGAAAACAATGATATACTTGCAAGAGGAGAGTGGGACTGGCAGGTAACTCCTACAACTTTGAAAATGTATCGACGTTCAGAAGCAGGAACTATTGGGCTTATAGTAAATAACTCCCCAAACGACTTTTATCCTAATGAAAATATTTCAAATTACAAAGAAGTATTTTCCATTGGCGAAAGTAGTGTAAACAAAGTTGCTCCGTATGGTGCAATTATTTACAGAGTGTAAACAAACCTAAAATAAGTTATGGAGGAATAACATGAAAATTAAAAAGCAGAGTCTATTTGGCTCTGCTTTAATTAATGTGTAGTTACAATTCACAAACAAATTAAAATGCATTATAGAAGCCAGAAATAGTAAGAAAAATTATAAAAATATGGAATGAAAAGTGATTTGAAGTTCTAAAAAAGTCAGTTTAATCAACATATTTTAAATAAATTTTATTACTATTTTGATTTCTATATAAAATTTAATAAGATGTGATTTGTAACTTTAACAAATAACTTTTCGTATAAACTACTTGAACAACGAAAAATCAAATGATATAATGTATATACATTAACAAGAGAGAAAAAAAGAGAGCAAAGGTCAAAAAATAATTATAATTTTCAACTATTTAGTGCCTTAGCAAGAAATGAGGTTAAAAATGGAAGTATTTATAATAATATATATACTATTACTTATAATATTTGGATTAATTTCTTTTTCAATATTTCAGCTTAAACTTGCAGGAATAAAGGTAAAAGATTTTTGGGGTTTTATACAAGCAAACCAAATGCTTGATAAACTATATGTTTTTTCAAGAAAAAGTGAAAACATGAATCCACAAGAGCAAATAATATTTTTAAGTGAAGCAGAAAAAGTATTTGATGCATTTGATAAAATACCAAATATGGTTTGGGAAGATGAGTATAGAAAATATTCAAAAGTATTAGATACATATAAAAATATTCGAGTTTCTAGATGGAATAAGGAGCAAACAAGTAATAATAAATGAAAAAGTTACATATAATAAAATATATGTAACTTTTTTTAGATAATATAAAAAATATTAAAACAGAATTAATTATGAAAAAAATTTGGCTTAAAAGGTTACAATATAATGATAAAAATAAGGGTGAAAAAAATGAAAGTTAGATATTTTGATCATGCTGCAACAACGCCAGTACGAGAAGAAGTAATTAAAGAAATGATACCATATTTAGGAGTAGAATATGGTAATGCATCAGTTATGTATTCTTTAGGAAGAAACGCTAAAAAAGCAATAAATAAAGCAAGAAACCAAGTAGCTACAGTACTTAATTGCAAACCAAATGAAATATATTTTACATCATGTGGTAGTGAAAGTGATAATCTAGCAATAAAAGGTTTTGCTTATGCTAATAAAGATAAAGGAAATCACATTATTACGTCTAAAATAGAGCATCATGCAGTATTAGATTCTTGTAAAACATTAAAAAAACAAGGATTTAAAGTAACATATTTAAATGTAGATGATAAAGGTTTTATAGATTTAAATGAATTAATAAATAGTATTACAAAAGAAACTATATTAATAACAATAATGTTTGCAAATAATGAAATTGGTACAATAGAACCAATAGAAGAAATAGGAAAAATTGCAAAACAAAAAGGAATAGTTTTTCATACAGATGCTGTTCAAGCAATTGGAAATCTAAATATTGATGTAGAAAAACTAAATATAGATATGTTATCTTTATCAGGACATAAATTTTATGCTCCTAAAGGAGTTGGAGCGTTATATGTAAGAAAAGGAATAAATTTTGAAAAGTTACAAGATGGAGGAGAGCAAGAACATAATAAAAGAGCTGGGACTGAAAATGTTGCAGAAATAGTAGCATTAGGTAAAGCAATAGAAATAATATATAATGAATTCGATGATTATAACAAAAAATTAAAAGAGTTAAGAGATTATTATATTTCAGAACTAAAAAAGAATTTTAAAGATATTCAGATAAATGGTGATTTAGAAAAAAGACTACCAGGAAATTTAAATATGAGTTTTAAAAACATAGATAGTCAAGAGCTACTATTTAAACTAGATGAAAGCGGAATATGCGCTTCGGCAGGTTCAGCATGCTCTACTTCAAATCCTATGCCTTCCCATGTTTTAACAGCAATAGGACTAGATAAAGATAAAATTAATGGAACACTTAGATTTTCTTTTGGAAAGGATAATACAAAGGAAGATATAAATTATTTGATTTTAACATTAAAAAAAATAATGAAATAGGCTAAAATAATGAGAAATTAAGAGAAAAATGAAGAAAATGAAAGGTAAATTTAATATAACCAGAAAATAAATACTAGCACATACGCTAGTATTTATTGTATAATTAAATTAAACTTATAAGTTATATTTAACTAAAATTATCACGACTGTTTTTATCATCAGAAATATACTCAAATAAATCAGATATTTCACAATTAAATACTTGGCAGATACGATTTATTTGTGAGATATCAAGACGTTTAGACTCTTCATAGTACATCTTTGATATGGTAGCTGGTCGGATATGTGTAGCTCTTGCTAATGCAGCTTGCGTCATCTTATGCTTGCCTAATAAATTAGATAGTTTAATTTTAATCATATGCCACAACCTTCCATGTTAAATTGTCTAAATATGCAAAGTCGAATTTTGTCATATTTTGTAATATGCTTGTATTTTATCACGCAATGTATTAAAATTACACATATGAGCAAAAAAATAACGATAAGAGTAATAAAAAATACTCTAAAAGTAAAAAAAGAAGGTGCATTATGTTTAGAAAAAAGTATAATTATTTAAAAAAAGATAGATATTGGAAAGAAAAAAATAAAGATTATTTAAAAGAATTGCAAAGTTTTTTAGATAAAGCCGATAATATTGAAGACGAAAGTTTAAAGAAAAAAATAATAGGACAGATGCTTAAATGTGATGATATATTAACAAAATTGGCTGAAGAAGAATTTATAAAATTTTATAAAAGTGGACTTAAAGATTCAAAAAAAGAATAAAAAGAAATCATTTTGTACATACTAAACTTGAGAGTGTATTAAATGAAAAATTTATTAATAGGAATTATTGTTGGAATTATTAGCGGATTATTTGCATCAGGTGGAGGTCTTATATTAGTACCACTATATACATATGTAGTGAAACTAAATGAAAAAGATGCAAGAGCTACATCAATTTTTTGTATATTACCTATGGTAATAATTACTGCTATAGTATATAGCAAAAATGATTTTATAGACTTAGAGTTAGGAATAAAATGTGCAATAGGAGGAATTTTGGGTGGCATAATAGGAGGAAAATTACTTAATAAAGTAAAAGATAGATATCTTAAAATTATTTTTATATTATTCCTTTTATATGCAGGAATTAATATTATTGTGAGGTAGATATGCAAGAGATAATTATAGGTTTTATAGCAGGTATAGTAGGTGGCTTAGGAATGGGTGGAGGAACAGTATTAATTTTGCTATTATCACTATTCTTAGGTGTGGAACAACACATTGCCCAAGCAACAAATGTGATTTTTTTTGTTCCAACAGCTATATCTGCTATTTTTATATTTATAAAAAATAAAAATATAAAATTTAAAGTGGGATTACCAATATGTATTTCTGGCATTATAGGAGCATTCATAGGCTCTAATATAGCAATTAGAATGAATGTTGGAATATTGAGGAAATGTTTTGGATTTTTTTTAATATTAATTGCAATATATGAAATTTATTCTTTATATAATATGTATAGAAAAGAAAAAAATAGGAATAATACTATAAAATGATATAAAGGAGGAAATATATGAGTATGAAATTTATTAAAGGAATGTTAATAGGTGGTTTAATATCAGCAGGTGTAGCTATGGCTTGTTCAGAATCAATGCAACCAAATAGAAGAAAAATGGTTAAAATGGGAAGACAGTTTGCAAGAAAAATGGGAATAATGTAAAAATAAACACCAAGAATGCTTATCATTCTTGGTGTTAGTGGGTTAAACTAGAAAGGTCTGCAACAAGGTTTACATGGTCTTTCACATTTTTTCTCACATTTATCTTCTTCATTTGGTTTTTCATTGCATTGTTCTTTACAAGGTTTATTGCAATCTTTTTTACAATCTAATTTGATACCCTTTAAACAATCTTTATCATGTTCTACTTTAGTACATATTTTGCAATGTTTAACTCTATCTACCCAGATTTCTATTTCATAAAATCTATTTGCACAAAGTGGTCCAAAAACGAATTCACCATTTTCATCAGTAAAAGTATGAGAAACAGGTCTTCTTTCCTCTTTTCCACATTCGCATACAACTTCTACAAGTTTTACTACAGCATCAGCTACTGGTTCATGACAACAATCTTTGACAATACCATATATAACATCTCTATTATCTTCTGGTAAAGTTACTTCTAGGTCAAATTGTTTGCCAGCAGCTAAAATTCCGTCTACATTTAATACTGGACATACATTTTTTTCATATTCCATAAATTTAATCATCCTTTCTTAAGCAATTAGCTTAATATATATTATGTGAAAATAAAAAAAAAGTGATATTATGTAGAAAAATACTAAAAAAAATAGTATAATAGATTATAATAATATAAAGAAGGGATGATGAAGTATGTCTATAAGAAAAGTTGAAAAAGTAAGTGGTATAGGTTCCACAAGATGTTCTACTGGTAAATCAAGAGATGAAGGAAGAAGTTTTAGAGAAGCGTTAAGAAAAGCAGCTCAAAAAACAAATCCTAATTGCGATAGAATAGAGTTTTCTACAAGTATAGGTAGAGTACCAAAAAAAGGAGATAATGAAAGAGAACAGGAGTGAAAAAATGGATAGTAGAGCAATAGGAGTATTTGATTCTGGAGTTGGTGGTTTAACTGTACTTAAAGAATTACAAGAACAAATGAAAAATGAAAATTACATATATATAGGGGATACAGCAAATTTTCCATATGGTAGTAAATCTAAACAAACAATTATAGAATTATGTAAAAAAAGAATTGAAAATTTAATTGAATTAGATGTAAAATTAATAGTAATAGCTTGTGGTACAGCAACAAGTCAAGCATTAAATGAAATGAAAAAAATTTTTAATATACCTATTATTGGTATTATTCAGCCAACAGTAGAATATTTAAAAGAAAAAAAATTAAAAAATATAGGAGTTATAGCTACTACAGGTACTATAAGAAGTAAAGGATGGCAAAAAGAGATAGAAAAAGAAATAATAGATGCAAGAATTGAATCAAAAGCATGTCCTCTTTTAGCTCCAATGGCAGAAGAAGGTTGGGTAGATAATGAGATAGCAAAACTTACTATACATGAATATTTAAAAGATATTAAAGATGTTGATGCATTAATATTAGGTTGTACTCATTATCCATTATTTGAAAATATAATACAAAATGAGTTAGAAAAAAAAGTGGAAATAATAAATACTGGAAAAATGGTTGCACGTAAAGTTAAAGAATATATAAATGCAAATAATATTAGTAATGAACAAAACAATATTTCTAAAACTAAAATATATTTAACAGATTTGGAATGTAGTTTTATAGAAGTTGCTAAAAAAATAATGAATAATACAAATATGCAACTAAATAAAATTGGATAAACAATGCATAAATTTCCAATTATATACATATAATCATATTAACTTATAATTGGAGGTTTATGTATGTTTTTTGTTATAGATAAATCTAAAATATTTTCTTATGTTACTGCTATATGTACAGTTATAATATTATTTGTAGCTGCATCTGGTTTAAATGATATGGCAAATAATAAAATAGTAGAAACTTCTAGTAATATTACTGAAGAAAATAAAGTGAACTTTTTAAATGAAGTAGATAATATTATAAAGTAAAGATTTGTTTTTTATGTATAAATTTTGAACAATTATAAATAATAATATAAATTGATAAATCAAACCTTAGGAGTAAAAAATGTTTTTTGTAGGAGTCATTACTAATCAAAAAAATGAGGAATATGTAAAAAAAGAACTATCGGCAATTTTACCAACTGAAAATATAATATTTATAAATGATAGGAATATTACAAATATAAAAAACATAAAATTTGAAGTAGTAATAATAGATAATAAAATAAATAATAAAATAGAACTTAGAAAAATAATAGCTGATGCTAAACTTATATTATTAAATACTGATATACAAATGAATTTGGAAACATTAAATAATTTGAATTTAACAATTATAACATATGGATTTAATTCAAAATCTACATTTACAGTATCAAGTATAGAGGAAAATCATATAATAATTTATTTACAAAGAAATATTTATAATAATAAAAGAATAGAAATAGAACCACAGGAATTTAGACTAGAAATAGAAGAAAATATTGAAAAATATATAAGTATAGCTATATTTATAATTAAAAAAATATATACTTAAACAATACAATAATACAAAAAAATGCAAAAAAATAACATTTTATGTAGACAAAACCAGAAAAACGTAGTATAATAAGTAATATGAGTAGAACGATTTTAAATTTGTTACTAGAAAAAATAAAAAAGAAACAAATGGGGGAGGAAATTTAAGTGAATACTATGTATTTAGACAATAACCACATTACATTAGTGGGAAAGGTAGCAAGCGAAAAAAAATTAAGTCATGAAATTTATGGAGAAAAATTTTATGTATTTGATTTAAGTGTACCACGTTTAAGTGGAAACAGTGATAGTATACCAATTACTATTTCAGAAAGATTAATAACAGAAACAGGATTGCAATTAGAAACAAAAATGTCTGTAACAGGTCAATTTAGATCTTATAACAGTTACGAAGGTGAAAAGAACAGACTAGTACTTACTGTATTTGCTAAAAGTATAGAAGTATTAGAAAATCAAGAAGCAGATATACCAGTAGGAAAAGACTTTATTACAAATGAAGTTATTCTTGATGGATATATTTGTAGAAAACCAATATACAGAAAAACACCTTTTGGAAGAGAAATTGCAGATGTATTGTTAGCAGTAAATAGGTCTTATAATAAATCAGACTATATTCCTTGTATTGCATGGGGAAGAAATGCTAAATTCTGTGATACAGTAGCAGTTGGAACTGAAATAAGAGTGGTAGGTAGAGTTCAATCAAGACAATATGAGAAAAAACATGAAGATGGAACTATCGAAAATAGAGTGGCTTATGAAGTATCTGTTGCAACATTAGAAGTAATAAATAAAGATTCAGATAATAATGAAGCACAAGAAGAAAATAAGGAAGCTATATAAAATAATATAGATTCAAACAAAAGATTGAACATAAAAAATTCCTAAAAAAATTCAGGCAAAAGCCTGAATTTTTTGATGTGCTAGTTGTTGTTATTTTCTGGAATTACTATATTTTCTTTTTTTTCGTTTTTAGGTTTTTCAACTTCAAGATAATCTGTAACAGGAGAAATATCTAAATCATTTCCACCATTAATAACTTCAATTTTTTTAGGTTTAGAATTTGAAGTATTAGATTCATTATCTTGATTTTGTTTTTCTTCATTTTTATCAGAATCAATTAAACTATCTATATCTAAGTCATCAAAAGAAAAAGTATATGATTTATCATCTTTATTATATGTATACATATATAAATACCTCCAACTAAATAAACACTTATATAACATAATTATAAAAGTAAAATTTAGTAAAGTCAAGTGGTTTACAAGAAAGAAAATAAATGGTAGAATATTATATGTAAAATTTAAAAGGAATGAGAAAAAGTGGAACAGAAAAAGATAAAAGGTATAATAGAATCAATATTATTTGCAGCAGGCAGAGAAGTGAAAATAAATGAACTTATGTCTGCTTTAGAAGTAAGCTCGGATGAAATTATAAATGCTATAGATTCGTTAAAACAAGATTACCAAAATGAAGAAAGAGGAATAGATATCCTAAAATTAGAAGACTCTTTTCAAATGTGTACAAAAAAAGAATATTATGAATATATTTATCCAATTTTTGATAAAAGGAGTAAACCAAATTTATCGCAAGCAGCATTAGAAACCTTGTCTATAATTGCATATAATCCTAGAATTACAAGAGCAGAGATAGAGATAATAAGAGGAGTTAATACAGATGGAACAATATATAAATTATTAGATTATAATCTAATAGAAGAAGCTGGAAAATTAGATGCACCAGGAAGGCCAATGACATATAAAACTTCTAAAGAATTTTTAAAAATGTTTGGAATTTCAAGCCTAGATGAATTACCAGAACTACCAAGATATAAATTAGATGAAAATAGACAAATAGTAATAGACGAAATTTTAGAAGAAAAAGCAGAGGCTCCAATGCCCGAAAGGGAAGAAATCCAACCAAATTTGTGCCGTAGAAAGGAATGAGATTAATGATGAGTGATAATAAAAACTTCGTAAAGGAAATAACTAATATAGAAGAAGATTTTGCTAAATGGTATACAGATATTGTACTAAAAGCAGAACTTGCAGATTATACAGCAGTAAAAGGCTTTATAACAATACGTCCTTATGGATATGCTATATGGGAAAATATACAAAAATATGCAGATGAAAAATTTAAAGAGCATGGAGTACAAAATATTGCAATGCCAGTACTTATACCAGAAAGTTTATTGCAAAAAGAAAAAGACCATGTAGAAGGATTTGCACCTGAAGTTGCCTGGGTAACAATTGGTGGAGGAGAAGAATTAGAGGAAAGATTATGCGTAAGACCAACCTCTGAAACTATTTTTTCTACTATGTATTCTAAATGGCTTAATTCTTGGAGAGATTTACCATATAAATATAATCAATGGTGTAATGTATTAAGATGGGAAAAAGAAACAAGACCATTTTTACGTTCTAGAGAATTTTTATGGCAAGAAGGTCATACAATTCATGAAACAGCAAAAGAAGCGGAAGACTTTACATTAGAAATGCTTGAAGTATATGCAGATGTTATAGAAAATTTATTAGCAATACCAGTATTAAAAGGAAGAAAAACTCCTACAGAACAATTCGCGGGGGCAGAAGCTACATATACTGTAGAAACTTTAATGCATGATGGAAGAGCATTACAAGCAGGAACATCACATTATTTTGGCCAAAATTTCACAAAACCATTTGATATAAAATTTCAAAATAGAGAAGGAAAAGAAGAATATGCATATCAAACTTCATGGGGAATTAGCACAAGATTAATAGGTGCAGTTATTATGGCACATGGAGATAATAGAGGTTTAAAATTACCACCAAGAGTAGCACCAATTCAAGTAGTTATAGTGCCAGTTGCTATGCATAAAGAAGGAGTAAAGGAAAAAGCAGAAGAACTAAAAAATATATTATCAAAAAAATATAGAGTAGAATTGGATGTAAGAGAACAATATTCTCCAGGATATAAATTTAATGATTGGGAAATGAGAGGAGTACCAGTAAGAATTGAAATAGGACCACGTGATATTGAAGCTAATAAATGTGTTGTAGTAAGAAGGGATAATTTAGAAAAAATAGAAGTTAATTTAGATGAATTATCAGAAAAGTTAAATGATATTCTAGAAAATATTCAGGCAAATATGTATAATGAATGTGCAAAAAGAGCAAAAGAAAAGACCACAATAGCTAATAATTTAGAGGAATTTATAGAGAATTTAAATAAAAATCAAGGATATGTAAAAACAATGTGGTGTGGAAGCGAAGAATGTGAAGAAAAAATACACGAACTTACAGGAGCTAAATCTAGATGTATACCATTTAACCAAGAAAAAATTGGTGATAAGTGTGTATGTTGTGGAAAACCAGCTGATAAAATGGTAGTTTGGGGTAGACAATATTAATTAAAAAAGAACAATAGCTTTTTAATTGCTATTGTTCTTTTGAGTTAGGATTATCCATAAAATCAAATAAATTCATATTTCCTTCTATTACATCTGAACCAGTAGTAAAGGAAGAAATTGATTTATTAGACGAATTTATTTCGCTAGATTCATTATCATCCAAAATATTTCGATTTAAGATATCATAATTATAAACATCTTTAGGAGAACCTAGTATTTCATCAGAAAATCTATTAGTATTTTCCTCTAACGGTTCATCTCCAAAATCTTTAGTTAAAATTTCTAAAAGATTTGGATACATTGTTCCAGCATGTTTTTTCCAATTTTCAACAATTTGCTTTGCTTGTTCACGTGAACCTGCAAAAGTTTTTACTTCAAATAGACATTCATTATTCTCCATAATTTTGCATGTAACATTATAATAGTTTTCATTGATTGGAGTATATTCAGCAACAATTGATTCTTCCTCAGCTGCATTTTCTAAGGCGTGCTTCAAATTTGTATCTATTTGTAATTTTAATATACCTGGTAAAATATCAACAGTAAGTTCAAGAGTTTTTATACCTTTGTCTGTTATTAAATATAAATTTTGCCCTTCTTGTTCATAAGTGAAAACAAAATCACTTTTCACTAAATCTAGCAAAAATTGTTGATAATAAAAATAATTCATATCTAAAACAGAAAGTATTATTTTATATAAAGCGTTATTAGTTATAGCTTTTTTTACATTATTTAAAATATATAAAATAAGAACTTTATTTTCAGCTAATGTTTCACCATTTGAAGTTAGTTTCAAAAAAATTCACCTCTTGTAATTTGTTTAATTTTGACATAAAGTATTATATCATAAATAAAGGAAAAATACTATTGTTTTTTTAGGTTTTATGATATAATAAGTTTAGTTCTAATTAAATTTAAGGGGAAATAAATGAAAAAAGATACACTATATGAAATATTAGAAGTAAGTGAAAATGCTTCTGCAGAAGTAATTGAAAAAGCATATAAAGTCCTTGTTAAAAAATATCATCCGGATTTACAAGTAGAAGAAGAAAAAAAATCAGCAGAAAAGAAAATGAAACAAATTAATGAGGCTTATGAAATACTTGGAGATGAAACAAAAAGAAAAGAATATGATTTAAATTTAAAGCAAGAAAGAGAAACGCAAAAGAATAATTATGAACAAAATGTGAATTCTACTCAAAATAATCAGGATATGCATAATAATAGTAGTTCGAATAATTATGAAACACATAATGGTAATGAACAGGAAAATTATAATTATGAAAACGAAAGAATAAAATATGAAAAAAGACTAAGACAAGAAGAATATGAAAGAAGAAAACAAATGGAAGAGAATTTAAACAGAGAGTATGAAAATGCATATTATAATTATTTAAGAAGTTTAGGCTATAAAATAAAACACAGATGGACAAAGGAGAATGTTAAAGATTTTATTATAGTAATAATAATAATGGCCGTAATTATTACAGCATTGTGGTTTATTCCACCCACACATGAATGGATGGTAAATTTTTATAATCAAAATCCTATATTAAAAACTTTAGTAGATATAATAATAGGAATTATTAAAGGAATATTTGTAGGAATTTGGAATTTTATTATAAGTTTTTTTAAATAATAATATATATATTATTTGCAAACAAGTTGTGATTTGTATTTATAATTGCAACTTGTTTTTTTTGTATTTTGTAATAAAAAATATAAAATTTTGTATAAAAATAAAAAATTAGTGATATAATCTAGTTGTAAAATTTATATAAAAAAGGAGAGTGCTAAAGATGGAAAGAAAAGTGAGAGTTGTACAATATGGTACAGGAAAAATGGCAGTATATACAATGCGTTATGTTTTTGAAAAAGGTGGAGAAGTAGTAGGTGCAATTGATGTAAATCCAGCAGTTATAGGAAAAGACGTTGGAGAAATAATTGGAGGAGAAAAAAGAGGTGTAACAGTAACTGATGCAAAAAATGCAGAAAGCTTACTTAAAGAATTAAAACCAGATATAGTAATAGTAACTACTATGAGCTTATTAAATGATATAAAGGATGCTTTTTTACTATGTGCTAAGCTAGGAATAAATGCTATATCAACTTGCGAAGAAGCTTTTTTCCCATTTAATTCAAATCCAACAGTTACAAACGAGATAGATAAGCTTGCTAAAGAAAATGGATGTACAATTACAGGAAGCGGATATCAAGATATTTATTGGGGAGAACTTATAAGTGCAATAGCAGGATCAACACAAAAAATAACAAAAATAAAAGGAAGCTCATCATACAATGTAGAAGATTATGGAATTGCTTTAGCAGAAGCACATGGAGCAGGACTAACCTTAAAAGAATTTGATGAAAAAATAGCATCAGTTGATAGAATAAGTGATGAAGAAAGACAAAAAATGATTAATTCAGGAGAATATCTACCATCATATATGTGGAATGTAAATGGATGGTTATGCTCAAAATTAGGCTTAACACCAATCAGTCAAACACAAGAATGTGTACCTCAAACATATAAAGAAGATATTGATTCATCGACATTAGGAATGACAGTAAAAGCAGGAGATGCAACAGGAATGAGTGCAGTTGTTACAACTAAGACAAAAGAGGGAATAACAATAGAGAGCGAATGTATAGGAAAAGTTTACTCAAAAGAAGATTATGATAAAAATGAGTGGACAATAGAAGGAGAACCAAACACAACAATAGTTGTAGCAAGACCAGCAACAGTAGAGCTTACTTGTGCAACAATAGTAAATAGAATACCAGATGTAATAAATGGAAAATCAGGATATGTTTCAACAGACAAGCTAGACGAATTAAAATATTTAGTAAAACCAATGAATGAATATGTGAGAGACTAACTGAGCAATTGGGGACGTACACCTTTTGCGCAAAATTTTGCGCAAAAGGTGTACGTCCCCAATTGCTCAGTTAAATATTTTTTATATCTCTTTTCTTAAATATTATTAAGCTTAAAGTTACCATCATTATTAAATAAATTGCACAAACTGTGATTGAGAATGGCATTGTAATTCCAGAAAAATCAGGAGTTTTTCCAAATAAATATCCAGTTAAATCCCAATTAGGAGTTACAAAGTATATTATTTGTTTAACCTTATAAAGTAAAGCTATTTGATTTATAAATGGTGTAGCAATATATCCTAAAAATGGAAGTGAAACTGCAAGGGCTGTGTTTGTAAATAAAGTGCTACAAGTAAATGCAAGTGTAATTAATAAAATGTACATTGGAAATTTGCAAATACCTATTAAACAAATATATGAAGCTATATTCATTGTTTCTACTTTATTTGTTTCAAAGTTATATTCTATAGCTGGAATATTTAAGCTGTCAAAGCCTTGTATTAATCCACCAAATATTAATTGTGATATAGCAATAAATGCAGTAGCTAATACCAATATACAAATACATACAATAAATTTAGCAAGAAGTATTTTGGTTCTACTATATGGTTTTACAAGTAAAAGTTTTATTGTTCCTCTACTAAATTCTTCACTTACAATAGAAGCTGCAATGACAATACCAATAATTAAAATGAATAGTTCATAATTACTAAATAGATTTATTAAAATTTCTCTATTATCTCCAGACTTTAATGTAATCATATTATCTATATAATATTTACTTAAACTTGCTTGTTCTAAGGAACTGTTATAGTCTTGTAATTCGTCTTTATCTAATTTATTTATATCTTTATTTTCGTAAGAAAGAAGATTAATTTTATTAGAATAATAATTTGTTAAAGCATTGTTTAAAAAACTATACTCATAACTTATATTTTTTTCTAATCTCCAAGTATTTACTTGCTTTTCTATTTCTAAGTTTGCAATAGTATTATTTATTGACTTAAGTGCTTCAGCATCTTTAGTAGATTCTTTTAATTTGTATTGTTCGTCTAAAGACTTATTTACATTATCTAAAGCCTTAGAAGCAAAGTATTTCCAGTCATTATCTTTAAATTTTTGAATAGCAGTATCATAATTTTGTTTAGCTTCTTTATATGCACTATCTGTTATTTCATTAGTACATTCATAAGAAACAATAGTGTTAATATCGCCTGATAAATCTGTATTAATTATATATGCTTGCCAAGAATTACCACCATATTCATTTGTTAATTTTGTCATTTCTAATTGACTCTTGATTTCTATATATAGTGGACGTTCACTTGGATTATCAGGGCTTAAAGTTTTAAGTTCACTTTCATAATAAGATAAATCACCAGTATAATAGTAGGTAAAATCATTAGAATTAAACTTAATTATAAAGTTTGAAAGTATAATATATGCTAAGGTTATAAATAATAAAATATATATTGTTTTTTTCTTGAATACTTTTTTAAATTCATTTCCAATTAATCTAATCAATTACATTACCCCCTGTCTTTTTAAAGAATGCATCTTCTAAAGATAAAATTTCCTCTCTTACAGAATATATATTTATATCTTGTAAAACTAATTTCTTTACAATAAAAGGAATGTTTTCTTTGTCAGAATGAACAAGCAAGTGAGTGCTATTTTGTGCTTCTGCCATATCTCCAATAATAATTCTTGCTTTTTTAGCATCATCAACTTCTATAATATAATTTCCTTCTGATGCTTCTTTTTTTACTTTATCCAAATCACTTGATTCAACAACAACGCCATTTTTAATAATGCAGACTTTATTGCAAAAACTCTCTAATTCTGCTAAGTTATGGCTAGAAATTAATATTCCCATATTTTCTTCTTTAGCAAGTTTTACTAAAAGATTACGCAAATCCTTTATTCCTTCAGGATCTAATCCATTTGTAGGTTCATCTAAAATTAATAAATTTGGCTTATGAAGTATGGCTTGAGCAACACCTAAACGTTGTCTCATACCTAAAGAATATTTGGAAACTTTATCATTAATTCTATTTTCAAGACCAACTAATTTTACTACTTCATCTATACGCCTTGAATCTATATTAGTATATAGATTAGATATTAATTTTAAATTATCATAGCCAGTTAAATACATATATAAATCTGGATTTTCAATAATTGCTCCAACTTTTGAAATAGCATTTTCAAAATCTTTTTCTATGCTATGACCATTAATATATACCTTTCCACTAGTTATTTTTTGAAGTCCTAAAATTAATTTAATAGTAGTTGTTTTACCAGCTCCATTTGGACCAATAAAACCTAAAATATCTCCTTCTTGAACTTTTAAAGATACTCCTTTTAATATTTCTTTTTTTCTAAAATTTTTATGCAAATTTTCACATTTTAAAATAGTTCTATTTGTATTTTGAACTGTATTTGACATTGTATTTTGCATATCATCCCTCCTTTGATGGAAATATAATACCATAAATTTCTTAATAAGCAAGTGATAAATTATTAAGAAATTATTAAATAAGAAAAGTGGCTTCGCCACATGTGCATTTCGCTTCGCGAATATGCACAGCCCAAGGAAACTTAACCTTGTTGTATAG
>CALXVN010000010.1 GCA_944392085.1 uncultured Clostridia bacterium | reverse complement strand
TCGATTATCGGATTTTTACCTGTATTTGATTTTCAATGTGCTTCTTCTATTTTTTTCATAGAACTTTTTACATTATCCAATGGTAACGTTCTTATTTAGTTTATAAAAGAGTTAAAAAGAATTGATTTTTGGCTAGGCACATATCATTTAAAATCTATGAGGCGTACTTGTTGTACGTTGATTAGATTTCAAATGATATGTAACAACGCCAAAAGCAATTATCTTTAACTCTCCTTATTTTCTTCTTGCTTCTCTTTCTCTAGTCTTACTATCTAATATTTTCTTTCTTAAACGAATATTTTTTGGTGTTATTTCAACTAATTCATCATCTTGTATAAATTCTATTGCTTTTTCTAATGATAACTGTATTGGTGGAACTAATCTTAAAGCTTCATCTGAACCTGATGCTCTAGTGTTTGTTAAATGTTTTTCTTTGCATACATTTATTGCAATATCTTCATTTCTTGAATTTATTCCAACTATCATTCCCTCGTATACTTCAACACCTGCGCCAATGAATAATTCTCCTCTTTCTTGAGCATTATATAGTCCATAAGTTACTGATGTTCCTTGCTCAAAAGCAACCAATACCCCCCTTGTTCTTGATTGGATTTCACCTTTGTATGGTTCATAGCAATCAAATATACTATTCATTGTACCTACGCCTTTTGTATCCGTTAAAAACTCTGTTCTATAACCAATTATTCCTCTTGCTGGTATTTTAAATTCAACTTTTGTATGTCCTGCTTCTGCTGGTTCCATATTTATCATTTCTGCTTTTCTTCTTCCTAACTTTTCTATAACATTTCCTATACAGTCATCTGGAACATTTACAACAAGTCTTTCTATTGGTTCACATTTAACTCCATCGATTTCTTTGAATATAACCTTTGGACGAGAAACTAAAAGCTCAAAACCTTCTCTTCTCATTGTTTCTATTAATACTGATAAATGCAATTCTCCACGTCCACATACTTCGAAACTATCTGCTGAATCTGTTTCTTTTACACGTAAACTAACATTTCTTTCAAGTTCTTTCATAAGCCTATCTCTAATATGTCTTGATGTAATAAATTGACCTTCTTTACCCGCAAATGGTCCATTATTTACGCTAAATGTCATTGATACTGTTGGTTCATCAATATCTACAAAAGGTATTTTTTCTGGATTATTTATATCACAAATTGTATCTCCTATGTTTATATCAGCTATACCTGATAAACATACTATATCACCTGCAGATATTTCTTCTGCTTCAACTCTTTTTAATCCTTCATAAGTAAATAGCTTAGCTATTTTTCCATTTTCTGTTTTATCATTCTTGCATATTGCAACACTCATTCCAGATTTAATTGTTCCTCGTTCAACTCTACCTACAGCAATTCTTCCTAAATATTCATCATAATCTATATTAGATACTAACATTTGCATTGTTCCTTCTAACTCACATTTAGGAGGTTCGATATTATTTATAATTGTATCAAATATACAATTTACATTATCACTTTCATCTTCTAAATGCATTTTAGCTATCCCATTTTTTGCAGATGCATATATTACTGGGAAATCTAATTGTTCATCATTTGCATTTAATTCTATAAATAACTCTAATACTTTATCGACTACTTTTAATGGTTCTGCCCCTGGTCTATCTATTTTATTTATTATAACTATTGGTTTTAAATTAAGTGCTAATGATTTCTTCAAAACTTCTCTTGTTTGTGGCATTGGTCCTTCAAAAGCATCAACTAATAAAAGTACACCATCAACCATTTTTAAAACACGTTCAACTTCTCCTCCAAAGTCAGCATGCCCTGGTGTATCTACTATATTTATTTTTATATCATTATATATTACAGATGTATTTTTAGAAAGAATTGTTATTCCTCTTTCTTTTTCTAAGTCATTTGAATCCATTACTCTTTCGTCAACTTGTTCATTTGATCTAAAGATATGGCTTTGTTTTAATAAAGCATCAACTAAAGTAGTTTTTCCATGATCTACGTGTGCAATTATTGCTACATTTCTTATTTTCTCATTATTCATTTTTACTTACCTCTATTCTTTATTTTATGTTTTATTTTTATATAATTTATTATTATAGCTTAGCAGTCGCTACTCACGGCATATGTTTTTTCTTTTGAATACTTGAAAAAAGAAATTTTGAAGCGCCGACTAAGATGCGACAGACTTAATATACTAAAATTCACTAATTCATCTATTATATTCTAATCTTCCTTTTTTGTCAATATAACTATCTCTTGCATAATTTTTTCTGTTGCCTCATCTAATTCTTCTTTTGAATAGTTACTTAAATCTATTGGTTCTCCATAATTTACATATACTTTGCTAAATGGCTTAAAGCTTCCATGAATTCCTATTGGTATTACTTTTGCTTTTGATTTAATTGCCATAAAAGCTGCTCCGTTTTTTGCTTTACCATTTTTTTCTAATCCCTTACGAGTTCCTTCTGGAAATATTCCAAGTAATTCACCATTTTTTAAAACTTTTAAGCATCTTTTCATTGCTTCAATATCTTGCATATCTCTTTTTATTGGAATTGCATCAAATATATGTCCTAACCAAAATAGAAGTCTATTCTTAAATAAATCTTCTTTCGCTACAAAATTTACTTTTCTCTTATTAAATAATACTATTGCTGCTGCATCTAAATAATTTATATGGTTACAACATAGTATATAACTACCTTCACTTGGTACTTTTCCATTGATTTTTACTTGAAAAGCAATTTTGTATACAACTGCTAATGTACCCTTTATTATATTTCTTAAAAATCTTTTCCAAGTAGTTTCTTTCCTTACTTTATATATCTTTTTTTCTAATTTTATTTCTTCTTTTTTATTGATTATAATTTGACTTATTTCTCTAACTACTTGATTAATACTTATTTGTGTGCTATCTATTACTTCCGCATCTTTTGCAAGTTTAAGTGCTCCAATTTCTTTGCACCTATCATTCTCATCCCTCTGTTTTATATTTTCAAGCACATCTACATAATTTATGTCAATTCCTTTTTCTCTATTTTGTAAAAATCTTCTTTTAGCCCTTTCTTCTAAGTCTGCATCTAAATAAATTTTCACATCAGCACTTGGAAAAACATAAGTTCCAATATCTCTTCCTTCCATTATAACATTTTTTCCTTCTGCCATCTTTCTTTGTAAATCTACCATTTTAAAGCGCACTTCTTTTATACTTGAAACTTGAGAAACTAGTTCTGTTACTTCTTTGCTTCTGATTTTTTCTGTAACATCTTCTCCATTTAAAAATACTTTTTGTCCTTCTTTAGTATTTTCTATTTCTATTTTAATATTTTCCAAAATTTCTTTTATTTTGTCTAACTCCTCTAATTTTACACCTTTATTTAACATTTCTAAAGTAACACATCTATATGTTGCTCCTGTGTCAATATTTAATAATTTGAATTTTTTAGCTAGAATTTTTGTAACTGTTCCCTTTCCTGTTCCTGCAGGTCCATCAATTGCTACTATAAATGACATTTTTTACCTCCATTATTTTCTATTTATTTTCTGGCATATGTATTCCTTTTGCTACAACTGAAACTTCTTGTACATTCATTGTTGTTAGTCTTTCTATTTCCTTTTTTACTCTTTCCTTAAAGTCTCTTAAAACTTGAACTATATTATAACCAAATATAACATAAACTTCTACATAAATATTTGTAGCTCCAATGCTATTCTCAACTCTTACCCTTGATACTCTATGTATTCCTTCTACTTTTTTTGCAACATACTCCGTTATTTGTCTAAAAACAGTATCTGATATAGTAAATTTTCCTAAATAACTAAAAGTTGGTCTAATTATAGATTTTTCAGAAATATATGGTTCATTATTTTTTCTATATTTAAAAATCTGTAATGGATCTAATATATACCCTGCAAAATCTCTTTTTAGTTCAAATGTTGGAACTGGTATAACATGTTTTCCTTCTGTTGTTCTTATTCTTCTTGCTGTTTCCATTTCGTTCTCTGTTGCTACTTGATTTATATATATTGTTTTTTCTGGTTTTGGTAAGTTTAGATTATCAACTATTTTTTCTATCATTCCATCTGAAGTTCCTAAAATTAATATTGCTTCTGGTTTTATTCTTTTTAAAGCACTTCTCATTTCATTTCTATCTTTTTCATCTATAAATATTGCTTTTTTTACTGTTTCTATTTTAGTAGGTGCTTTTTTTGCTGAATTTCCTGCTACAATATCATTTTCATGTATTAAAAGTCCATCATCTATAATATAATGTATATCATTTTCGCTTGCTACTAACTGAGCTCTATAACTCTTTCCTGTTCCTGATGGTCCAACAAAAGCATATACTTTAATTTTGCTTTCCATAATTATTCACATTCCTTTTTTAATTTTCACTTATATATTATACCATTTTATGTAATTTCTAGCAACCTTATGTTTAAAAAATATATTATGTAATTACAATTTATGCTATTCCTTAAAAATAATTGAGATAGAAAATATAAAACTTTCTATCTCAATTATTTTTACCTTTAATTTTCTTGTTTTTAAATTAGTTATTTGCTGCTTCCTCTACAGGATAAACGCTAACTTGTTTTTTATCTCTTCCTAGTCTTTCAAATTTAACTTTACCAGTTACTTTAGCATATAAGGTATCATCACTGCCTATACCTACATTAGTTCCTGGATGAAATTTAGTTCCTCTTTGTCTTACTAATATATTTCCAGCTAAAACTATTTGTCCATCTGCACGTTTAAGTCCTAGACGTTTAGATTCACTGTCTCTGCCATTTTTTACACTACCTTGACCTTTCTTATGAGCCATTTATCTCAACTCCCTTCGGTTTTTGTTTTATTTTCCGTCATATCATTTTTAAGAAATTATTCTTTAGCAGTTGTTTTTGTTGCTGTTTTCTTTTCTGCTGTTTTCACTTCTGCTTTAGCTTCAGTTGCTTTTTCAGCAGTTGTTTTTATTTTTGTAATTTCAACCTTTGTATATGGTTGTCTATGTCCTTGAGTTCTTCTGTAGTTCTTTTTAGCTTTATATTTATAAACAAGAATTTTCTTTCCTTTTCCATGAGAAACTACTTTTCCCTCAACTTTAACACCTTTTACATAAGGAGCACCTACTTCTATTTTTTTCTCATCAGATACTAAAACTACATTATCAAATGTAACTTTTTTACCTTCTTCAGCTTCTAATTTTTCAAAGAATATTACGTCTCCTTCTGCTACTTTGTATTGTTTTCCACAACTTTCAATTATTGCGTACATTATATGTACACCTCCTCTTATATGTATACTCGCTAAGCATAAAATACAAGGCAATTAGAATTTATCTAATATTTAGTTGCCCGACTCAGGCGGCTTACAGATAATTATTTTATCATATATTTCTAAGTTTGTCAAACACTTATTCATATAAAATTATAAAATTTAGCCTATCTCTAACAAATCAAATTTTAAATAATCTGCACTTATTAACTTATAGTTTATTCCATTATATATTCCCTCAATTGCTTCTCTATGTGATTGTCCATGTAAATGTCCATAATAGCAAGTATTTATGTTGTATCTTTCAAATGTCTTTATAAATTCATTTTTTTCTCCTTTTAATGTTTCTGCTTTACTTATTGGAGGATAATGCATAAATGAAATTATTTCTTTATCTTCTCCAAATTTTTCCAAGCCAAATTTAATAGATAGTTCTAATCTTGCATTTTCCCTTTTTATCATCTTATCACTATTTTCAGTATCTAAAATATTCCATCCTCTTGTGCCTACAATAATTTTATTCTCTACTAAATAACTATTATTATATAGAAATTTAATATTATTAATACTATTTTCTTCTAAGAATTTATTCATTTTATTTAATGTAGACCACCAGTAATCATGATTCCCTTTTAACATTATTTTTGTTCCTGGTAAATCATTCAAATATTCGAAGTCTAACTTCGTCTCCTCTAAATACATAGCCCAAGAAAAATCTCCAGAAAGAATAACAGTATCTTCAATTTTTACTTTTTTTAGCCAATTATCTTTTATTTTTTCTGCATGATTATTCCAATTATCTCCAAATATATTCATTGGCTTGTCTTTTGAAAATGATAAATGCAAATCTGCTATTGCATATACGGACATAGTTTTCTCCTTTTTTACTGGTTATTATTTCCTATTTTTAAATTAGGTACTGCATTTAATTCTAAATTTGAGGTAACTCCTGAAATAAATCTATAATACCCTGCTGAAGCTATCATTGCCGCATTATCTGTACAAAGTATTGGTTCTGGATAATATATTTTATATCCTTTTTCTTTCAATTCCATAAAATTTTCTCTAATATATGAATTAGCTGACACTCCTCCTGCTAAAGCAATTGTATTTAATTTTAATTCTTTTGATGCTTTCATAGTATTATTTATTAATATTTCTGTTACATATTTTTCAAAGCTAGCACATAAATCTGCTTTATTTATGTCTGGATTTTTATGATATAAATTTATTATAGACGTTTTAACCCCACTAAAGCTAAAATCTAGTCCTTCCATATGAGTTTTAGGTAATTCTATATTTGGTATTCCTTCTTTTGCAAGTTTGTCTACTTTGGGTCCTCCTGGATATCCCAACCCTATAACTCTTGCAACTTTATCAAAAGCTTCTCCTATTGCATCATCTCTTGTTTTCCCTAATATTTCAAATTTATCATAATCTTTTATATGCACTAAATGAGTATGGCCTCCAGAAATTATAAGACAAATAAATGGTGGTTTTAATTCTTTATGTGTAATATAATTAGCTGCAATATGTCCTTCAATATGGTTAGTTCCTGTTAATGGTTTATTTAAAGCATAGCTTAAGCCTTTCGCATATGAAACTCCAACTAATAACGCTCCAACTAGTCCTGGTCCATATGTGCATGCTATATTATCTATATCATCATATGAAATATTAGCTTCTTTTAATGCTTGTTCCATTACATTTGAAATAGCTTCTATATGATTTCTAGAAGCTATTTCTGGTACAACTCCACCAAATTTTTCATGTATTTTTATTTGCGAATTTATCACATTTGATAAAATCTCTCTTCCATTTTTTACTACTGCTATTGAAGTTTCATCACAACTTGATTCAATTCCTAGTGTTAATATGTCTTTCAATTCTATTACTCCTTTAAGTTTGCTATATATATTTTTTTGTTTATATCATTGATATACTTTATTAAAATTAACATTATCCTATTGTCAAGCCAAACATACTTGCACATAAATATGACAAACTACTATATACAACTGATATTAATGGTGATATTATTAAACTTAAAATTCCTACAATCCATAGTGCAATAAAAACTATTTCAAATATCTGACTATGTGAATCCATCCAATTTCTTGCATTATATGGTAAAAAACCTGCTAATATTTTAGAACCATCTAATGGTGGTAATGGAATCAAATTAAATATTCCTAATCCTATATTTGTTATAACTATTGAATTTAAAATTGTATCTACTATTATTCCAGTAGTAGAAAAATAAAATGACGGTGAAAATTTTGCTATCGCGCAGGAAATAATTTCAAAAATAATAGCTAATATAAAATTCATTATTGGTCCTGCTGCTGCAACTATTGCTTCTGCTTTTGAAAGAGATATGGATCTATTAAAATTTCTTGGATTTATTTCTACTGGTTTTCCCCAACCAAATCCTGCAAATATTAGCATTATAGTTCCAAATGGATCTAAATGTGTAAATGGATTTAAGTTTAGCCTTCCTTGTATTCTTGGTGTATCGTCCCCTAATTTATCAGCTGCTAAAGCATGTGCAAATTCATGGAATGTTATTGCTACTAAAATTCCTGGTATAGAAAGGACAAAGCTAAGCAATGCCCCTTCTTGTGAAAATAATGTCATAAATGAACTAAATAGCATTAAAGCTATAATTAAAAATATAATTCTTCTATCTATATACATTTTAATAAAATCCTTTTCTTTATAAATTAAAATTTTCTATATATTTTTATATATAAAAAATTAATACAATTTTGCACCTGCTGGAATTCTATCATCAACCATTAGAAGATTTAGACCTTCTCTTCCATCTTCTTCATGAATTGCTGAAATTAACATACCACAAGAATCAATTCCCATCATTTTACGTGCTGGAAGATTTACAATTGCTATTGCTGTTTTTCCAATTAATTCTTCTGGTTCATAATATTCATGGATACCACTTAAAATAACACGATCAGTACCTGTTCCATCATCTAATGTAAACTTTAATAGTTTTTTACTTTTTGGCACAACTTCACAATTTTTTATTTTTACAGCACGATAATCAGATTTTGCAAATGTGTCAAAATCTATCATTTCTTCAAATAATGGTTCTATTTTTATATTTGAGAAATTTATTTCTTTTTTATTATCTTCTACTATTGATTTTGTTACTTTTTCTAAATTTTTTATATTATCACTTTTATCTAATGGTTTCATTGTAGGGAATAATAACACATCTCTTATAGATGCTTCGTCTGTAAGAAGCATAATTAATCTATCCATTCCTATTCCTAGTCCACCTGTAGGAGGCATTCCGTATTCTAGAGCTGTAACAAAATCCATATCCATCATATTTGCTTCATCGTCTCCTGCTTCTCTTTGTCTTACTTGATCTAAAAATCTTTCATATTGATCTATCGGATCATTTAATTCTGAAAAAGCATTAGCATATTCTCTACCACCAATAAATAATTCGAATCTTTGAGTCATTTTTTCACTATTTTCCATTTTCTTAGCAAGTGGTGAGTTTTCTATTGGATACTCATATATAAATGTTGGTTGTATTAATGTTTCTTCTACTTTTTCGTCAAAGAATTGAACAATTATATCTCCTCTTGTGGTTTTAATAGGATCAACTGGCACTCCTGCTTTTTTAGCAGCTTCCATAGCTTCCTCATCTGTATTAATAGTATGAAAATCTACTCCTGTTACTTCTTTAATAGCATCTATCATTGTAATTCTTCTCCATGATGGAGTTAAATCTATTTCTATTCCTTGATATGTTATTTTAGTTGTTCCTAAAACTTTTAGAGCTGTTTTAGAGATTAATTCTTCTGTTATATCCATCATGTCGTCCATATTAGCATAAGCTTGATACAACTCAATACTTGTAAATTCCGGATTATGTTTTAAATCCATTCCTTCATTTCTAAATATTCTTCCTATTTCATAAACTCTATCAAATCCGCCAACAATTAATCTTTTTAAATATAATTCTGTTGCTATTCTTAAATACATATCTATATCTAATGTATTATGATGTGTGATAAATGGTCTTGCTGATGCTCCACCAGCTATTGTATTTAATATAGGTGTTTCTACTTCAATAAAGTTCTTTTCATCAAGAATTCTTCTAAATTCTTTTATTATCTCTGTTCTTTTTATAAAGGTATCTTTTACTTCTGGATTTACTATTAAATCTACATATCTTTGTCTATATCTTAAATCTGTATCTTTTAATCCATGATATTTTTCTGGTAATGGTCTCAAAGACTTAGAAAGTAATGTAAGTTCTTTAGCATGAATTGATATTTCTCCTGTTTTTGTTTTAAATACAAATCCTGTTATTCCTACAATATCTCCAATATCATCTTCTTTAAATTCTTTATAGCTTTCTTCTCCTAATTCATTTACACTTACATAACTTTGTATTTTTCCCTCATGATCTTGTAAATGACAAAATGATGCTTTTCCCATAATTCTTTTTGCCATAATTCTACCTGCTATTGTTACATCTTTTCCTTCTAATTCTTCAAAATTTTCCTTTATTTCTTTACTTGTATGTGTTCTGTTAAATTTTGTTATTTTAAAAGGATTTTTTCCTTCTTTTTGTAATTTTTCAAGCTTCTCTCTTCTAACTTTCATTAATTGGTTCATGTCCAATTCTTGTTCTTGGTTATTAATTTCACTCATAATTTCTCCTCCAATCGGGTAGTTTAATATAATTTATGTTAAATATTATATACTATTTAACTATTTTTGTAAACCCAATTAACTTAAAGAATTTAAAATTTGATTAATTTAGTTACAAATATCAGAAATTACGATACTTTCCTTAATTCTTTTGCATGAGCAATCGATATATCTGTTACATCTCCTGAAGAAATTCTTGCAATTTCTTTTATTGTTTCTTCTTCATTTAATTGTTTTATATTTGTATATGTTTTATTTTCCATTGTTTTCTTACTTATAAAATAATTGTATTTTCCTTTTGCTGCAATTGAAGCTGAGTGAGTTACTACCATTACTTGATGATTCTTTGAAATAGATTTTAATTTTTCTCCCACTGCTTTAGCTGCCTTACCACTAATTCCAGTATCTATTTCGTCAAATACTAAAGTAAGTACTTCATCAACATCTGCAAGCACAGTTTTTATGGCAAGCATAACTCTTGACATTTCTCCTCCAGACGCAATTTTTGAAAGTTCTTTTTCTTCTTCTCCTTTATTTGTGCAAATCATAAATTCAACTTTATCTAAACCATTTATATTAAATTTATCCTCTTCTAGTTTTTCTACATTTACTCTAAGTTTTGCATTGTTCATCTCCAAATCTTTTAATTCTTCATTCATTCTATTTGAAAGAATTTTAGCATATTCTTTTCTCTTTATACTCATATTTTCGCAAATTTCTAACATCTGTGTTTTTATTTCATTTTTTTCTTTTTTTAATTTGTTGTTTATTTCATCTAAATTCTCTATATCAAAAATCTCTTTCTCTATTTTATTTTTATATTCAAGTATTTCTTCTATACTATTTCCATATTTTCTCTTTAATAAAAATATTTCATCTAATCTTTTTTCTATATCATCTCTTTTACTTTCATCAAAATATACCTCTTCTTTCATGCTTGATATATCTCTTGATAATTCTTGTATCTCGTAATATATACTTTTTAATTCATTTAATTTAGATTCATACTGCTCACCGTAATTAGAAATTTTTTCTAAGCATCTTATTGAATTAGATACACTTTCTATAGCCTGATTACTTAAATTTTCATCTATTTCTTGCAAATTTTCTTGTAATTTTTCAGAATTTTTCATTAAATTATGTTGTTCTTGCAAATTTATATCTTCTCCAACTTTTAAATGTGCATTTTTTATCTCATTTAACTGATAATTTAATAAATCTAACTTTCTTTCCTTTTCTTGTTCATCACCATAATTTTCTTTAAGCTTAGTATTTATTTCATTATACCTTTTATATAATTGGACATAATTATTTTTTAATTCTAAAATTTCTTTTCCTATAAATCCATCAAGATAATAAATGTGTTTTGCTTCATTTAGTAAATTTTGATTATCTTGTTGTCCATGTATATTTACGTAATCTTCCATAAATTCTTTTAATTCATTTACTGTTACTAATCTTCCATTTATTTTACATGAATTTCTGCCATTTGAATATATCTCTCTAGAAACTATAATATTTCCATCAATAGAGTCTGGATTATTTGGACAAAATATATTAACTTCAACAAAAGAATACTTCTCTCCATTTCTAATCATATCTTTTGAAAATCTCCCACCAGATATAATCCCTAAAGCTCCTATTATTAATGTTTTACCAGCTCCTGTTTCTCCAGTAAGAACATTAAATCCATCATTAAAATCAATATTTAAATCCTCTATAATTCCTATATTTTTAATATGTAATGTAGATATCATAATAACCTCCATAAATGCGAAATCTTGTTCGATTATTATTCTACAACCATTTGTTCGTTTTGTCAAGTAAAAAATAAAATTTGCATAAAATTGACCATTGCTTGAAAATTTAGTATAATTAGAATTGATTTATTAAATTTTGTACAATCTATGAAGGGAGATTATTATTATGATCAACTCTTTGAACAAATGCGACCATATCTGGGGACCAATTAATATAGGAACCAAAACAGTTCGCGTTTCTTATGGAAAAATGATTGTCATTCAAGGATCTAATATTTGTACTAAACCTGTAGGATATCTTTCTGAAGAAGTTCCTTGTAAAATGACTAAGTGCATCAAATGCGGTGAGGTCAAGTACCTTGAATAACTCCTAAAGTTAAAGAACTGACAATGCCAGTTCTTTAACTTTTTTATCAGCTTTACAATACTACTTATAATATAATTCTACCTTGCCTCATACTCATACACTTGTATCTGTTTCGTACCATATTCAAATTCGTCAATTTTATAATTTATGTAAAAAGTTTCTTCATTTACATATTGAAAATCAATCTTACTTGTATCAATCAAAACCTCTGACGATAAATTCATTCCAAGTGGCAATGTCTTATTTATATTATCATAAAACATTATATTTGAATAAAATACTGCTGGTGTATTTTCTTTAATATTTAATTTATGTAGTATTATTTTTGTCTTTTTACTATGTATTTCCTTTTCTATTTCATCTTTAGGATTAATATTAAATATACCCATTCCTTCCAATGTCTTTTTAGTTGTAATACCATATACAGACATATTATATGGAGATTTTATTTTATTTAATGCTTCTTTTATTAAATTTAAATATTCTTCCACATTTTCTGTATATACCTTAATATCAGTTTCTAAATTAATATTAAGTATTTTATATTTATCTTTTTCTATTTCTCTATGGCTTTCGTTGTTTATCTTCTTTATTTTTGTTTTATCTTCTATCAAACCACCAAATATATCAAAATCTTTTGCATTTATAATCTCTATATCATTTTCATATTCTTTTTTTAGTCTAACTAAATCTTTTTCTAATGCATTCATTTTCTTTGTTTTTTTGGCTTGTTTCTCATCTGCTTCAATAAATAACTCTACAGCTGTTTCATTTTCTTTTGCTATTTCTTTAAAAGAATCTGGTACTTCTCTTATTGCAAACATTGCATCTGTCTCATTTTTAGATAATTTTCTTCTTTGAAGCTCATCTATTTTCTTTCCAAAATCCTCTAAATCTGTTTCATAGTCAAAATATTTATTCATTTTTACCTTTTCTTTTTCATTTTCTTCTTCCGCTTCACTTAAAGTTTGTACTTCATCTTTACTTGTGAACTTCCAAAATTCAAAAATACTTTTTTTGTGTTTATCAATTTCTTTAATATATAAATCTGCATTATCTATTTTCTTTGATAAAATTTCTTCTTTGGTAGCCATTGCTGTTATATCTAAATTTAGATTATTATTTTCTTTTAATACTTCTTCTAATTTTGTACATATATTGATTAAATCTTCTATTGTATACTGCTGTTTTAATTTATACAATTCTTCTAGTGCTTCATCTTTTTCATTTTCTTCTCTATTTATTTTCTTTGGAGGTGCAATTTTTTCTTTTACATCTTTTTTCTTTTTAAAGAAATACCTTACTCTTCCAAAAAAAGTTTTTTTACATTCCAAAAATGTAGCAATCTGCTTTTGTCTTAATAAATATTCTTGCGTTAAATCTTCAATTATATCTTTAAATTTTGCTAATTTTCTTTTTAATTCCTTTTGCTCTTTTTTCTCATTTTTTAATTTATCTATTTTAGATAAATATTCTAATTTTAAATATTCTGGTAAACTCTCATATTGTATTTTTGTATCATTATCCCAAAATTCTATTTCACCATTACTATTAATTTTAGTATTAAATCTATATTCTTCTTTAGCTCCTGTTGCTAATATAAACATTGCTTTTAATAATTTGTAAAATTCTAGAGCTTGTTCTTTAGTCTCTAAGTTTATACTATAAGTGCTTTTTATTTTATCATATACTTTTGTTTCTCCTACAATTTTTATAAACATATTTTCATTTTTGTCATAAACTTCATAAACATTTGGCCATTCTTTTGTAAAATACCATAAATAATTTTCTATGTCTGAAATTTCAGTTTTTGTTAAAAACCTACCAGAATATTCTAAATGACTTATTGGAACAAATATATATTTTCCTTTTCTTGCCCTTATATTTGCTATCTGTTCTTTTAACAAATAAAATAATGCATTATTATCTTGTTCATTTATTGGTACTAACATAAAGTATTTCTTTGCATAATCTGAATAGTATATTTGCCAAATAAAATTATTTGGATATTTTACTTCATACGGAATTTTTTCATTTAATTCTTCTTGTTCTTTTGATATTTCTTCTATCCTGTCTTTATTAATTGTTGCTACCATTTTCATAAAAGAAGCAAATTTTTCTATATTTTCTTCTTTTTTTGAATCTAAATATTCTATTAATGGGCTGGCTAATTTATATCTTTCTTTAATATCTGTTATTCTATCTGATGGTGAAATTAATATCTCAATATTTTTTATATTTACATATTTGTATACCTTATAAATACTATCATCATAAGATTTAGCAGGTCTATAATTTAATGGTTCAAATGCTTTTATAAAGTTTGGAATCTTATCTAAATTTAATCCTATATATTCTAGATTTTTATTAATAGTACTTTCTGCTTCTTTTGTAGTTTTAGCCATATATACTTCTTCCTTTCCCACATCATAAATCTGACCTAAATTTTTTTAAGCCAGATTTTCTTTTAGTTATTCAAAAATGCTTCCAACTTCTATTTTATTTCCTCTAAGAAAATCATTTATACTCATTTTCTTTGCATTTTCTCCTTGAACTTCTAAAACTTTAATTATTCCATCATTTGCTTTAATATACAATCCTTTTTTACTATCTGAAAATAGTACAGTTCCAGAAACAATCGATTTCATTTTATATGAGTATTCTGTAAGTTCTGGAAATTCTTTTTCTAGTTCTTTTTCATCTATAACTTCTACTTTCCAAAATTTTATTTTTTTATCATTAAGAAAACTATAAGCTCCCATGATAGGATTTAATCCTCTTACTAAATTTTTTATTTCTACAGCTTTTTTATTTTCCCAATCGATTTTTGCCATTTCCTTATCTAACATAGGTGCTAAAGAAAAATCTGCTCCTTGCTTTTCTCTTGGAGCTGTTCCTGCTTCAACCATTTCCAAAGTTTTAACAAGTAAATCTGCTCCTATTTTAGCTAATCTTTCCCATAATTCTCCTGTTGTTTCATTTTCACCTATTTTAGTTTCTTGTTTTAAAATCATGTCTCCTGTATCCATACCTTCATCCATATACATTGTTGTAATTCCAGTTGTTTTATCCCCATTAAGTACAGCCCATTGTATAGGTGCTGCTCCTCTATATTGTGGAAGCAAAGATCCATGTACATTTATAGCTCCTAATTTTGGAATATCCAAAAGTTCTTTTGGCAAAATTTTTCCATAAGCCACAACACATATTACATCAGGATTTATTTTTTTTATTTCTTCAATAAATTCTGGATTATTTCTTACTTTTTGAGGTTGATAAATTTTTAAATTTTTTTCTTCTGCAAATTGTTTTACAGGAGAAGAAACCATTTTCATTCCTCTTCCCTTTGGTTTATCTATATTAGTAACTACTGCTTCTATATTATGTCCTGCTTCATAGATTGCTTTTAAAGATTCTAAAGCAAAATCTGGTGTTCCCATAAAAACTATTTTTAGCATTTAAAATCACATTCCTTTCTTGCTCTGGTTAAAGGCACATATAGATATAAAAGGTTCTTTCAAACTAAGTCTGTTGACCTCTCTTTGTTACTATTTAATGGTTTAACTATATTTTAAATAGAGAAAGCTAGATATATGTTTATTTTGAGACATTTTGCAGTTCGCGTAGCGTTCAAACGAGCATTTTTAATGCGAGTGCGCTTGAAGAAGCCTTCTTTCCAAGCAAATAAAAAGAATTTTTATTTGCTTGATTAATGGCTTCGACAACAAGAACAAAAAATTCGAAAAATAAACATATATCATCTTGCTTTCTAGTTTCTAACTTTATCAAAACCATTAAATAGTAACATTTACTTTTCTTGATTAGGCTCTACAAATTCTAAAGTTCCAGGAATCATATTATCTACAAAAAGTATTCCTTCTAGGTGATCTACTTCATGGCATATTGCCTGAGCTAATAACCCTTTTGCCTTTATTTTTATCTTCTCACCTTTTTCATTTAATGCTTCTGCCACAATTTCTTCAGGTCTAATCATTTTTGCGTATTGGTTTGGAAAGCTTAAGCATCCTTCTTCTACTTCTTGCTCTCCTTTTGTTTTAGTTATTACAGGATTTACTAATTTTAAAGGCTCATTTCCATCATATAAATCTATTACAATAACCCTTTTTAGTATTCCTACTTGTGGTGCTGCTAACCCTACTCCATTGTATTTATGCATCGTTTCTAACATATCGTCTAGTAGTTCTCTTATTTTATCATCTACTATTTCAACTTCTCTTGATTTTTTTCTTAGGATTTCATCTCCGTTTTCTCTTATCTTTCTTATTGCCATATACTACTCCTCCTTTACATCATATTACTAGGGTTTAAATTTATTGATATTTTTGTTTTTTTACTCTTAAACCTTAAAAATTCTTCTATTGTGTCATTCATTAGATTTACTATTTCTTCTGAAAATTTACATTTAATTAATATTCTCCACCTATAATTATTCTTTATCTTATCTATTGGAGATGGCAGAGCTTTGTATAATATTATTCCAATATTTTCTTTTATTACTCTACTTTTTAAATATAAATGTATTTTTTCTGCAAGTTTTTGTACTTCATTTTCATCTTTTGAAGTAAATCCAATTAATATTATATCGCAAAATGGAGGATATTTCAATTGTTTTCGTAAAGCTATTTCCGTATTATAAAATAAATCATAATCTTGTTTTTTCGCACATTCAATACTAAAATTATCTGGATTATATGTTTGTATTATAACCCTTCCTTTATCTTCTCCTCTTCCGCTTCTTCCTGCTACTTGTGTTAGTATTTGAAAAGTATTTTCATTTGCCCTAAAATCATCTATATTTAAACTTCCATCTGCTGCAATTACACCAACTAAAGTAACATTTGGAAAATGGTGCCCTTTAACAACCATTTGAGTTCCTATTAAAATATCTATATTTTCATTCTTAAATTTTTCTAATATATGCTCATGAGAATTCTTTTTATTTACTGTATCTACATCCATTCGTATAGTTGTAGCATTTGGAAACAACTTATTTATTTCATATTCTAATTTTTGTGTTCCTGTTCCAAAATACCTTATTTGATCACTATCACATTTTGGGCATCTACTTAAAAAATTTTGTTCATACCCGCAATAATGGCATTTTAGTTTATTACTATTTGAATGGTATGTTAAATTAATATTACAATTTTTACATTTTACAGTATATCCACAGTTTCTGCACATAACAAATGTTGAAAAACCTCTTCTGTTTAAATACAAAATTGTCTGCTTTTTTTCTTTTAGATTTTTTTCAATTTCTGCATATAGCTTTGTGCTAATCATTGATTTATTACCTTTTGCAAGTTCTTCTCTTAAATCAATGATTTCTATACTTGGAAGGCAAGATTCATTTGCTCTTTTTGTTAATTCTAAAAGCATTATCTCATCATTTTTTGCTTTATAATATGTATCCATTGCAGGTGTAGCGCTTCCTAATACTAGTGGAATATTATTTTCTCTGCATATATAGCTTGCTACTTCTTTTGCATCATATTTTGGAGTCATTTCAGATTTATATGAATTATCATGTTCCTCATCTATTATTACTATTCCTAAATTTTGCGCTGGCGCAAATATTGCAGAACGTGCCCCTATAATTATTTTTGCTTTTCCACTATTTATTTTATTCCATTGGTCAAATCTTTCTCCAACTGATAATTTACTGTGTAAAACTGCAATTTGGTCTTTTCCAAATCTTGCAATAAATCTATTTACTGTTTGTGGAGTTAAAGATATTTCTGGAACTAATAAGATGCTAGACTTATTTTCATTTAATGCTTTTTCAATTAATTGCAAATAAATTTCTGTTTTTCCGAGAACCAGTTACCCCATATATTAAAAATTCTGTAAATAACGTATCATCCATTGAATCACATATTGTATTAAATGCTTTTTGTTGCTCTTGTGTTAATTTTAGTTTTTCTGTCCTTTCAATGTTTTTTTCTTCAAATGGATTTCTTTCCACTTTTTTTTCTATAATCTCTGTATATCCTTTTTTACATAGAGCATTTACTACTGCTCTTGAGCTATCTGCAAACATTTCTAAGTCTGATATTAAAGCTTCTTTATTTTCAATTAAAAATCTTAAAGTTCTTAACTGCTTTTCTGATTTTATCTTTTTATTTTCTATATCACTATTTATTTCTTCTTCATCTTTTTTTAAAACTACAAAATTTACATTCTTTTCTTTTACTCTATTTTCACTTATCTTTGTGCTAGTTCCTGGTGGTAGCATTAATTTTAGGCAATCTGATACATTACAAAAATACCTTTTTGCCATCCATCTTGCAAAATTTATTTTTGTTCTATTTAAATATCTTCCCTGCACTTTTGCTATTTCTTTTACTTCATAATCTGTACTTTTTTTGATGTTTACTATAAAGCCTTCTTCTAAAGTTTTCATTTTACCAAAAGGCACTAAAACCCTTGCACCAATTAACTCTACCCAATTTTTTTCATATTCGTTGGGAATTTTATAATCAAATACTTTATTTAAATTTTTCACATTACTTTGTATTATAACTTCTGCTATCATCTCTCTCCTTTTTCTTGCATAATAATTCATCTATATATATTATAATTTTTTAATTAAGTACATTTATATAAAATAACAAATACATTCTATCAAAAAATTGAAGATAATACAATATAAAGTTTATGTTTCTTGTATATCAAATTTAAATATAGTTACAAATCACATCTGCAACTATTGCATTTTATATGAAAGTCAAAAATATTAATACAAAATTATAAAGTGGAGCAATTTACACTGCTCCACTTTTGTACTCAAGTATTATTTTTCTAACCATTTTTCATATTCTTCTTTTATCTTTTCTGCTATTTCTTCCGGAGTGTTATTAGTCGTATCAAGCACTAAATCATAATTGTTTAAATCTTCTTTATGTACATTGTATAATTTAAAATATCTTTCATTTTCTAAATTATATCTTTTTATCAAGTCTGCTTTTTGTGCTTCTAATGTATCAAAGCTTTCTGTGCTTTTCCTTTTTTCATCATTAAAAGCTCTTTTTGCTGCTTCTTCTATATCTACAGTTAGATATACTTTAAAAGATTCTGGAACTGCATACCAACCAAGTCGTGCATCAATAATAAATTTATCATGCTCTTTAGCATACTCTGTCGCACTTTTTTCTATTTTAATATCTATTTCTGGATGTTTTTTTACATATTCATTAAAGGCTGTTACATCCATATTCATTTCCTTGGCAAGTTTTCTAAAATATTCCCCATTTCTATATATTCCATAATTTAATTTTTGCATTAATATTGTAGATACTGCACCTTTACCACTAGCAAGTTCACCTGCTATGGATATAATATGTTTTTTCATTTTCATCTTCCTTTTTACACTACTAAAATATTATTTTTATTCTTGCTCTTCTTCTTTTATTTCTACCTTTCCTTCTGCAATTTCATTAGCAGCAAGTGTAACTGGAGACTCTTCATCTGCATTTGTTAAAACTTCTGCTCCATCTGCTATTTGTCTTGCTCTCTTAGCAGTAACTACTACTAATTCAAATCTATTATCTACCTTTTCTAATAATTCCTTTACTGTTGGTTTTACCATCATTTTTACATTCCTCCCAATAATTTTATTTTTCTTCTATAAAATTTATATTATCTTCTTCTTTTTCTAGCCTTCCTGCTACTGTTTCTGGTTGAATAGAAGACAAAACCACATGTCCTGAATCCATAATTATAACTGCTCTTGTTTTTCTTCCATAAGTAGCATCTATAGCTGTACCACCATCTTTTGCTTCTTGCACAATTCTTTTAATTGGTGCAGACTCTGGACTTACTATAGCTATAATTCTATTTGCTGAAACAATATTACCAAAACCAATGTTTATTAACTGCATAATTATCAACCCCCAAAATAATACTATTCTTCTGTATTAATCATTTCTTTCATATCATTTACAAAATATCTTTTTTTACCTTTTGTATAAATAATAATTGATTTGACTACATAATATATTATAACTATTCCTAGAATTATTAATACAATTTTTATATAACTTGATGATAACATTAAATTTATATAAATTAGTGCAAGTGTAATTATTGCTATTACTATTGTTTCTATTCCATAAATTGCTATTTTGCCACTATCTTCTTTATATGCTTTTTCTAATACAATAATTGCTAAAAATAAAGTACATAATGAGAATACCTTTAAATCGACTTGATATATATCATTTTTAATATTTATATATCCTAATATTAAGAAAGAAAAATACACAATAACTATAGAAGCAACTAAAAGATTTATAAATACTGGTTTTTGTATTTTATCTAAATCTTCTTTTGGTATTTTATTTTTCTTTTTAAAGATATTTTTTATTTCTTCAAATTTTATTAATTTTACATGTTCTTTTTCTACTATTTCTTTCTTATCTTCTTCTTTGTTTTCCTGTTTAGCTTTTTCTACTACCTTTTCATCATTTTTACTTACTTTTTTATTATTCGAATTTTTTTTATTTTTATCTTTTATTTCTTTTACATTCTCTTTTTGTATGCTGTTATCACCATTAGTTTTTTCTACATTTCTCTTTTCTGTTGTCTTAGAAGTTTTTCTAGTAGATGTATTATTTTTCTTTGTATTAGTTTTATTTGAATTCGTATTTGTTTTATTTTTAGCTTCATTTTCAGCTTGGCTATTTTTTGCTTTGTTATTATTTTTTACGCTTTTGTTTACTTGCTTTTTATTTGTACCTTTTTTCGAATTACTTTGTTCTGGTATTTTCTTGTCCTTTTCATTTTTTTGGTTTTGATTACTTGTTTTGCTATTATTTTCTGCCTTTTCTTTTTTGCTTTGTATTTGTTCTTTTTCATCACTTTTAGGCATGTATTATTCCCCCATTTACATTTTATATTTTAGTATATTTGTATATAAAATATATTTATTTTAGTACTATTATTTTTTATAATTCAAATTCATATATAATGTCACTTAAAATAACTAATGAAGCAGTTTCTGTTCTTAAAATTCTTTTTCCTAATGTTATAATTTTTGCTCCTGCTTCCTTTAATTTATTTACTTCTTCTATATCTAGTCCGCCTTCTGGTCCTATTATAATTCCTATTTTTATTTTTTGGGTTTTATTTTCAGCTAATATTTTCAGTTCATGTTTTAAAGTATTATTAGCCTCATCTTCATACGCTAATAATATAATATCATATTTTTCTATGTTTTGGCAAATATTTTCTAAATTTATAGCATTTTCTATTTTTGGAATATAATCTCTTTTACTTTGTTTTGCTGCAACTTCAGCTATTTTTTGCCATCTTTCTATTTTTTTTGTTTTTAATTTTTCATCAAGTTTTACTATACATCTTTTTGTTATAACTGGATAAATATCTCTAACACCAAGTTCTGTTGCTTTTTGAATAATATATTCCATTTTATCTATTTTAGGAAGTCCCTGATATAAATCTATGTTAACATTACTTTCTATGTTTTCTAATATCTGCTCTATTATTTCGCATTTTATATATTCCCTATTTATTTCTTTAATCTTGGCCACATAGCTAATATTTTCATCTTTATCACATATAATTATTTTTTCTTCTTTTTTTAACCTTAATACATTTGCTATATGATTTACATCTTCGCCTATTATTTTTGCTTTATTTTCATTTATTTGATTGTGATTAATAAAAAACTTGTACATTTTTCCTCCTAAACCTGCTTAAACTAATGTACTATTATTATATAATTCATTAGGACATATATCATTGTTCCATTATACCACTAAATTTTAAATTCTACAAATATTATTGATTTTTAACTTAGAAAAAAATAATCTGAATTAAATCTTAAGAATAAAATGACCTAGAAATTATTTGTTATATATATAACGTCTAAAATAATAAAAATCAATTATTTTATACACTTTTTCTAATAAACTTAATATAATATAAGAAAAGTGGCTTCGCCACATGTGCATTTTGCTTCGCAAATATGCACAGCCCAAGGAAACTTAACCTTGTTGTATACGGAAAAATCGTTAAAAACACTGAAATATCAAATAAAAAGTTGATTTTTCCTATACAATAAAATAAAGGAGATTGATGCCTAGTGAAAAATGTTAGATTAGCAATAGTTGGAGCCACTGGTTTAGTTGGCAGAACAGTTTTAAAAGTTTTAGAAGAAAAAAACTTACCTATTTCAGAATATGTGCTTTTTGCTTCTTCAAAATCTGCTGGCAAAAAAATAAGATTTATGGATAGAGATTACATAGTTCAAGGTTTAAATGAATTATCCTTTGATAGTGGATTTGATTATGCAATTTTTTGTGCAGGTGGAACTACTTCAAAAAAATACGCACCTATTGCAGCATCAAAAGGTTGTATTGTTGTTGATAATAGTAGTGCTTTTAGAATGGACGAAAATGTACCATTAGTTGTACCAGAGGTAAATCCTGAAGAAATAAAAAATAATAAAGGAATAATTGCAAATCCTAATTGTTCTACAATTCAAGCAGTTGTAGCTTTAAAGCCATTAGATGATAAATATAAAATAAAAAGAATTGTATATTCCACATATCAAGCTGTATCTGGCGCAGGAAGAAATGGTGTTCTTGATTTAGAAAATGGTATAAAAAATTATATGATAGATAAAGCAATAGAGGATTCATCTAATAACACATTTAAACCTACTTCTTCTTATGAACTTTTAAAATTTAATTATCCTATATTTTCTAATTGTTTGCCACATATAGATGTATTTTTAGATAATGGATATACTAAAGAAGAAGAAAAAATGATAAATGAAACTAGAAAAATATTAAAAAGACCTGACTTAAAAATAACTGCTACAACAGTAAGAGTACCTGTATTTAATTCACATAGTGAATCTATAAATGTAGAATTTGAAAAAGAATTTGAAATGGAAGATTTAGTAGAAACTTTATCTAATTTTCCAGGAATAATACTACAGGATAATTTAGTATCTGCAAAAACTCCAAGTAATATAGAAAGTCCTAAATATCCTCTTGCAGTTCAAGCATCAGGAAATGATGAAGTATTTGTTGGCAGAATACGTAGAGATTTTAGTGTAGAATCTGGAGTAAACCTTTGGGTTGTTGCAGACAATATTAGAAAAGGTGCTGCTACTAATGCAGTACAAATAATAGAAAAAATGTTAGTTTGAAAAATAGGATTTTCCCTTAAAATTTATTAAGGAAAATCCCATTTTTTTAAATCTATATTTCTCTTTTTATTTGCTTAATCATTTCTTCATATTTCCTACATACTAAAATTTTATTTTAAAAAACCATTAATAATTTGTTCTTCTGCTTCTTTTTCTGTTAAACCTAGAGTCATAAGTTTTGTTAATTGTTCTCCTGCAATTTTTCCTATTGCAGCTTCATGAATTAAGCTTGCATCAACATTGTTAGCTTCTATTTTTGGATCTGAAATTACTCTTCCATTTCCCATAATAATAGCATCACATTCAACATGTCCAAAACATTTTGCATTTCCTTTTACATTAGATATAAATTCTTGGACTGAATTATCTTCTGCAACTGACCTTGAAGCTACATGAACACTTGAGTCTTCTCCATCTAAATTTACATCAAATACTGTTTTTGCTGTTTGCTTTCCTGTTGTCATTATTCTTTCAGTTATAACTAAATTGCTACCTTTTTTCATATTAGCATACGTTTCTCTTACAGTAGAGCTTACACCTTTTATTTGTACTGATTCCATCTCCATTGATGCATTTTCGTCTAGATTTATTATTGTTTGAGGATTTAAAATCCTATCTCCAGTTCCCTCTCCCTCACCATAATGTTTTTCTATATATTTTATCTTCGCTCCTTTTGCTAAATGAAATGTATGTATTCCATCATGCTCAGAAGTTTCGCATGTACTATTATGAATTCCACATCCAGCAACTATTACTACCTCTGCATTTTCTCCAATGTAAAAGTCGTTGTATACTAAATCATTAAGTCCACCTTGAGTTAACACTACTGGTATGTGTATACTCTCATTTTTTGTATTTGGTTTTACTATAATATCTATTCCCGGCTTGTCCTTTTTTGTAACAATATCAATATTAGCAGTTGTATTTCTTGCAACTCCTTTTCCATTTTCTCTTATATTATATGCTCCAATAGGAACTTCTTCTATATCAGCTATTTGTTTTAATAATTCTTTTTCTATTTTATCCATTACTTATCTCACTTCCCTCTCTCACATTATAAATTTAGTCTAAAAAGATTACTTTTGTATTTACTAAATATATGATTTTAACCTAAAATCTTTCATTTTTAAATTTTAATCTTCTTCACTTTTGTTGCAAGCCTCTCCATTATTTAGTTTATGACATGGTTTTATTTTTCCAAAAATTTGTGGTAATATTTCTTCCTTCTTGCCTTGCTTTTCTACTCTTCCATTTGCAATTAAAACAATTTCATCTGCAATGTTTAATATTCTTTCTTGATGTGAAATAATTACTATTGAGCCTTTTATATCCTCATGCATTTTTTCAAATACTGATATAAGGTTATTAAAACTCCACAAATCAATTCCCGCTTCTGGCTCATCAAATATTGTAAGTGCAGATTTTTTAGCTGCAAGCATTGCTATTTCTATTCTTTTTAATTCTCCTCCTGAAAGACCTGCATTTACCTCTCTATTTAAATATTCTTGAGCACACAAGCCAACATCTGCTAAAATGTCGCAAGCATCACACACCTTTATATTATTTCCTGCTGATATTTCTATTAAATCCTTTACCGTTAATCCTTTAAATCTAACTGGTTGCTGAAAAGCAAATCCTATTCCTGTTTTTGCTCTATCTGTTATTGATAAATTTGTTATATCTTTTCCATTAAAAATTATTTTTCCTGAATCTGGCTTTTCAATTCCCATAATAATTTTAGCTAAGGTTGATTTTCCTGAACCATTTGGTCCTGTAATAACAACCATTTTATTATTATCTATTTTTAAATTTACATTTTTTAATATTTGTTTATTATCTCTTGAAAAACATACATCTTTTAATTCTAACATTTTTCCTCCTATTACACTGTTTATATTAGCTAATATATTTACGCTTATGAATTGTAATTTATTTACACCATAACTATTTTAACATTTTTAGCTAACTTTTACAAGATAGTATTAAATCATTCTTATTTTTCATATACATTATATGAGGTGAATTATATGAAAAAAGTTATTTTTAAAGGTTGTGGAACTGCTTTAGTAACTCCTTTTACAGATGACGGAATAAATTTTGAAGTTTTAAGAAAATTGATTGAATTTCAAATTTTAGAAGGTGTAGATAGCTTAATTATTTGTGGAACTACTGGTGAATCTTCAACAATGAGCTTAGAAGAAAAAAAAGCAGTTATTGAATTTAGTGTAAAGGTTGCAAATAAAAGAATTCCTATAATTGCAGGAACTGGTGGGAATAATACAAAAGATGTTATTGAGCTTTCTAAATATGCAGAAAAAGTTGGAGTAGATGCTCTTTTAATTGTTACTCCATATTATAACAAAACTACTCAAAAAGGCCTAATATCACATTATTCTAAAATTGCTGATAATGTTGACTTACCTATCATTTTATATAGTGTTCAAAGTAGAACTGGTCTTAATATTGAGCCTGAAACATGTGCTGAGCTTTCTAAAATTCCTAATATTGTTGCTATTAAGGAAGCAAGCCGGAAATATTTCACAGGTAGCAAAAATTGCAAATCTTTGCAAAGATGAACTTGCTATATATTCAGGAAATGATGATCAAGTTGTTCCTATTCTTTCTTTAGGAGGAGTTGGAGTAATCTCAGTTTTATCTAATATCTATCCTAAATTTGTTCATGAAATGGTTATGGATTATTTAACTGGTAACTGGCAAAAAGCTTGTGCTTCACAATTATATGCTTTTCCATTAATAAATGCACTATTTTCTGAAGTAAACCCAATTCCTATAAAATATGCTATGAAAAAAGTAGGATTTGATTGTGGCTCTCCAAGGCTTCCATTAATCGAATTATCAGACAAAGGAAAAGAAAAAATAGATTTTGCAATAAAGAATTTTGAACTTTAAAATGAGCAATTGGGGACGTACACCTTTTGCGCAAAAATTAAGCATAACAATAAACCACGATAACAATTAATATTATCGTGGTTTATATTTTTTTATGTATTTTTGTGCAAAAGGTGTACGTCCCCAATTGCTCATTCTTCTTCCTCATCAAATTGACTATTGTATAAATCTGCATAGAATCCGCCTTTTGCTAGCAATTCTTCATGAGTTCCTTGTTCTACTATATCTCCTTGATTCATAACTAATATTAAATCCGCATTTTTTATAGTTGATAATCTATGTGCAATAATGAAGCTTGTTCTGCCTTTCATTAAATTATCCATTGCAGATTGAATTTGTATTTCTGTTCTTGTATCTATTGAGCTTGTTGCCTCATCTAGTATAAGTATCTTTGGATCTGCTAAAATTACTCTTGCTATAGTAAGTAATTGTTTTTGTCCTGCTGAAATATTTGATGATTCTTCATTTATAAGTGAATTATATCCATTTGGTAAAGTTTTTATATAATGATGAACATGTGCTGCTTTTGCTGCTTCTATTACTTCATCATCAGTTGCATCTTCTTTACTATATTTTATATTGTCTTTTACAGTTCCTCCAAATAGCCATGTATCTTGAAGTACCATACCAAACATTTGACGAAGTTTACCTCTTTCAAAGTCTTTAATATTATGTCCATCTACTAATATTTCGCCATCTGTAACATCATAAAATCTCATAAGAAGTTTTACCATAGTTGTTTTTCCAGCTCCTGTTGGTCCAACTATTGCAATTTTCTGGCCTTCTTTAACTTTTGCGCAAAAGTCTTTTATAATTATTTTATCTGGGTTATATCCAAATTTTACATGATTGAATTCTACATTTCCTTCTAATTTAGCCAGATCAATGTTTCCTTTAGCTGTATTTACTTCTTCTGGTTCCTCTAAAAATTCGAATACTCTTTCTGCTGCTGCAACCATTGCTTGTAGCATACTAGAAATTTGAGCTATTTGGTTAATTGGCCCGAGTAAACTGTTTGTTATATTGTATAAAACTTTGAATATTTCCTACTGTAATTGTTCCATTAATTGCCAAATATCCTCCAGCTACTGCAACACCAACATATCCTATATTTGATATAAAATTCATTACTGGATGCATAAGACCAGATAAAAATTGTGCTTTCCAACCAGCTCTATATAGTTCATTATTGGCTTTTTCAAAATCTCCACTCACTTTATTTTCTGCATTAAAAGCTTTTACTACTGTAAGGCCTCCGTATATTTCTTCAACTTGCCCATTTACGTGTCCTAAATAATCTTGCTGTTTATTAAAATATTTTTGCGATTTGCTAACTATTTTTTTAACAACAATTCCTGCTATTGGAAGTATTATTAAAGATATTAAAGTCATTTGCCAACTTATTGAAAACATCATTATTAAAATTCCAATAATTGTACATACAGATGTAATTATTTGAGTAACACTTTGATTTAAGTTCATACTTAATGTATCAATATCATTTGTAATTATTGATAAAACCTCTCCATTGGTTCTTTTATCAAAATAGTTCATAGGAAGTTTATTTATTTTTACTGCTATGTCATTACGCAATTTATATGTGATTTTTTGTGCTATTCCTGTCATTGTAAAGCCTTGTATGAAGGAAAATACTGCACTTAGCACATATAATCCAAGTAATGTAATTGCAATTTGCGCTACTTTTTCAAAGTTTATTCCGCTTCCACCTGACATTTTACCCATTATTCCATTAAAAATCTCTGTTGTTGCATTTCCTAATATTTTTGGTCCTACTATTGTAAATATTGTACTTCCTATTGCAAATATAAATACAACAATTAATGCTATTTTATATTTAGCCAAATATGAATTTATTAGTTTTTTTGTAGTCTTCTTAAAATCTTTAGGTTTTTCAGTTGTACTTGGACCACGCATTGGTCCTCCCATTGGTCCTGGCATCTATTTTCCTCCTTTCCCATTTAATTCGTCTTCTGATAATTGCGATAAAGCTATTTGCTTATATGTTTCATTATTTTTCATTAATTCTTCATGTGTTCCCTGTCCTACTATTTTTCCTTCTTCTAGTACGATTATTTTATCTGCATTTAAAATAGTGCTAATTCTTTGTGCAACTATAATCACTGTTTTATTTTCTGTTTTTTCTGCTAAAGCTTCTCTTAACTTACTATCTGTTTTAAAGTCTAGAGCTGAAAAACTATCATCAAATATAAATATTTCTGGGTCTTTTGCTATTGCCCTTGCTATTGATAAACGTTGTTTTTGCCCTCCTGATACGTTACTTCCTCCTTGTGCAATAGCATCTTTATATTTATTTTCTTTTCCTTCAATAAACTCTGTTGCTTGTGCTATTTCTGCTGCTTTTACCATTTGCTCATCAGACATATTTTCATTTGAATATTTTATATTTGATTCTATAGTTCCTGAAAAAAGAACTCCCTTTTGTGGTACAAAGCCTATTATATCTCTTAAATCTTTTTGAGAAACATCCTTTACGTTTACACCATCTACACAAAGTTCTCCTCCTGTTACATCATAAAATCTTGGTATTAAATTTACTACTGTAGACTTACCACTACCAGTACTTCCTATTAATGCTGTAGTTTTTCCCGGCTCAGCAGTAAAGTTAATGTCTTCTAATATTTCAGTATCTGCATCTGGATATCTA